>NZ_JACHDC010000004.1:0-444927 GCF_014200875.1 Paraburkholderia sp. HC6.4b
CCGGAGTTTCCGGTCACAGGCTTCGAGGACCTGAACGCTGCTCGCACCTGGGCTGCCGGCTTCGTGCAGTGGTACAACTTCGAGCATCGTCATAGTGGCATCCGCTACGTGACGCCTGCGCAGCGTCACGCCGGTGACGATCGTGCGCTTCTCGCCGCTCGGCATGCACTGTACGAGAGGGCCCGCGAGCGCAATCCGGCCCGCTGGTCGCGCCACACGCGCAACTGGACACCGGTTGGTGCCGTGACGCTTAACCCCGAACGCGACTCAGTCGTCGAGATGGCGTCGATCAGCGCAAATAAACAGCCTCTGGCTGCATGAGTGAGGCGACAACTTGCTTGACGCGCGCCGCCCGAACTGCCGGCCGGGATCGTCATGGTGCGCAGCAGCGCCGAACGGATTCTCAGGAAATCCGCACGGCTCGGCAGGGTAATGCAGCCAAGTGACACCCCCGCACCACCTGCGGGATGTAACCGGAACTGTCCACGTTTGACGCCACCAACCCACGTTACATCGTCAATCATCCCGTCATCGCGATATAGCGCGAACCATTCGAAGTGATCCGATGGCGTGCCGAATGTTGAGTTGAAGGTGTCTTTAGCCCATGCGTAAGCCTGAGAGCGGATACCGCTAGTGGGCCTGTCAACGATCCAATATTTGCCAGCCGGTATTGGGCCATCGTTAGGCAACGCTGTGCATCCGCCTTGATTGCGGTACTGATGATTGCCTGAAAACGCGTTGAATGTGCCAATGCCGAAGATGGTGAGCGGTGATAGAGGCGCGTTATTCACCAGAAACTTTCCCGAATAAGCCATGTTTCAATCCTCTCGCTTATGCGCGTTCGTTCCACGCGTCCGTGAATTTGATATTGCCGTCGAGATAATGCCAAGTGATGCGCTCGTACATCAGCGAGACCGCCTCAACGTGATTGAGCAGCGAGTCGGGTGACAGCTTGGTATTCATCATGCCAGGATTGATGCCGCAGACCTTTACGCCTTCGAGTAGCATCACGAAATAAACTTCCTCCTTCCCCGCGTCGTTGATGCGATACCACTTTATCTCAGCAGACTGCAACGTTTGCCCCTTTGCCACGGCCTTGTAAAGATAAGGCGTAGCAGCGTCAAACTCCTTTTCTAACGCAACCGGCGAGTGCGAGCGCGCGCCGGTAATCGTGCCGTTAGCCGCATCAACCGGCAGATTCACGCCGTGGCTGAAGCCGATAATTTCAATACTTCCCTCGCGATCCTGAACGGTTGACGAGCCTTTGATGTCTGCGCCGCCATCATCTTTCAGCCACATATGGGCAGGAAATCGGCATCTTGAATTTTTCCTTGAATGGTCAAATGAGCGCTGCATGGTTACGACCTCATTTTTAATAAGGTATGCGCTACGAACGGACAATTTTTTTACCCGGCTACGCAAGCATTTGCAACGGGGATGCTATGCACTATCAATACTTTGACGTGATTTAACAAACATCGGAAGTGTGACTGCGATCTGATCGAGCGCAGCGCGCAGGCAAAAAAAGACCCGCGCGATGCGGGTCGGGTGGATGTCCTGCGATCAGATCTCGGATCGCTGGCGCTTCGCCTTCCCTGGCGGCTTTATCTGCGCCTTGCCTGAGTCCGGGTTGTGCTGCAATGTGCCTGCCGCACAATCTGCGATCCATTGATTGACCTCGCTTTCACGCCAGCGCACCGCCGCCACGCCGACCGTGATGGGTTTGGGGAACTTGCCTTGCGCGATCTTCAGATAGATCGTCGATCCGGTCAGGCCGATACGCTGCTCGACCTCCGCGCGGCGTAGCAGGGCGCTCATTCATGCGCTGTGTGACCTCTTATCGCCGCGAGCCACCGGAAGGGTTGCCAGACCACGGCGATGCCCGCGCCACGAAAGAGTATGGCTTGGCCGAGCTCGACGAAATGCGTGGTGGGCGCGGCGAGCATGACGTTCTGCACGAACTGCGGCATGCTGCGCGCGAGCGTGGCCATGAAAATGCCCATCGAAGTGGTGGCGAACAGGTGCAGCGCCGCGCCAGCGAGAAAGAGCGCGACCGATCCTTGAATCGGTACGTGCAGCGCGCCGCGCACGATGAAGGTGAGCGAGAGCGCCGCCGCGGCGACGGCGGCTCGTCCGACACGCGTGTGGCCGCGACGCAGCCGACCTATCGGAAGCATGTGAGTGAAAACCAATGCGCTCAATGAGTTGAGCGAGTCATGAGCCTGTTGTCCACAGGCTTGTGCCCAGCTTCTGTGGGTATCTTGAGTGGTTTATCGAAACGCCTGCAGAGAAGGTCGAACGGGGCGTGAGGACATCGTTTCCGTCTCCTCAAAGTCACGCCGGCGGGGCCGTTCACGGAACTCGGGGCGGGCAGCCGCTAGCTCGGGCGGCTGCCGTTACGACAGAAGCGATCTGGATAACAGGCTCAGAAAAAACACGCAGCTTTAACCGCTGATAATGCCCAAAACGGAAGTTATCTGGTTAAATTCCCGGAAGCCAGTCGAGTTCGTCCACATATACCGTCGATGCTCGCGCGCGGCAATCTACCCGCTGTCCAATATAGGGATCGTCAAGACACATGGAGAATCTTCTCGTCGAAATCAGTCCGGGCAGATGGGCCTTCCTGCTCGATATGCTCACCGCGTTCTCGATTCATCTGGGCGCCGCTGCGGGCATACTGGTGATCGGATGGTGGGTCGCGCGCCGCGCTTCGATGTCGCTGAGCCGGCTCCTTGCGCGTCAGTCACGCATGGACGCCACGCTGCGACCGATCCTCTGCGACATCGGCCTGTGGGGCATTCGCATTGTCGCGATCGTCGGTGCGCTGTCGCAGTTAGGCATCCAGACGGCCAGCATCATTGCCGTGCTTGGCGCAGCCGGTCTTGCGGTCGGTCTCGCGCTGCAAGGCACGATGCAGAACATCGCGGCCGGCATCATGCTGCTAGTGTTGCGGCCGTTCAAGGTCGGCGAGTATATCGAGGGCGGAGCCGGCAGTGTCGCGGGCACGGTCGACGAAGTCAATCTGTTCACGACGCGTCTCACCAAACCCGACGGCATCTGCGAATACGTGCCGAACAGCGCGTTGTGGAGCAATTCGATCCGCAACTTCAGCCGTAATCCGATGCGCCGGCTCGATCTCGAAGTGGAGATCTCGATCGGTGACGATGTGGATCGCGCGCTTGAGGCGCTGCGCACGCTCGCCGCCGCCGACCCGCGTGCGCTCCGCGATCCCGCGCCGCAGGTGATGGTCATCCGCTTCGACGACAGCACGGCGGTGCTGAATATCCGCGTCTGGTCGAACACGGACATGTTCTGGACCATGCGCTGGGAACTCGCGCGCCGGGTGCGTCAAACACTGACCGACGCGCAATGTTCGCTGCCGTTGCGCACCCGTGAATTGCACATCGTGCCGAGCGCGACGGCCGCGTCGGTCACCGGCGCAGCCGCCGGTCAGGCAGGGTCATCCGCGATCAGAAAACCGGAGCAGGGGGTGTAACCCCCGGTTCTTCGATCCCGCGGCATAGCGATCGCAGTTGTTCTGCGTTCCTTGCCGCGACAAAACCCTGCATGCAAGGTCGTTCATCGTCTTTCCGATTCGCTCGCGACGAGCGGCGGTAGCGGGCAGTCGAGCGTATCGCAAATGGCGCGGAGCAGCTCCGCTTCACGGACGGTGACCTGCTGGTTCGCCACGATGCAGCCCGCGCAGGCGGCGACAATCCGCTGCTTGATGGCCGGGATGGATTGATCGAGCGTTTGCAGGGCCGCGTCGAACCCGGCGAGGGTGCATTTCTCGCGGGGCGGCAAGCGGTGGGTTTGGTCGCCGCCAATGTAGCCGCGCATGCCGGTATCGAAAGCCCGGGCGGCCTGGTCGGGTTCCGGCTGGCCTTCCCAGGCCAACAGCGCTAACACCGTCGCCACCGGCTGCGCCAGTTTTTGCGGCGAACTGTGCATTGGACGAGTCTGACGCTGCGGCAGGAACTGGGCGTCGAGATGGCGATGCAGCACACAGCGGAGCGTGTACTCGAACAGGCTCAGCCGCTGGTCGGCGATCACTAGCATCTCGACCTGGGCGCGGAAAGCCCGGTGCTGGCGCGGCGACATCTGCCGCAGGGCTGGCAAGGTCAGGTCCAGCAGCGGCAACCGATGCGTGTCCGGCAGTACCTGGACAGGGACAACCAGCCGCAAGGCTTCCGCGAAGTCCTGGGGCTCAGCGTCGGCCTTCAGCTGGGTCAGCTGGAGTTCCCGCAGGTCCGCCCGCGGGTCCATGAGAAGAGCATAGACCAGGGCGCGAGCACTGAACGGCTCCTGTGCGGCGACCCGGAGCACCTCGGGCATGCTGTCGTGCAGCTCGTGGGCGTAGTCAATCACTTGTGGATCAATGTGGCCGACGCGGGACGCCGCATCGGCGGCGAAGCCCAATACCGGCACCGGCACCTGCGGCAGCCCCGGTAACGTGGGAACCCCGGCGAACGGCGGGACGCGGCTGGGGCGGGTGCCCTCGAGTTGTTCCCGCTCGACATCGACCGGTCGCACTTCCGGGAACTGGCCGTCGAACTGGGGATGGAGCCGGCGGATGCGCTCGACGAGGGGCGGGTGGGTGGCCAGCAGTCCGGCGAGCCCCTCGCCGGCGAAAGCGTTGGCGAAAAACATGTGACCAGCCTCGGCGGCCCGGGGGGTGTCGATGCGCGACCCCTCGGCCAGCCCGCCGATCTTCTTGAGTGCCCCGCCAATCCCGTCGGGGTTGCGCGTGAATTGGACGGCGCTCGCGTCGGCCAGGTACTCGCGCTGCCGGGACACCGCTGCCATGATCAGCCGACCGAAGAACGCTCCCACCAGTCCCAGCACAAACACGCCCAGTCCTAGTAGCACCATGCCGCCGCGGGAATCCTGTCTTCCCGACGAGCGTGCGCGGGAAGCGAACATGAGGCTGCGGCCGATGATCGACAACGCCATGATCCCAAAGATCAGGCCGATCAGCCGGATGTTGAGCCGCATGTCGCCGTTGAGGATATGGCTGAACTCGTGCGCCACCACGCCCTGCAGCTCGTCACGGGTCAAGTAGTCGAGGCAGCCCTGGGAGACGGCGACCACAGCATCGCCCGGGGCGTAGCCGGCCGCGAAGGCATTGATGCCGGTCTCCGGCAGAACATATACGGGGGGCACCGGCACTCCCGCAGCGAGGGCCATCTCCTCGACGACGTTGAGCAGCCGCTTCTGCCGCGCGTCGGTGGTCGTGCCGGGCACCTCCTTACCGCCCAACATCAAGGCGACGGCCTGCCCGCCAGAAGCGAGCTGGGACACCTTGAGCGCGCTGGCACCACCGACCAGGATGCCCACCGCCGGCGCCGCGAGCAGGAGCATGTCAGGTTGCCACCAGGACACGGGCTCGTGAGCGCCATACATGCTGAGCGCCACCAACAGACCGTACACGAGGGCGATCAGAATCAGGATCGCGAGGACGAAATAGACCACCAGCTGGAAGGTCTTGCGCCGTGCCGAATCCTGCTGCTGAAAGAAATTGGTGGCCATGGTCGGCGCGGTTTTGAGAGCGTGAAGCGCACGGAGCCGTGGCGGTTCCGGTTACCGGAACGACACCTTGGGCGCTGCGCGCTCGGCCTCTGTGGTTTCGAGCAGTGACGCTTCCTTGAAACCAAACATGCCGGCCACCATGACGGCTGGGAAGACTTCGCGCTGGTTGTTATAGTCGGTGGCGGCGTCGTTGAAGGCTTGCCTCGCGAAGCCGATCTTGTTCTCGGTCGAGCTCAGTTCCTCCTGCAGGGCGAGCATGTTCTGGTTGGCCTTGAGGTCCGGGTACGCTTCGGATAGCGCAAAGAGCCGGCCCAGAATGCCGCCGAGCTGGGCCTCGGCCTCGTTAAACCCCCTGATGGCCGCCGGGTCGCTGGGGTTGGCGGCGACTTTCTGCTCGGCTGCCATCGCGCTGTTGCGGGCCTTGATGACGGCGTCGAGCGTCTCCCTTTCGTGACCCATGTAGCCCTTGACCGCTTCGACTAAGTTCGGAATCAGCTCGTAGCGGCGTTTGAGCTGCACGTCGATTTGGGCGAAGGCGTTCGCGAAGCGGTTCCGGGCGACCACTAGCCCGTTGTAGATGCCCATGAGGCGGAGCGCGAGCAGTAGCCCGACGCCCAGCAGCACGAGCAGGGTGACGACGACGGGACTCATTGGCCGTGACCTCCGACGAGAGGACTGCTGGTTTGGACCATCGCGCGACTATGGAAACAGGATAAGTGAAATGACATTTAATTCAATCAATTCGTGAAACTGTTATAAGACAAAGGGTACGAATTAAGCGTGCTCCATCAATTGCCGGGTACTGGAGTAAAGAGGGCGCAGTCCGCGTGTGTGCGACGTTTTTTCGAAGACGCTTTTCCACGATGGCGATCTGTGCGGAGAGCGTCGTAATGACCGCGACGTTCGCGCGGACCTCGGGTGCAACGTCGTCGGCGAGATGCAGCTGGTCGACAGGACGCGATCGACGAGCGGCAACTCGTGCTGCCGTTTAAAACCGCCGTTGGAAGTGGTGACGCGTATTACCTCACCAGACCGGAAGATTCCGACCAAGCGGCGCAGGTGCAGGAACTCCGCACCTGCCTGGAAAGCAGGCTGCCAAAACTCACCTGGCCGGGTATCCAGTTCAAGACACTGAGCTAGCGCCTAAGCCTTCGGTCGACTCATTGAGACGATCAGGAAAGGGCGAACTTCGTTACGCAGATCGGGAGCCTCCCGAGAGGTAGCTGGCCAGCAATGCAGAGCAGCGCTCGCGCAGGAAGGCATTCAACGCGCTGATCGTCGGTGTCAGTTGCGCACGGTGAGCACAAATCAAGTGCAGCGGCGAAGGCTCGCAATACGCCGGCGGAAACAACTCCACCAGTCGACCTGCCTTCAGATCGTCGATGAGGTCCAGTCGCGACTTGGAGACAAGGCCTTCCCCGGCTATCGCCCAGCGACGAACTGCATCGGCATCGTCGCTGATGCGATTACCCGTGACTGCCACTGTGCGTTCGCCGCCAGGCGGGGTAAAGCGCCAGATCCGAGACCCTGACCTGGTGGATACCCTGAATCGGCGACATTTTCAGAAATTGCGCTTGCGCCAAAATTCGACTTCCCGCATCTTGTCTAGACAAGACGAAACCGCGATTGGCGCGCTACCGTAATGAAGTTTTCGGCAATCCAAGGAGTGTGGACATGCAGGCGAAGTGCAGATGGTTGGTCAAGAGTTTGATCGGTGCCGCGTTTGGAGCGGCGGCGCTTGTGGGCAACACCGCCGAAGCGAAGGACTGGACGACAGTGACGATCGCCCTCGAAGGCGGCTACGCGCCCTGGAACATGACGCTGCCGGGCGGCAAGCTGGGCGGCTTCGAACCCGAACTCGCCGCTAACCTGTGCGCGCGGGCGCAACTCAAGTGCAATCTCGTGGCGCAGGACTGGGACGGCATGATTCCCGGCTTGCAAGCCGGAAAGTTCGATGTTCTGATGGATGCGATCTCGATCACGCCAGAGCGCGAGAAGATCATTGCCTTCTCGAAGCCGTATGCGTCCACGCCGGCGACCTTCGCGGTCACCGACACGAAGATCCTGCCGAAGGCAACCGGCAACCCGGCGCCGCTGAAGCTCGACACCGACGCCAAGTCGAACGCGCCCGCCGTCCAGGCGCTGCGCACGGCGCTCAAGGGCAAGACCATCGGCATTCAGTCGGGCACGGTCTATACGCGCTTCATCAACGAGAACTTCAAGGATGTCGCGTCGATCCGCGTCTACAAGACCTCGCCGGAACGCGATCTCGATCTGTCCAATGGCCGCATCGACGCGTCGTTCGACGATGTGACGTACTACGCCGCAAATGCCGACAAGAAGGAAGCGGTGCCGACGGTGACGGCCGGCCCGAAGATCGGCGGCCTGATCTGGGGGCCGGGCGAAGGCCTCGCGTTCCGCAAGCAGGACGCGGACCTGAAGGCGAAGTTCGACGCGGCGATAACGTCGGCGATTACCGACGGGACCGTGAAGAAGCTTTCGGAGAAGTGGTTCAAGACCGACGTGACGCCCTGAGCGTCGCTCACAACGTGACCGCGCGCTTCGGCCTGATCCGGCTCGAAAGGCTGATGCCGCGCGGCTTGTTTCGCAGGCTTGGTTGAGGTGGCGTGATGGCTCTTTTCGAAATGCTCGGCTTCGGGACCGATGGCTGGGGCGGCCTGCTCCTGCTCGGTGCGTTCATGACGGTGGTGCTGACGCTTGCGGCGCTCGCGATCGGCGCGGTATTCGGCGCGCTCGTCGCAGCGGCAAAGCTCTCGCGTTTTCGCACGGCGCGCGTGATCGGCGACTTCTACACGACCGTCTTCCGCGGCGTGCCGGAACTGCTTGTCATCTATCTGTTCTACTTTGGCGGCTCGACGCTGGTGTCCTCGATCGGGCAGTGGTTCGGTGCCGACGGCTTCATCGGCGTGCCGCCGTTCGTGATTGGCGCGTTCGCGGTGGGCATGATTTCCGGCGCGTATCAGACGGAGGTCTATCGCGCCGCCGTGCTAGCTGTCTCGCGCGGCGAACTCGAAGCTGCGCGCGCGATCGGCATGCCGACGCTCACCATGGCGCGCCGCATCCTGATTCCCCAGGTGCTGCGATTCGCACTGCCGGGTATCGGCAATGTGTGGCAGTTGAGCCTCAAGGACTCGGCGCTGATCTCGGTCACCGGTCTCGTCGAATTGCTGCGTGCCAGCCAGGTCGCGGCGGGATCGACACACCAGTACTTCCTGTTCTTCGTCGTTGGCGGAGCGCTCTATCTCGCGATGACGGGCGTTTCGAACCGTGTGTTCGGCCGGGCGGAGACGATCGTCGGCCGCTCCTTCAAGCGCAACTTCGCGCGCAACTGACGCAAGGGCGGCCTCATCATGCATATCGATTTCGATTTTCTTCTCGACACGACGCGCCAGCTCGTTGCCGCCGTGCCGACCACGCTGAGCCTCTTTTTCACCTCGCTCGTGCTCGGCGGCCTGCTTTCGCTCGTGATCGTCACGATGCGCGTCTCGCCGCACTGGCTGCCTAACCGCTTCGCGCGCGCCTATATTCTCGTGTTCCGCGGCTCGCCGCTGCTGATCCAGATGTTTCTCGTCTACTACGGGCTCGGACAGTTCGGCGTGATCCGCGAAAGCTTCCTGTGGCCCGTGCTGCGCGAGCCCTACGTGTGCGCCGTGCTCTCGCTCGCGCTGTGCACGGCGGGCTACACCGCCGAGATCATCCGCGGCGGCCTGATGGCCGTGCCGGTCGGGCAGATCGAGGCAGGTCATGCAATCGGCCTGTCGGGCTTCGCGCTGCTGCGCCGCGTGATCGGCCCCATCGCGTTGCGGCAGTGCCTGCCCGCCTATTCGACTGAAGCCGTGCTGCTCGTCAAGTCGACGGCGCTCGCAAGCCTTGTCACCGTCTGGGAAGTGACAGGTGTCGCGCAACAGATCATTCAGCAGACCTATCGCACGACGGAGGTGTTCACGTGCGCTGCGCTGATCTATCTATGCCTGAATTTCCTCGTGGTGCGCCTCATCGGCCTCGTCGAGCGGCGCCTCTCGCGCCATCTGCGCGCCGCGCCCACCGTCGTGCGCCGCCCCGCCACGCAACTCGAAACCCGCCGCGTCGCGTCTTGATCGGCCCATCTTTCCGGAGAATCGTATGAACGCAGTCGCACCGGTCGCCGCCCTGTCCGTGAGGAACATCCACAAGTCGTTCGGCGATCATCACGTGCTCAAGGGCATTTCGCTCGACGCCCACGAAGGCGACGTGATTTCGATCCTGGGTGCGAGCGGCTCGGGCAAGAGCACGTTCCTGCGCTGCCTGAACCTACTTGAGATGCCCGACGACGGCACCGTCGCGCTTGCCGGCGAAGCGCTGAAGATGAAGCGCCGCCGTGACGGCAAGCTGCAACCGGGCGACCGCCGCCAGGTGGACCGCGTGCGCTCGCAACTCGGCATGGTGTTCCAGAACTTCAACCTGTGGTCGCACATGACGGTGCTGCAGAACCTGATCGAAGGCCCGATGCGCGTGCAAAAGCGCAGCCGCGCCGAAGCGGTCGAGGAAGCCGAGGCGCTGCTCGCGAAGGTCGGCCTCGCCGACAAGCGCGGCCACTATCCCGCACATCTCTCGGGCGGCCAGCAGCAGCGCGTGGCAATCGCGCGCGCACTCGCGATGCATCCGAAGGTGATGCTGTTCGACGAGCCAACTTCGGCGCTCGATCCCGAACTCGTGGGCGAAGTGCTGCGCGTCATGCGCACGCTTGCCGACGAGGGCCGCACGATGCTCGTCGTCACGCACGAGATGGGCTTCGCGAAACACGTTTCCAATCGCGTGATGTTCCTGGATCAGGGCCAGGTCGATTCGGACGGCACGCCCGCGGAGGTATTCGGCGAACTGAAGTCGGAGCGCTTCCGCCAGTTCGTGTCGAGCCATCAGGACCGCAACGCACATTGATCCATAGTCAGGGTTCATCATGACCGTCATCCGTACCGGAAACCCGCTGGACTGGCGCGAAGTCTGCGCCGTCGCGGCAGGCGCACCGCTCGAGCTCTCCGAGCAAGCGCGCGAGCGCATTGGCGCCGCGCGCGCGCTCGTTGAGCAGATCATCGCGCGCGGCATGCGCGCCTACGGCGTGAACACCGGGGTCGGCGCGTTGTGCGACGTGGTGGTGTCGCCGGCCGAACAGCACACGCTTTCGCACAACATTTTGATGAGCCACGCGGTGGGCGTCGGCGCGTCGCTCGGCGCGCAGGAGACGCGCGCGATCATGGCCGCAGCCATCAACAATTACGCGCACGGGCATTCGGGCGTGCGCGTCGAACTCGTCGAGCGGCTCGTCGCGCTGCTCCAGGCCGATTGCCTGCCCGAAGTGCCCGCGCTCGGTTCGGTCGGCTATCTGAGCCACATGGCGCATATCGCACTCGTGTGCGTCGGCGCGGGGCACGTGAACTGGCGTGGTGAGCGCATCAGCGGCGCCGAGGCGCTGCGCCGGCTGGGGCTCGAACCCTTGTCGCTCGAAGCGAAAGAAGGCTTGAGCCTCGTGAACGGCACGCCGTGCGTGACCGGGCTCGCGGCGCTCGCGCTGCAACGCGCGCACCGGCTGCTCGACTGGGCCGACGCCGTGGCGGCGATGAGCTTCGAGAATCTCGGCGGCCAGATGGTGGCGTTCGACGCGGGCTCGCTCGCGTATCGCGTCTCACCGGGCCTTGCGCAGGTCGGCGCGCGCATGCGCGCGGCGCTGCTGGGCAGCGGTCTGCTGGCGGCGGCACTCGGACGGCGTACGCAGGATCCGCTCAGCATGCGCACGATTCCGCATGTGCACGGTGCGGCGCGCGATGTGCTGGCTGCGACGGCCGAAGTCGTGAACCGCGAACTCGCCTCGACGACTGACAATCCGATCATCGCCGGCACGCCCGAGGAGCCGCGCGTGTTCTCGCAGGCGCACGCCGTCGGCGCGTCGATCGCGCTCGCCATGGACAGCCTCGCGGTTGCGGTCGCGCAGGTGGCCGCGATGGCGGAGCGGCGTCTCGATCGTCTCGTCAATCCGCTCGTGAGCGGGTTGCCCGCGTTTCTCGCGCAAGCGAGCGGCACGCGCTCGGGCTTCATGATCGCGCAATACACGGCGGCGGCGCTGGTCGCGCAGAACCGCCGCGAGGCCGCGCCCGCGAGCCTCGACGGCGGTGTGACGTCCGGCTTGCAGGAAGATCACCTTTGCCACGCCACGCCGGCCGCGCTCAAGGCGCTGGCCGTCATCGACAACAGCGGCCGCATATTTGGCATTGAACTGCTTGCCGCGGTTCAGGCATACGACCTGCAGCCTATCGCAGCCGAGCGCGCGCCGTATACGCAGGCGTTGTATAGCCAGGTTCGCGCTGTCTTGCCGACCTACCGTGACGACCGTCCGCTTGCGGACGACATGACACGCGCATTCCACATGATCATGGATGATGGTCCGCCGCCGTTGCCCGGCCCGCTGACGGTCCGGCCCTCACGGGATTTCTGCATTCCGGCACCAACGGACTGCGTGGCGGGCAGTGCGGCGGCCTCGGCGAACGATGCTTTGCCCGGGGCGGTGGGTACTTGAGGCTGGCGTCGCGCGGCGCGCGCAAATCGTTCACGGTGCAACCAGGACAGTCATGACTGAGGCGGCGCGGGCGGGTGGAGAGGCGAAGCGGTTGAAGCTGCAGCGCAAGCTTGCGCCAGCATACGAACAGATCAAGCGCTATGTAATCGAGCGCATAGCCGATGGCACCTGGAAGCCTGGAGACGCAATCCCTTCGGAAACCGAGTTGGTCAAGGAGTCCGGAGTCGCACGCATGACCGTTTCGCGCGTGTTGCGCGAGTTGAGCGCACGACATGTGCTCACGCGGCGGTATTTTTGAGGCCGAGCTTCGCCAGGTTGACTTGGCCTTTGCGAATGCGATGCGTCAACTCAATGCCTGCCAGAGTGATCGCGGCGTTCCTGAAACGGTTGAAGCCGAGCATGACATTCGTCCGCCTGGCAATACAGATTTTTCTCTGCTTATACTCACTGTCACCTGAACGGCTCACGCCCAGGTCCCACGCTGCACGCCGACAAAAAACCACGACGTCAGTCGACAACACGGCACGCGACTCACTTTTCGCAACCGCAGTTCTTACATATCAGGTGGGACCTCTTATGCTAAATCGTGCTTTTGGTGCAGCGATTTCATCGTTGCTCGTGGCAGGCGCGGCAGTTGCACCGGCCATCGCGCATGCCGACGACAGCTTCGCGCAGGACGACGGCGCGTCGCATGGCCGGCCGGTCAAGGTGATGATCATTTCGATGTTCGGTCCGGAAGGCCAGGTGTGGCTCGATCATCTCGGCCCGTGGCAGGACATCACCGTCGCGGGCCTGTCTCCTGACTACCCTGCCGTACACTGCAATCGCCAGGAGGTCTGCGTGATGACGACGGGCATGGGGCACGCGAATGCCGCCGCGTCGATCATGGCGCTGACGTTCTCGCCGCGTTTCGACTTGCGTCATACGTACTTCATGGTGGCGGGCATCGCTGGTATTGATCCGCTTCAGGGCACCGTCGGTTCCGCTGCGTGGGCGAACTGGCTCGTCGACTTCGGGATTCAATGGGAAATCGACGGACGCGAAATTCCGCCGGGCTGGAATACCGGCTATCTCGGCATCAACACGACGGGCCCGACGCAGAAGCCGCCGCTCGACTATCGCACCGAAGTGTTCCAGCTCAATCCGGCGCTTTCGAACGCGGCATTCGCGCTGTCGCGCAACGTGACGCTGACCGACGACGCACAGGCGCAGGCTGCCCGCGCCAAATACAACTATGCGCCCGCGAACCGTCCGCCGACCGTGATCCAGTGTGACACGCTGGCGGGCGATACCTGGTGGTCGGGCACCGATCTCGGCGAGCGTGCGCGGCAATGGACGAAGATCCTGACCGACGGCAAGGGCACCTATTGCACGACCCAGCAGGAAGACAACGCCACTTTCGAGGCGCTGACGCGCGCGGCGACCGTGCATCGCGTTGACCTGAACCGTGTCGCGGTGCTGCGCGCTGGTTCGGACTTCGACCGGCCGTACGCGGGCCAGTCGAGCGCGGACAATCTGCTCAACTACTCGTCGCAGGGGGGCTTCACGATCGCGATCGACAATCTGTTCCTCACGGGCAATCCGCTCGTGCAGGACATCGTCACGCATTGGGGCGAGTGGCGCGACGGCGTACCGCAGCGGTAGCGCGTTTGCGGCATGGTGGAGCGTACCGCGTGCCGGTCTGCACAGCGATCGTGTCCACCGTTGTCGTCTGCTGCCGCGGCGCGAGCGGTGGCCACGCCTACGCCAACGCAGACCGGTGGTGTGCTCGGAGCACCGGCATGCGACCTGACGGGATCTGACCGCGCCATCTCAGCATTTGTGCTCCTACCTCAGCGTAGGGGTACGTTCGGGTGGTCTGATCCGGCGAACGGCCGCAACTGCGCAAGGCCCGAACTGAGCCCTGCGGGCGCGGTGGCCGCGGCGGCCGCTGCGCGGGCGGTGGCGGCTCCGCGCGCGGCATGATGCGAACATAAGGCCGCGATGCGCCATGCTCATCGGCGTCCCCAGAACCTGCGCTGCACCTGCATCACTTCTTCCTCGACCTCGGCCACGGGCCCAACCAGTTCAATGCGCTTCTGGCAATGGTCGAAGACATACCGCGACGACACACTCATCGTGGGATTCTCTGCATGATTGCCCGTGGCTTGCAGCAGGCGCTCTTCCGTCATTGCAAAAACCACCCGCCCAATGTTGGCCCAATATGCCGTGCCTGCGCACATGCAACATGGCTCAACCGTCGTATAGAGCGTGCAACCCCACAAGAATTGCGGCGTAAAGTTGAGCGCGGCGATACGCGCGAGCACCGCTTCCGCATGATTGACGGAATCGACATTGCCCTGTTCTATTAGAACCGACTCCTGATCAGGCCCGACGAGTATGGCGCCAAACGGGTGACGGCCCAACAGCATCGCACGTTCTGCGATGACGCTTGCATGACGCAGATGGCGGACGATCTGCTCGCGTGTCGGCGCGAGCCCCTGCTCAGGGAACGCCGACGCGTTCTGTTTCGGGGAAATGACAAGGCTCAAAGTGTGTCTCCTCCACGTTGGCTGAGTTACTTCGGCAACGTGCCCTCGACCCCCTGCACGAACCAGTTGAGCCGCAGCAACTCGGCGTCGGGCAGCGACGTGCCGGCTGCCACCTTGATCGCGCCATTCTGATCCCTGATCGGTCCGGAGAACGGATCGAATCTGCCCGCGATAATGTCGTCGCGCTTTTGCGCCAGCGCCTTTTGCGCGGCAGGCGATACGGCTGCAGTGTTGATGTCAGCGAGGTCGATTGCTTTTTCCTTGAGACCCCACCACGTCGGCGCGTTGGTCCACGTGCCGGATTGCACCTGTTCGATCAGGTGAGAGTAGTAGACGCCCCAGTAGCTCACGCATGCGCCCAGTTGGGCATTCGGGCCGAACTTCTTCATGTCCGAGTCCCAACCGAACGCGTGCACTTTCTTCTGCTCGGCAGTCTGCATTGTCGCCGTCGAATCGGTGTTCTGGATCAGCACGTCGGCTCCCTGGCCAATCAGCGTTTCGGCCGCCTGTTTCTCCTTGCCTGGATCGAACCAGCTATTGATCCATATGACCTTTACCTTCGCATTCGGATTGATCGAACGCGCACCCATTGTGAAAGCGTTAATGTTGCGCACCACTTCCGGGACCGGCACCGAGGCGACGAAGCCGAGCGTATTCGTCTTCGTCGTATAGCCGGCGACGAGCCCAGCCAGATAGGCGCTCTGGTACGTGCGCACGTCATAGGTCGCAAAGTTCGTGGCCTTCTTGTATCCGGTCGCATGCTCGAAGACGACGTCGGGATAATCCTTTGCAGTCTTCAGTTCGAAGTCCTGGAATCCGAAGCTCGAGCCCACGATAATCTTGTTGCCCTTGTTCGCGAGGTCGCGAAACACGCGCTCGGAGTCAGCGGATTCGGGTACGTTCTCGACGCGCGTGACCTTGATCTTGTCACCGAACCTCGCTTCGATCGCCTTCACACCCTGTTCGTGTGCGTAGGTCCAGCCAGCGTCACCGGGGTTGCCGAGGTAGACGAACGCGACGCCCATCGGCACCGCGGCGGTGGCAGTGGGGCTCAACGCGACATAGATGCCAAGCGCGGCTAAAAGCGTAACCGCAGGGCGCAGTGAGCGCACCACCGCGCGAGTGAAGTTTGTTCTCATGGAGTCTCCGAAGATGGGGAACGGGAAGGAGACGACGCCAGTCGTCCAGCCGACTGGCTGCGTCGCGTCAGCGATGATGGTGGTGAGTCAATATCAAGGCCGAAATATCGATTCGTTATGTGTCGTATAACGGAATGGATATGAATCCATTGGGAAATTGGCCTGCGGATCGCGGAGTTCGAATAGGAGACAGCGATCGTCGTGTGGACCAGCGACAGGCCGCGCTCGGACATCATTGTCGAATGATGAGATCGGGGGGCAACACCTTAACCGATTCACCTTCACTATTTGCACCAGAACCGTCGCCTCTATCGCCAGCAAGAGCCAGCAGTTCCGTCCACGATTGTGCCGACTTTGACACGGGCCCCTGAGCATAGATCAATGCCGAGGCGAGAGTGGCACGTACGCGCATTTCGGTGTCTGAGTCCACCGAGGCAGGGGGCAGTTCTTCAAGCGCATCGATGGCCTGCTCAGCACGCGTGCGGCATTCGTGAATCAGGCCCGCATCGAGCAGCGCCTCTGTGAGACCTGCCGCGAGCTCGACTCCAATCCGCGTATCGCCATGCCGCGAGAACGCCCAATCGAAAGCGCTGCGTGCATCATCCAGCGACTGCCGGAAATCGATTTCCAGGTCCAATTGTTCAGCGACACTGTCAGCCAGACACGGTCGCAAGCAATGGGAGGCATAGCGTGCATGGCGCGCCGCGATCAGCCTCTGCTCGCCTTGCGCATGCAGCTTCTCCAGCGCATAGGCACGTGCCGAATCGGAAAGGCGATACCTGCTTACCGGCCCCTCCAGCTCAATGTTGACGAGCGATTTCGCCACCAGATCGCCGATGCCGCCGATCGCGTCCGCCACAGCGTATTTCTCGTCGCACATCACCGCGCACATCGCATCGAACGTAAAGCCGCCGCTAAATACCGCGAGGCGCTGATGGCATGGATTCAGGATGAAGAAACTCCAGTCGAACGTCGCACGTAAGGTTTGATGGCGTGGCAGAGCGGTCCGGTAGCCGCCCGTCAGCAAACTGAAACGGTCGTGCAGATAGCGATGAACACCCCCAATGCCGAGGCCAGCGACGCGCGTCGCTGCCAGCTCGATCGCCAAAGGAATGCCGTCCAGCCGGCGGCAGATCTCGCCGATGAGATGAATTTCCTCGCAGCCGGCGTATGCATACCGTTGGATTGAATTGACGCGCAGCAAAAACAACTTTACCGCTGGAAACTGGACGATCTCCGCATGGGTTGAATGCGAAGGCGGCACGTCGAGTGGCTCGACCCGGTACACCGTCTCTTGCATCAGGCGAAGTGGTTCACGACTCGTTACCATCACACGCAGAATTTCGCTTGTCGCTACGAGTGCGTCGACGATCCGCGCGACGGCGTCGATCACATGCTCGGCGTTATCCAGCACGAGGAGCAGACGTTTGCCGGAAACCGCCGCAGCCAGTTGCGCAATGTCGACTGCAGCATCGAGCGTGGACAGCCCGCATGCTTCGGCGACCTCGCATAGGACCGCATCTTCGGTTGTTGCCGTGGCAAGTTCGACAAAACACACAGCGCGGGAAGAATCGTTCGATGCCTGCCGTGCTACCTCTATAGCCAGGCTCGTCTTCCCTATACCGCCGGCTCCAGTGAGCGTCAATACCTGCGTCGTCTGGAGCAACATGCTGATCTGCCGAACGGCTGCGTCGCGGCCTGTGAGCCGGGTTTCGCGTAGCGGCAGGCTACGTCAGAAGGCTCTGGACTCGACCGCAGGAGCCCGGCTCTCAACGGGTCGTTGTCGCAACTGATACCCGCGACCAGGGATCGTGACAATCAGGTTGCGATCCTCACCAAGTATTTTGCGTAACGCGGACAGATGGACCTGGATATTGTTTTCTTCGACGACGGTTTTCGGCCAGACACTATCCAACAACTCGTCTTTCGTAACGAGTCGTCCAGCGGCCGACACGAGCACGGCAAGAATATCGAAGGCGCGAGATCCGACAGGTACGAGCGTGCCGCTTTGGTGCAGCGTCCGCATCTCCAAATCGATCTGAAACCGGCCCAGGCCGATCATGCTGGTGCCGTAATTCGCGGGTCGCTCGGTAACCGTCATGTTTGTGCTCGCATTGATCGAGGTGAGTTGCGCGCCGGCTTTATGCCGATGTCAGTCGCATTCCGGCTAAGCAGAGTTAGTTGCCCGCCTGGTCTGCGCAAGCCTGAACGTCGCGGCGTATGTCTCCAGAAACAGCCTGTTTGATTTATTAAATCTCCGTGACATTGGAGAAAGTTTTGTCTCACCAGACTCGACAGCGCGCCTGCGCCTTCCGGCGGCTGTATTCCCTCGCGAAGGAATTGAGGATTCTGACGGACCGAGTCTGCCAGCTTTACTTTTGTTCACAAAACCGGTCTATAAACAAAATTCTTTTGAAAAGAAATCAAGAATGAATATCACCCTCGACGAATTGGCGACTTTCATGGCCGTGGTCGATACCGGCTCGATGACGGCAGCTGCCCAACATCTCGACCTGACAGTGTCGGCGGCCAGCCGGACGCTGGGGCGCCTCGAGGAAAAGCTGAAAACGACCTTGATGCGCCGGACCACGCGCAGGATGGAGCTGACCGAGGAAGGGCGCGCGTTCCTTCAACACGCGCGCGCCATCATCGATTCCGTGGAAAGCGCGGAGGAACAGATGGTCGCGCGGCGGGAAAACCCATCGGGGCTCCTGCGGATCAATGCAGCGTCGCCTTTCATGCTGCACGTGATCGCACCGCTTGTGCAAGGCTACCGCGTGCGCTATCCGCACGTTCACCTGGAGCTGAACACGAACGACGGCATCATCGATCTACTCGAGAGCCGCACCGATGTCGCTATTCGAATTGGCCGGCTCAAGGATTCGACGCTGCATAGCCGGCTTGTTGGCAGTAGCCGCATGCGTGTTCTTGCGAGTCCCGACCACCTTGAGGCGCACGGACATCCGCGCGAGGTCGCTGACCTTGGCAAGCACGTACTGCTGGGCTTTACACAACCGGAGTCGCTCAATGTCTGGCCGTTGCTCGGTGCCGACGGTGAGCCGTACCGTATCGAGCCGGTGGCAAGTTCATCGAGCGGCGAGACGCTTCGTCAACTGGCGCTCGAAGGCGTGGGCGTTGTCTGCCTGTCGGATTTCATGACCGACCGGGACCGTGAAACAGGGCGTCTCGTGCAGATCCTCGCCCGTCAGACCAAGGACGTCCGTCAGCCAATCCATGCTGTCTATTACCGCAATACAGCCGTTTCTTCGCGAATAGCGTCGTTCATCGATTATCTGATGGGCGAGATTGGAGGCAACGGAGCGACTCAGCATCAGACTGCGCGGGCGCGTCAAGCTTAGCCCGGATCGACTACAGCCCGTGCCTGGCTATTTGCGAGGTTTAACGTTTCCAGTCGCTTGAACGTCCGTTACGGAGAAATCCAACTGTCCCTTGTGGGTCGGGATGGGCCGATCAGCGTCGGGCAGAGGTCGGCCAGGAGCCTCTCAAAGGCGCGATCGATTGCGCAATGCCCTCAATAGCCATAAGGTGAAGTGGATACCCCTCACCAGTCGATGTGGTGTTTCAGTTCTGTTTCCTGATGTCGCTGAACATCGTCGCTGTGCAGATACAGGCTTGTGGTCGTCAGCGACGCGTGGTCGAGCTTGTCGTGTGCGAGCCGCAGATCGAGGTTGCCATCGGCCATGTTCGACCCCGCGCTATGGCGAAACCAGTGGACAGAAGCGCACTTGAGCCGCGCCGCGCATGCGACGTCCACCCCTGGCAAATATAAACTTGTAATTTAAGAGTACTCTTATTGTATGTTTCGATGAAAAGTCGGAAGATGGAGCTGTTGCATGAACAATGGTTGCAAATGATATTTAACGGCCGTTGCATTTTTTCATTCTATTTTTACATTTTTGGATAACTAATGAAGTCATACATTCTGTGCGCGCTTCTCGCCTGTTCTGCCAGCGTCGCTATAGCTAAGGTGGAGATCGCAGGAAATAATAACCAGAGCACCACGATCAAGAACTCCGGGATTGCCAACTCGGCTGTCGGTGTTGGATCGGAATCTGTTCTAAACGCCAATTCGGTCGAAGGCAACGTGAAGATCGGCGGCAATAACAAGCAAACGCTGAGCATCGAGAACAGCGGTTTGGCCAACTCATCCGTCGGTGCCATGAGTAAGGCGAAGCTCAACATCGGCTCCGTCTCGGGCAAGTAAGACTTAGGCGCCGCGAACATCGTATCTCGCGGCCTTAGCGGAGCTCACCGAGTGCGCGCCATTCTCTTCGCAATAGTTACTAATGCTGTCATTTTCGCCGCACTGCATGGCGCGTCCACGCGCGCCAACGAAATTGGTTCTCGAACCGGTCTTGATCCCAGTCAACAGAGCAAGGTGACCAGTGCACTGGCGAGAAATCGTCTGTTGTCGAAAAGCACCGGGGCGGATTCCAACCCTGGCTCTTCTTCGTCCAGTAGTTCCGCGTCATCAGGCGCGTCTGTTGGCAAGGGCTGCACAACAGACATCGGCAATGTAGACCTTGGTAACCAGCGTCCAGGGGTCAGGGCGCCGAAAGATAATATCGTCGTTATCAAGGGTCCCATAGTTAACGGCTGTTGAGTGCCACTTATTGTTTTTTCAGGCGAATCAATTGGGAATTTACCGTTATTTTCAACGGAGGCCGCACCCTGTCGCCTCCGTTGCAGGTCGTGTTTGCGCGGCCATCACAGCGGTTTCGGTCACATCGTGTGCGCTTACGCCTCGCGACCATAAGGAAGTCATTTCGCAGGCCTATTCCGAAGGCAGTCCCGTCGTCGAGCCGGTTCGTTCGATCAGCTCCTTCAGTCGCTCGTTGGCGTGCATGGACGAAATGCTCGCCAGCACCCATCAGACTCCTATCCGCATCACGAGTAAATCTATCGCCGATCCCTCCGGCAAGGCTGGAACATCGGTCAAGGACCTCGTGATTACCGCGCTGGCGCAAATGTCCGAGCGCAGCAAGACGTTCCAGTTCGTCGATTACGAAATCAATCTGGTTCAGCAGGACACTGTTCAATATCTCAGCAGTCTGCTGCTCGGAATGAACGCAATGAACATCGAGCCGCCGCAGGTCTATGTGTCCGGCGCGGTTAGCTATATCGACGAAAACGTTGTCGGCAAGCGGCGTAGCCTCGGCATTTCGGCAGACGGGTTGATTCGTGGTCACGAATTCAGCACAGACTTGGCCTATGATGGCGACGTGCATGCGTCGATTATTGCGCTTGAATTGCACCTGGGCGAGTTACGAACCCGCACGCTGGTGCCAGGTATCTATGCGGCCAACTCCGCCATCGTTGCAAAAAGCGGCAGCGGAATCGAAGGGGGCGGCACGATCTTCAAGACGGGGGTGCAGTTCTCGTTGAGCAACGACCATAGCCAGGGGTCCGGACTCGCACTGCGCAGCCTCGTCGATCTCGGCATGATCGAGCTGGTCGGAAAGTGGCTGAAACTGCCATATTGGCAATGTCTGTCGCTCAACGAAGCAGCGCCGGAATTCCAGCGGGAACTGCGCACGTGGTACGACGCGGCAACACCGGCATATCTCACGATGCTCGCGCAGACTGTCCTGCGCCGGGAAACCTATTACGACGGTCCCGTGGACGGTATATCGTCCACCGAACTGAAGGCTGCGATTGCGGAATTCCAGATGGACCAGGACATTCCGTCCACGGGATTGCTGAGCTTCCCGACCTATCAGGCGATGCTTGCGAAGCGAGTTCCGGTTGACGTCCACGGAAATGTACAGAAGGTTGATCTATCCGCGGTCGCTCCGGCGTCGGACGCCTTGTCATTGAAGGAGGGAGGGCAAGGTCCGATCGACGTCACGCTGAGTGCAGAAGGCGGCGATCATCCCCGGGTGGGTGACGAGCTCAATCTGGACGTGCGGCTCAATCGAAGTGCGGCGCTGCGTTGCTACTACGAAGATGCGAGCCATACCGTTACGCAGATTTATCCCAACCCTTTCGAGCCGATGAGCGAGGTGCAAGCCTATTCGAGCACATCGATTCCTGTTAAAGACAAGCGATTTTCAATCCGTTTCGAAAAACCGGGCCACGAGGAGGTGCTGTGTTTCGCTGCAAACGCTTCTGTGTTCGAACATCTTCCATCCGAGTTGAAGGGTCCAGGGCTCGAGACCATCACGGGATTCCCGGCACTGGTAGACATTACGAACGCGATGCTTGCGCTCAATGCGCCGAGCCTCAGTGTGGGTCGGCTAAACGTCGCTGTCGGCAGCCGATAGTGGGGCTCATCCGAGCCCCGCAAACTCAAGTGAAATCGAAATATGCAAAGAAAGATACGTGGCCGATTTCGGCAAAGATGGACTTGCTCGGCCAGCTTCCTTCCGCTGATCGTATCGATGAGTATGCCTTCCGCGCACGCGACCGTGGTCATTCACCAATCCACGATAGCGCCGGATGTCCAGGGACTGTCTGACAGGTTTTCCGACTTCCGTATTCGCGGTGAGAGCGATGCATCGTTCTCTGCAAAGCGCGGCGTGACCGAGCAAGGCGCAACCACATACGACGATCTGGCCGACAAGACCTATGACGACGGCCTTACGGCGTATCGTGCTGGCATGGCGGCAATGGAATCGGATGACACTGGTCGCCAGTTTCAATACGCGGCAGCGATCTGGCAGCAAGGTCTAAATTCCGGTGACGCTCGGAACTATGTTGCAATGGCTGTGCTGTACCTGTACGGGCGTGGTGTTGCACGCGACCTCTTCTCCGCTCAGTCCTACGCGAATGATGTGGCTGTGAAGGGCAATGCCGGCGGACGACTGGTTTTGGGACTCGTTATGCGGGCAACTGGAGATGTGGAGAAAGGACTACGTGAGATTCGTACGGCGGCGTCAGCAGGCAACCGGGTCGCCGAGAACGAACTCGGAGTAATCTACGAGTCGGGCGACGGAGTCCCGGAAGATCTGGCCGAAGCAAAGCGATGGTACGCCTCTGCCGCTATGAAGGGACTGGTTGCTGCCTCTCGCAACCTGATGCGATTGAATGGCGGGAATGAACCGAAAACAGCCCGCGAGCAATTTGCCGATGTACGTCAGGAAGCAGAGAAGGGCGATCGGGTTGCGATGTATGAACTCGCGACGATGTACCACATCGGCAAGGGGACCACTATCAATTATTCGGCGGCGCTCGTCTGGTACAGGCGCTCCGCAGAGCGACAGTACTCCCGCGCGAAGAATATGCTTGGATTGATCTTCTCAGCAACTAATGGCGAGCAGCTTGATCCTGCCTGGATGAGACAGATTGCGCAGACAAGCATTGCTTCGTCCTCCAATATCTCCGCCGACAAGCCGCTACACGCAGATATTCTCTCGGAAGAGGTTGTTGAAAAATGAATCTAGGAAGACACGTAATGGCAATGTGCCGCGCTTTGCTATTTGTCTATGTGGCGCTATTCGGCCGCGCTGCGCTGGCCGAAAATTCATTCACCGAATCCAATCAGGTACTCGAGCTGCATAATGTCACTATTACTAACAGGCAAATCGGTCTGGGTTCGACGGCGACAATGAATATCAGTGGTGTTCGGCCGTCCAGCGTGACTAAAGGATCTGCATCGGATCAGGTTTCGTCGTCACACATCGTCCTTCAGAATACTGAATTGAAGGGGGTGAGCTGGAAGAAGAAGGATCTGTCCCATGCGACTCTTGAAAACGTCGGTGCAGTCCGTGCCGACCTCGCCTCGGCATCGTTGCGGGAAAGCGTGAGCAAAAATGTGGATTTCAGTGGCGCGGATCTATCTGGTGTCGACTTTTCTCGAGCCGACCTGACAAACGTCTCGTTCGATAACGCGAATCTACGCAATTCCAACTTCGAAGACGCGCGGTTTGTGAATGTAAGCTGGAGCGGATCTGATCTGTCTGGTGCCCGATGGACCCACGGGCAACGGTGTCTGCCTAAGTCGATCAATGGGTGCAAGCTGGAATAAGGCTCGGCTGAGCAATGAGCGCACCGAGACCTGCCTGGCGGGGCGACTCGAGCGGCAGACGGCGTGGTTCGAAAAGCGCCGATTTTGGGTAACACGGACGAACTGAGCCGCACCGCTCGTGGAGGGCGGTGTGTTGATTGTTGATTAGTATCCCGATGTATTTGGAGGTCTTGGGTATCGACCTTCCGCGCTCAGGCTTGCCGCGGTTGAAGCGCTCCGAGTCCCAGCATCGTGAGCCAGTGCGGGTGGTCCAGCCCTGTCATCAACTCGCACGGACTTTTGCCTTGACGCTCGGCCCGGCGGCTGCGCACGAAGCGCCGATGATTCAGGAAGAAGCGCAGTAGGTCAAGGTAAGGGGGCGCCCAGATGGCGACGCAGCGTGAAATAGTTGCGCAAGCGCGAGTTCAGATTTTCGACGAGCGCACTGCTGCGCGGCGTGTGGGCCATGGCCTCGGACACCGCGGCGAACACGGCGTGGAACTGGCCGCCCAGTCTGGCGCGTAGCCGGCCCCATCCCTGCCAGTACGCGGGTGAGGTGCGCGGCTTGCGATGCAGCACACACGCGGCGCGCACGAGCTCATCCGAGACGTTGGCGCGCTGCGCGATCGCGGCGAGCTTCTCATCGAGCACGCCGGCGAACGCGAGCAGGTCATCGCGCTGGCTCTGCAGCGCGATGCGCACCGGGCGGATGCGGCACGTATCCAGCGCTTCGCGCACGCCCAATTCCTAGACGATGAAGTCGAACAGCGCTTGCCGCGTGGCGAGTTGCGGACCCGCCAGCGACACGATGTCATGACTGAGCCACTGGGTCAGCGTGCGGATGTCGCAGGCAAACTGATGCGCCTGCGCTTCTGTCCGGCGTGCCCGCCTCAGCTGGGCAGCGAAGCCGCCGGCGCACCCCCGCGAGCGCGGCTGGTTGAGCCTGGCTTGCAGCTTCTCGCGCCGCGACCGGGCGCCCCTGGCGAGGGTTGCCCAGCGTGTTGGCCAGTCCTTCGCACTGGCGCTGGATGTGGAACACATCGCCATGGCACGGCGTGTCGCCCCAGGCGGCCTTCTGCCCGGCGCGCAGGCCCCGGCCGGCATCGGCAATCGTGTAGTCGGGCGCCAGTCCCTGCTGCGCCGCGTCCAGCAGGTGCACGCCCCAGGTGTCGCCGTCGCGATGGGCCTCGGCCGCCAGCAAGTAGCAGTAGGTCGACTCGGCATCGACGCCGGCCAGCACCGGCCGCGAGCCCTGGAAGATCTCGTCGTGCAAGCCCACGCGAATGCCGGACAGGTCTTGCTCGCGGTTGAGCGCGGCCGCTTGCTGCGCGGCCCATTGCTGCACGTCGTGAACGTTGCCCACACTGGTGGACACGCCCAGCAAGTCGCGCATGAACTCCACCACGCCGCGATACGAGCTGCGGCAGATCAGCGTCAGCGCGACCATCACCTGACGCAGCCACCTCTTGCTGACCGGCAACTCGAACAGCACTTCATCCTCCGGTACCGCTGACGCAAACGCGTCCGCCAGCGCGACGCCGGCCTTGCGCGTTTGCGCGTAGACGAACTTGCGGCTCACGCCGTCCCGCGCGGCCAGCGCGCTGATCGTCTCGGATCCCTCGAGACAGGGGTGGCAAAAGCGTGTCCGGGCCAGATTGCTTGAAACAGCCCGCGATTCAATGCAGCCAATAATGCGATTTCGGCTTTCCCGATTGACGGCCATCTGGCGTATTCTTACGTGCAAAACCTGAGAACGATTTAAAAAGAACGCTGATAAGGGGGTACGATGGACGTCCAACAAGAACCGGATCTGGAATCCGTAACCGCCGAGGAAACAACCCCTGCGCCGCTGCTTCTGGAGATCGAGGCCGACCCTACACTGGGCTATGCGTCGATCCAGAATTCCGTGCCCGTAGTCCGTGCCTTGCGCGTAACGAACCGCGGTAGCGAACCTCTCGAGGCCGTGGATGTCCTGGTCGGGTGCAATCCTCGCTTCGCTCAAGGCGTGAAGCTTCACTTTGCAAAGCTCACTCCGGACGAAAGCAGGCGCATATCCCCTTTAGATCTGGCAGCCGACCACGGTTATCTGGCCGACCTCCAGGAGGCTATTACCTCATCGGTTACTGTGGTCGCGCAGGCCGGCGATATAGAACTGGCCCGGATAAACCACCCCGTCGAGATTCTGGCCTACGATCAATGGGCCGGTACGCGCGCCATGCCCGAGTTGCTCGCGTGCTTCTCAATGCCGAACAACCCGGCGATCGACATCCTCATTGGCAAGGCGTCCAAGTTGCTTCGCGAGCAGCACAGCGACCTGTCGATGAATGGATATCAGTCGAAGAGCCGCGATGTGGTGTGGAAGCAGATTTCCGCGATTTACAGCACGCTGGCCGCGGAGAATTTGCAATACGCTGAGCCGCCAGCTTCTTTCGGGGTGGATGGTCAGAAAATCCGAACCCCTGACCGTGTTATCGAGGGAAGAGTAGCCACTTGCCTTGACCTCGCGATGCTTTTCTCGTCATGTCTGGAGCAGGCTGGTCTACGTCCCGTTGTCTTGCTCAAGGATGGTCATGCCTGGGTAGGTGTATGGCTTCATCAGGCCTGTTTCGCCGATCCTCTCACCGACGATGTTCAGGCGGTACGGAAACGCGTCGATAGCGGCGAGTTTCTGGTATTCGAGACCACGGCAGTCGCACAGCATTCGAGCCGTCGCCCCTCGTTGAGAATCGCCCTGGAACAGGGTGCGGTCCATCTGCTCGAAGAAGGCACGTTCCGGTATGCGGTTGATATCCATCGGGCCCGAGAACTGCAAATCAGGCCATTGCCGTCCCGCGTAGCAGGGATTAAGCGATCCGAGACCGAAGACGCGGAAAAGCCCGCGGCCATTGAACCGACGCCGGTCCTCCCACCGCTTGACCCAGAGTCTCTGACGTCTCTCGATCTAGGTGGCGACGAGACCCCGGAAGGGCGCTTGTCGAAGTGGAAATCCCGGTTGCTGGATCTGACGCTTCGTAACCGGCTTCTCAACTTCAAGTCGACTAAATCGACACTGGCGCTGGTCGCGCCGGACCTGGCCAAGCTCGAGGACGCCATCGCCGAAGGCGTCGAGTTTCGCGTGCGGCCAATGCCGACCCTGATGGAGGGAAATGATCCGCGCATGGCCGAGGTCCGTGCGAGTCGCAGCGGACACCACCCCCTTGACGACATGGCACTCAACGCCCTGGATAACAAGGAGTTGATCGCACGGATGCCGCAGGAGGCGTTGGATGGCAACCTTCTGAGCATTTTTAGTGCGGCGCGGACTGGTTTGGAGGAAGGCGGCGCGAACACACTCTATCTCGCCTTGGGCATGTTGCGGTGGACGGAGGCGGAAAGCGCCGAGAGCGTGCATCAGGCGCCTATCATCCTGGTTCCCGTGGCGCTACAGCGCCAGTCGGTGCGAAGCGGTTTCCGGCTTAGCCGTCATGACGATGAGACGATCATCAATCCAACGCTGCTGCAGATGTTGCGTTCGAACTTCGAATTGCGCATTCCAGGTTTGGACGTTATGCCGATGGATGAGAAGGGCGTCGACGTCGGGAAGGTGCTCCAGGCGTTCCGTCTGGCGGTGCGCGAGATCCCCAAGTGGGAGGTCGTCGAGCAGGCGCACCTGGGTATTTTCTCTTTCACCAAGTATTTGATGTGGAAGGATCTCCAGGATCGGACAGAGCAACTCAAGGCGAATCGAGTAGTCCGACATCTCATAGAGAACCCCGGGCAAGCATTTGAGAAGGAGGAGGGCGACGAACGTTTCGAGAGGCTGGATGAATCGCACAAGCCTCAGGACCTGTTCACGCCAATGCTGTCTGACTCGTCGCAGCTAAAGGCCATCTGCGTAGTCGACTCCGGGCGTGATCTGGTTCTTGAGGGCCCGCCCGGTACGGGCAAAAGCCAAACCATCACAAACCTGATTGCCCATTTGTTAGCGAGAGGTAAGACGGTCCTGTTCGTATCCGAGAAGATGGCCGCGTTGGAGGTTGTGCATCGGCGACTCGAGTCGGTCGGTCTGGGGCCGTTTTGTCTTGAACTGCATTCGTCCAAAGCGCGGAAGTCGGAAGTCCTGCAGCAACTCGGCAAGGCTCTGGATTTCAGCGGCCAGCGAACGAGCGAAGACTGGAGCCGGGAAGCAGGACGTCTGGCCCAACTGCGGCAGGATCTGAACGATCTCGTCGATGCATTACATCACCCGCACTCCAACGGGCTCACCGTATATCAGGCAATCGGAACTTGCATCGCGCACGATGGCGAGGAAGCCTCCCTGATGTCTTGGGCAGATGCATCCGCTCACGATCGCAAATCCCTCGAAAGCCTGCGAGAAACATCGAGACGGATGGCCACCCTTTCCGGGGCGCTCGTCGCGCTGCATGGCCATCCGCTTGAACATATTGGCAGAACCGACTGGAGTCCGAGCTGGCAGGACGAACTCTTGACAACTGCGCGTTCGCTTGAGCAGGCGATCCAGGCATTCAAAGGCGGTGCAGCCGAGGCGGAACGCAGCCTGGGACTTCCGGTTTCCGGTTTGAGCCTTGAGGGATACGAAAAGGTTGACCGTTTGGCAGACGTTCTGCTCGGAGCGCCACAGGTGCCTCAAGGCGTTGCCGCACAAGCTTACGACGCTGAAGTCCGGGCACAACTGCAACGGCTTGCCCGGCATGGGAAGGCGCGCAACGAGTCATGGAGCAATCTCGAGGCGAGTTGGACTGAGCGGATCTCAGAAGTCAGCGCGAAATCTCTAAAAGACGAGTGGGCGCAAGCGTCGAACACCTGGTGGCCTAAATCAGCGATCAAGAAGCGCGCTATCCGCACACGGCTTGCGAGCTACAGCATTACCGGAGCGCGGCCGACGGACGAAGCTGTTGGAGCAATGTTGCCTCATCTTGCAGGCGTCAATGCCGAGGACGAGCAGCTTCTCGCGATGAAAGGCAACGCGGAACGTGTACTGCAGGATACGTTCAACGGCGTGAAGACGGACTGGGACCAGGTATTGCGGTGCGAGCAATGGGCTCAACGTTTCTCAGATGCTGTCACCTTGGTTGCTGGAGATCCGGTCGCGGCAGCTGAACTGCGAACCCGTTTCCAGCATATGGTGGTCGAAAACCGTGCTTTGCTGCAGCCGGGAGGTCCGATGAGCAAGTCGCTGGTTGCTTATCGCGACGCGTGGCGTGAAGTGCGTGCCAGCCTGTCGGCGCTGGAAGCACTGGCAGAACCGACTGCACCATTGCAGGGGCCGACTGACACTGACGGCGCTCTGGAGCGGATGCTCGGTATTACTGCGGCGTGGCATCGGGCGAAGAGCCAGTTTATGTCATGGTGTCTGTGGCGGCAGGTTCGAGAGCAGGCCGTGCATCTGGGGTTGCAAGGCGTCGTAACTTCGCTGGAAGATGGCCGTGTGCCACTGGATTGTGTCGAGGAGCACTTCGAGTACAGCTACCAGAATTGGTGGGTGAAAAAGGTCATCGACAAAGACTCGGTGCTGCGCACGTTTTCCAGCGCTGACCACGAACGGAAGATTCGTGAGTTCCGCCAGTCCGACGAGCGATTCCAGCATCTGACGGCGCAACATGTTGCCGCGACGCTTGCTGGCAAGGTGCCGGCGGGAAAAGGCATGGTGGTCAGCAGCGATAGTGAACTCGGGCTGTTGCGAAGGGAACTGCAAAAGAAGACACGCCACGCGCCGGTGCGCCAACTGATGCACGGACTTCCGAGTCTGCTCCCCAAGCTGAAACCGTGTCTGTTGATGTCGCCGCTATCTGTGGCTCAGTATCTCGACGCTGGGCACGCACAGTTTGATGCCGTCGTCTTCGATGAGGCTTCCCAGATTCCCGTGTGGGACGCCGTGGGCGCCATAGCGCGTGGCAAGCAACTGGCCGTTGTTGGAGACACGAAGCAGCTGCCACCCACGAGCTTCTTCAGTAAGTCGACGGATTCAGACGACAACGGCGGCGATGATGCTCAGATCGAAGACCTCGAAAGCATTCTGGACGAATGTCTGGGTGCGGGGATGAATCGTCAGCGGCTGCAGTGGCATTATCGCAGCCGGCATGAGAGTCTGATTACCTTCAGCAACGTTACCTATTACGACTCGCAACTCATCACCTTTCCGTCGCCGGTGACGGACGACGTGGCGGTGCGCCTTGAGCGCGTCACGGGTGTCTACGACAGAGGTGGTAGCCGGACAAACCGGGCAGAGGCCGAAGCGATTGTGCGTGGAATCGAGCAACACTTTCTGGATTCAAAGCACCAACATCTGACTTTGGGCGTTGTCACGTTTAATCAGCCGCAGCAGTCGCTCATTGAGTCGTTGCTTGACGCGCGTCGCCGAGCCAATGCCGCGCTCGACAAGGCGATCTCTGCGCAGTCGCGCGAGCCGTTGTTCATCAAGAACCTTGAGAACGTTCAGGGCGATGAGCGCGACGTGATTCTTTTTTCGATTACCTACGGTCCCGACGCAGCCGGCAAACTCACCATGAACTTTGGGCCACTGAACAGCGAGGGTGGACAGCGACGACTCAACGTGGCGGTGTCCCGTGCTCGCGAAAGAGTGGTGATTTTCAGCACCCTGCGACCGGAGCAGATCGATCTTTCCCGCGTGAGGGCTGCGGGTGTGCGCGACCTGAAGCACTATCTCGAGTTTGCGCTGAAGGGCCCCAAGGCGTTGCTGGAGCAATCATTGCCTACTGGAATGGAGCCGGACAGTCCGTTCGAGGGCCAGGTCATCAAGGTGCTCCGCGACCACAACTGGGTTGTTCATCCTCAAGTGGGTTGTTCTGGGTATCGCATCGACATTGGCGTCGTTGATCCCCGAGCACCGGGCCGTTATCTCATCGGGATAGAGTGCGATGGTCGCGCCTACCACTCGGGTGCGACTGCGCGTGATCGAGACCGCCTTCGTCAAGTAGTGCTCGAAGGGTTGGGATGGCGCATACATAGAATCTGGTCGACCGACTGGTGGTTAAATCCGGATGTCGAGGTTCAGAAGCTCCTCGCTCGTTTGGACAAGCTACTTCTCGATGATGATGGTGCCGACGAGGAGGCTCCAGCAGCGGCGTCAATCCCGGAGACGGTAGAGACCGAAATCGTCGACAGCGTTCCTTCGGCCACTCTTGCATCGGACATTGACGTCTCTCTACCTAAGTACACGGTCATCATCCCAGCGGGAGGCAAGCCGGAAGACTTTTACGACCTCACCCACGGCCGGAAGCTGACGGAACAACTGATCGAGATAATCGAAGCTGAAGGACCGATTCACGAGAGTGTCCTTCACCGCAGAGTCGCAAGAGCGTGGGGTTTGGAGCGAACGGGTACGCGAATTGTTGATCGTCTCCGGATGCTGACGCCTCGCGAGCAAGGTCGAACCTCGGACGGAAACGCGACGTTTTACTGGCCAGCTAAGGTAAATCCGGCAGAGTGGGGCGTTTTTCGTGAGGCCTCGGATGAGGAGACTTCACGTCGGAAGGTCGATGATGTGTGCCTGGAAGAGTTAGCTAACGGTGTGCTTCATGTGCTTGAAGAAACGGGCAGTGCACCAACCTCTGACGTCGCCAAATCCGTGTGTCGGCTGATTGGAATGTCGCGTACGCCGGGAGATGCCGAAGCTAGGGTTGGGCTTGCGATATCACGTCTTGTATCAAGTGGGAGCGTGACGATGAGTGGCACCGTTTTGAAGCTTTCGTAATCGAAGGATCGTATGCGGGGCGTGGAGCAGCAGTCGTCAAGACGAGGCTCCACATACGTAAGGTGGCTGTGGTGCAAACTGGGTAGGCGGGCGAGAAATCGCCCATGTTTCGGAGACCTCAACGAGCTGAAAGAACCGGCATCCAAATCGAGGGCGAAGTGGTATCTTTGAGGTGCATGCTGGTGAGATCGAACTGGCCTTTGCGAATGCGATGCATCAGTTCGATGCCGGAGAGGGTAACGGCGGCGCTGTGGAACCGCTTGAACCCGAGCATCACGTTCACCCGCGATTTGATGTGGCAGTGATCCTGCTCAATGAGGTTATTCAGGTACTTCGAGGATCGCAATTTCGTTCGCCTGGGTAGCGACTCGTCGGTCCTCATCTCGCGGACCGCCCGAAGAGATGCCGCGTAGCCGTCCAGCGTAATCGTCTCAGGAGCGCGTCCCTGAGTTCTGATTGCCTTCGCGAAGAACGCCTTTGCTGCCGCCACGTCGCGCCTCGCGCTGAGGCGAAAATCGATCGTCTTTCCCGCTCGGTCAACGGCGCGGTAGAGATAGGCCCATTTGCCGCGAATCTTCACGTAGGTCTCGTCGACTCGCCACGACTGACCGGCTGTCGTAGCCAACCGATTCCAGCGTTTGACGAACTCCGGCGTGTAGCGCTTCACCCAACGCAGGATCGTAGTGTGGGCGAGGGACAGGCCGCGCTCAGCCATCATCTCGACAAGATCACGCAGACTGAGCTTGTAGCGCAGATACCAACGCACGCAAAGGACGATGACTTCGCGGTCGAAATGACACCCGTTGAACAACCGTTCGAGATCTTTCAGCTTGCTCATTGGCTCGTGGTCGTCAAAAGCTCAAGAGTAACAGACCGACGCACCGGAATTGCACCACAACCGGGCAGGCCGGCTGACCAGGTTGATTCAAAAATTACTAAAACCTGTCAATATACTTTCATATTAACTTCATAGAATCCTCGCGTCATAGCGGCGCGAGCGTGAACCATGTGGTTTCGGGCTGACTGCGTGCCGGCTGTGCATTCACCCACGCTACCCGAACCCTGGATCACGACAACATGGCAGAGCCGTTCGACATTTCCCGCCGCAAGGCCCTGAAACTACTTGCCGGTGCGCCGATGCTGCCGCTAGGCGGCATCGCCACGGCGTCGATGCTGACCGCTTGCGGCGGCGATCTGGCGACTCCGTCGGCCAATTCCGCCACGCCTACTACGCCTGCCACCCCGGTCGCGAACTTCACTTCGGCGTCTTTCACCAGCATGCCGGCGCCGTCGCTCGCCAATCCGTCGCTGATGGCAACCACCACGGTCGGCTCAGGCCTGACGGTTTCGTATTCCGACGGCTCCCAAAAGGCTTACAAACTCGCGTACCAGCCGTTCTTCATGACCGGCGATCTGGTCCCGGACGGCAACGGCGGCACCGTGCTGGCAGGCGGGTACTTCGACATCAACAACCAGCCGATCGACGACGATTCGGTGCCCGCGCAACGGCGCCAGTTCTTTTCGGACTCGCCGGACGGTACGTCGCTGCTGAAGATCGATGGCGCGAAGGTCGCCGGCGTAAAGGGCAACACGGTGTTCGCTGTGGTCCAGTTCGAATACACGACGCGCTCGCAGTCCGGCAGTGACATGTATGGCCGCCTCCCGTCGCCGATCGCGGTGCTGACGCTGGATCAGGATCCGGCCACCGGCAAGTTGACGCTCGTCAAGTATCACAACGTCGACACGTCGCCCGCGAATGGACTGTGGATCACCTGCGGCGCGAGCCTGTCGCCGTGGAACACGCATCTGTCGAGCGAGGAATACGAGCCGGATGCGTTCACGGCCAGCTCGAGCAATCTGGCGCAGTACAAGGCGTTCAACGATAACCTGTACGGCAACACGAACATTGCTTTCAACCCGTATCTCTATGGTCATCTGCCGGAAATCACGGTCAAGGCGGATGGCACCGGCTCGGTCAAAAAGCACTATTGCCTCGGGCGCATTTCGCACGAACTGGTGCAGGTGATGCCGGACAACCGCACGGTCCTGATGGGCGACGACGCGACCAACAGCGGCCTCTTCATGTTCGTGGCGGACAACGAGAAGGACCTGTCGGCCGGCACGTTGTATGTGGCGAAAGTGGGCGCGGGCTTCTCGGTCGATCCGGCCGCGGCGGGCGCGGACCTGACGTGGATCAGGCTGGGTCACGCGACGAGCGCGGAAGTCGAGGCCATGGCGAAGTCGAATCGGCCGCAGGACGTCATCGACGTCAAGTGGACCGATCCTGCCGACGCTAACTACCGGAAGATCTTCGCCGGCGGCACCGCGCAGTGGGTCAGGATCATGCCGGGCAAGGAGAAGGTTGCGGCTTTCCTCGAAACCCATCGCTACGCTTACCTGGCGGGCGGCAGCATGGGCTTCACGAAGATGGAAGGGACGACGGTCAACATCAAGGACAAGATCGCGTACTCCGCTTTGCAGAACATCGTCGACTCGATGGTGAAGGGCAACGCGAAGGGCTGGAACGCGGAGAGCAACATTTCCGTCGACGCCGCGATCAACGCCGGCGGCGTGCTTCAGCACAAGCTCGCGGGCGGCCAGAAGGATAACCAGGGTGCCGCGATCAACAGCGAGTGGGTGCCGGTGCACACCAGCGCGCTGCTGGTCGGCAAGGACATCGCCGCCGACGCGCTCGGCAACAAGGCCGACCCGGAGTTGGTCGCCAACCCGGACAACCTGAAATTCTCGGAGAAGCTGCGCACGCTCTTTATCGGCGAGGACAGCGGCTACCACGTGAACAATTTCCTGTGGGCGTACAACGTCGACACGAAGCAGCTCACGCGTCTGCTGTCGACACCCGCCGGCGCCGAATCGACCGGTCTGCATGCGGTCGACGAACTCAACGGCTGGACCTACATCATGAGCAACTTCCAGCATGCCGGCGACTGGGGCAGCCAGCATACGCAGGCGCTCAGGGACACGCTCGATCCGCTTGTGCGCGTGAATTACAGGGATCGCTTCGGCGCGTCGGTCGGCTATCTGACAGCAGACCCGACATCGATCAAGCTGGTGTGACGGCAAGGCTCGCAGAGATCCTCGCAAGTCTCATTGTGGGGAAATTGATGGCGCGTTGATCCGATACGAAAAGCACGGTTCGCGAGCGGTTCATCGCCCCCTCTCTGGAGGGGGTTTTTTATTGGAGCCGGGAGGCAAAGTTGTGTGTTCGCAAGACACTCTTCGAACTGTGACATAGCCCTGCATTCAGGCAACTGCGTGGTGACAGTCAGCGACTACGGGGCGGATTGCCAGCCGGATAGCCGGCTTCGACGAGCCACGCGAACAGCGCGTTGATGATCACCATCGCCTGGTACTGGCTACTCGGCCGGAGCGTCCTGTAGAACGGCCGCCAGCGCGGATCATGGCGCGGGTATTTGCGCCCGCCGTCGGCGACCCAGCGCGCGTGCGGCAACGGGTCTTTCAGGAATTGCCGGAAGAGTTGCAGGTCTTCGTGCGTGAGCCACGACAGCGGCTTGCCCAGTTGCACGATCGCCCATAGCAGCAGCCGTTCGGCTTCCTTGCGGTAATTCTCGAAGGTGGCCTTTTTGTCGGCGACCCGCGCGAGCCATGCGCGGACCGCATTCAGGTCGTCGTGGGCGGCGATCTGTGAATGCCCGCGCGCCCGGTTGCTGCCATCGCGGCCGTCGAGATCGGCGGACAGTTCAAGCGCATCGAGGGGCGTCCTGCCCGACGAAACCCGCCTCTCGGCTGAAATCGACCGCCTGAAAGGCGAATTCCCGAAGACCCGCGAGCTGTACCGCGAAGTCTGCGCGCTACTGTTCTTCCGCTTCGGGATCACGCCGACCGCGAACCGGCTTTACCAACTGGTGAAGCGCGGCAGCATGAGCACGCCGACCCAGGTGCTCGGTGAATTCTGGGCCGAACTGCGCGAAAAGAGCCGGGTGCGCATCGAACACCCCGACCTGCCCGCCGATCTGGGGCCGGCTGCCGGCGAACTGGTCGCGGCGCTCTGGACCCGCGCAACCGCCTCTGCCGAAGCCGCGCTCGACGCGCTGCGCGACGAGGTCGAGGCGCAACGGTCGGTCGTTGCTGCCCGCGACGAACTGGGTCGCGTCGAGACCGCGCTCGAACAGCGCACGGCGACGCTCCTTGCCGCGCAGGTCGAGGTGCGCGAACTGGAAAAGGCGCAGACCGAGGGCCACGCGGCGCGGCAGGCGTGCGAGGCCGAGGTCGTCCGGCTCAAGGCCGAGGCGCTCGTGCGCGACCGTGAACTGGACAAGGTGCGCGAAGGTTTCTCGCGGGATCTCGAGAAGCTGCGCGAGAGCGCGGAACGCGCCGAAGAGCGCCTGCGAGCATCGGAAAAGCGCGCGCTGCTGGAGATCGACCGCGAGCGGGGTGCGGCCGCGAAGCTGCGGAAGGACCTCGATGCCGCGGTGAAGCGGGCCGACAGTCGCGGGGCGGACCATCACCGGGCGGTCGAGGCGCTGCAGGCGCAGCTCGGGGACGTGCGTCACCAGGCGGGCGTGCTGCAGGGACGGCTCGATGCCGTGCTGGCCACGAACGTCACGCTGCAGCAACAGCTGGCGGCACTGCGGCAGGCGGATACACGCGACGCCCGTCCAGCCCGTGCGAAGTCCGCCTCCACCCGGCGCGCCCGGTGGCGACACGCCCTTCACGCGCGCCGCGCGTCACGCCCGCGCCAGCCAGCAAGACCGTAGTGCACCGCAAGCGGGGAAAGAGGGATGGAAAATAGAACCCGCCCGCGCAAGAGACGGAAGGCCCCGGTCTGTCCGCCGATCGGCGCGCTGTTGCGCCATGGCGAGCGGACCGTGCGCGTGATCGCCGAAGCGAGCGGCCAGCGCGCGATCATCGAGTCGGTGCACGAAGACGGAAGCACCTTCCGCAGCACGGTGAAGTGGGCTAATCTGGCCGCTCTTCACGATCAGCTCTTCTGAGCGGGATGAACATGCAGCAGCCCACCATTCAGCAGCTCGACATTTTCGCCGACAGCCGTGATGTCATGTTGCGTAACGACGTGCTGGAGCCGCTGCAGCGGCGCGATGCGGTGGCGGCGCGAACGGCACTGGAGCTGCTCGCCGGCGAATATCCGGACGATGGCGCGCTCCCAGCGATGAGCGTGCTGGTTCGTGAGCTGGAACGCGGATCGCCCACGCCCTTTTCTGATCACGAGACGCTGGCCAGCGCACGCCGGCATCTCGAGGACGAGGTCGTACCTGCCGCCCGGCGGGTGCTGCCCGCGCAGAATGTTCAGTCGTGGCTCACGCCGTGCTGGCGAGCGCTTGCCCAGCGGGCCGAATCGCTACCGTTTCGTACCGCCGACGCAGACAGTCACGCCGTGCCGCTGTGGCTTTTGGCGGGCGACGGGGCGGCTGCGATTGAAGCAGTCGAAGCCATTGAGTCCTGGTCGCGCATCCCGGCACCGCTTGCGTGGATGACCGAGGCACGCTACCGGGCGGCCGGCCTGGATGCGGCGTGGCCGCTGCTCGCGCAGCTGGCGTGGCTGGCGCCGGCGAGGTTCGTGGCGTTGTTGCCCACCTTGGGTGATGCTTCGCTGGACGCGCTGCGCCGGCGCTTCGATGCCGAATTCCCTGGCACCGGCGAGGTCGACGACTATTTGTGGTTCCCGGCATGGCTACTGTTGGTGAAGCCGGCGCTCGCCGGCAGGTTAGGTGAGGTGCGCGTGCAGCGTGACCAGGCGGCATCGCGCGCGACGGCCCTGCTCGGAGAGATCCGGCGCCGGGAGCACGAAGGCGACCAGCATGAACTCATCGGGCTGCGCCAGGAGCTCAGCCGGCTGCATGCGGGCCTGTTCGACACCTACATGGCGACACGGAAAGTGCAGCACCGTTGATCGGTGAGCGAGGCCGCGAATGGTCACATCGGGCAGTCGTCCTGCAATCATTCGCGAGATGCGACCCGGGGGCGGACGGTTCGCCCGGGCGAGGAGACGGCCGCGAGGCCGAACAGGTATCCGTAATTGTCTCCGCACTGCGGAGACAATTCGGACGCTCGCCGGCGCAAGCCCCGGTGACGGGTTTGAAGACAGATTGGGCCGTCCGCGGGCAGTTTTAACGCGGCGGTAGCCGCACACCTGAGCATGAAAGTATGAACGACCTTACGCCTTCCTCCTTGCTTGACGAAGTCCGACTGCTGATCGATTCGGCGCGCGAACGGGCCGCGGTTGCGATCAATGCAGAACTGACACTGCTGTACTGGCAGGTGGGGCATCGTATTGAGGCAGAGGTATTGCGGGGCGCCCGCGCGGAGTACGGGCAACAGGTGATCGGATCGTTGGCGCGTCAGCTTACCGCCGAATACGGGCGCGGTTGGAGCGACAAGCAGTTGCGCCACTGCATGCGTCTTGCGGAGGTTTTTGCCGACGAAGCGATGGTCTCCGCAGTGCGGAGAGAATTGAGCTGGACGCACCTGAAGACGCTGATCTACATCGACGACCCGGTGAAGCCTTAAGCATTCCCTCTTCGCTTCCCGCCTTACGCGCGACATTTTGGCGCGCTCGGGTGACGCGGCCTGTGGCGCAACGGCCCTCGAATGGAGCCTTGTCGTTGAGAGTTGTAAAGCGGATGAGGCACTACGCGGGCAGACGAATGAAAGCTCTCCGCAATAGACTGTACTTCCCAATCCTGATCTTTGCGACGGCAATGCCGCACCAATCCATGCCCCCATTCTTTGATCGCTGTGTGCGTCTCGTTGTCGGCGCAACGCTCTCTGTTTCACTTGCCGCCTGCCACCATGAAGAGCCGTGGAAGCTCACGGACGTCCAGGGGCATTTGCCCGATCTGGATTTCGCGCTGACCTCCGACGCCGGCAAGCAGATTAGCCAGGCGAACCTGGCAGGTGATGTCACACTCGTCTACTTCGGCTACACGCATTGCCCGGACGTATGCCCGGAGACGCTGGCCAAACTGGCCCAGGTGACGCATCAACTGGGCGGCGCCGCACAGCATGTGAAGGTCCTGTTCGTGAGTGTCGACCCGGCGCGGGACACGCCCGCAGTGATGCATGCGTATGTCGATGCGTTTGACGCAAAGCACGACGTCGGCCTGACCGGTTCCGACAGCGCGATCAAGGCGCTCGCGCAACGCTATCGCGTCGCGTACCAGGCTGACAAGCCCCGCGCGAACGGTGGATACGAGGTAACCCATAGCTCGGCGATCTACATATTCGATGCGAAAGGGCGCGCGCGCCTGATCGGTGCGAACGACGATCCGGTCGACGCATTTGTGCACGATCTGCGTCAATTGGCCGACGAGACCTGACGACAGGCGCCCGCGACGGTGCTGAAGAGGCCGCGAACGAGCCCGCGCACCCACGGTGTTTTCAACAGATAGAGTCGGACGTACGTCGGAGATTCCGGCCAGATTCGCCCGGAGGAGCGCTTGTTGTCGTCGCCCGAAGTTCCACGCATACCACCGCGTTCAGCTGGTCAATAACCGGCTACGACCAGAATCCCTATGCACGCTCAACGCAAGGTTTCCTGGCATACAAGTGTGTGGCGCCGGTAGCATCGTGGATCACGCCACCGCTTGAGCAGGCTGGACCTCGACCGTGACATGGGACAACCCCTTAAAGCGCTGGAGCACCGCATGATGCCATCTTCGAAGATGGAAACGGCAAACACACCGGACGGAGCGAAGATCTTCTGCGCCTCGTCTTCGTAACCATGCCCGTGATGGTCGCCGAGCAGCCACGCGCTCGGCAGGTTGACCAACAGGCCTACCACCGCGATGGGAATCGCTTCGCCGAAATGAATCGATACTGGCGGCAGAAAGCGCGACACAGCCTCGTACCCAATCAGCACTGCGATCATGGCAAGTACGATGGCACTCGTGAAGCCCGCGAGATCGCCAAGCTTGCCAGTACCGAAAACGAAGCGGGGGTCGGCAGCATGCTTACGCGCGTATGTGTACGCGAGGGCTGCAATCAGCATTGCTCCAGCGTGCGTCGACATGTGCAGACCGTCTGCAACAAGCGCCAGTGAGCCGAACATATTGCCGCCGATGATTTCAATCAGCGTCATCGCGCTGCACAGCGCAATGACCGCCCAGGTCCTGCGCTCGTTCTGCTCGTGAGCCGCGCCCAGAAAGATGTGGTCGTGTCCTGCGCCGAACGCCGAGTCTTTGAAATCACTCATGTGCTGCTCTACTTGAAATAGCTGTGAACGACTTCGATGAGCTGGTCAGTCGCGCTGCCGGCCGGCTCTTTGTGGATTTCGGCATCGACGAGATGCGTGCGGATATGCTCCTCGAGCACTACCGCCAGCAGGCCATTCATCGCGCCGCGACAACTGGTTATCTGCTGCAGGACGTCGATGCATCCACGCTCTTCCTCAAGCGCCCGCTCGATGGCTTCGACTTGCCCCTTGATGCGGCGGACCCGGTTGAGAAGCTTCTGTTTCTCACGAATGGTGTGGCTCGTGAATGACCTCCGATATACCGCAGGAGCGTATATGCCAGATAGGGTGGAGGGATATGCTAATTCTCCCCCGGTGAACGAAGGCGAATTGAAAGAATTTGACTGCATTAGACCCGGCTTCGCCTTTCGGGCAGCGGCCTTTATGGATGGACTTTGTTTGCGCGAGGACGGCACGTGCAAGCGAATCCACGATACGCGATAGGGCGTCACCGTCCCACCGGGACGCGCCAGGCGCGCGATCATTGCGATTGGCTCGTGCCGCTTTGGCGTCCGGTCACCAGGAAGAAGCAGGCATACGTTTTCCTGACGTGATCGGCTGCTTCTGGCCGGACACAGCATCGTGTGATAAGAATATGCGCCGCGTGCTTCAGATGCTGCGAGCGACGCTACGCGAACCCGTCGCGGCCGTTCGACCTGGCTCCGATCGAAAGGCTACCTTGAAGGTGCAGCCGCCATCGCTCGGTTGCGGATAGCTAATCGCCCAATTCGACCCTTCGTACATAGCCTTTTCGTCGCGCCTGGGTGCCGTCCACGTTAATGTGTCGAGAACTATTGGTCGACTTCGATATCCCGCTGGCCCCTGGCAGGAGACGGGCAACCGTGGTATTTCCGTGCATGCGGCGGTGCGTCATCTATTGGCGACGTGACTCTTTGGAATGCAAAAATGCAGGCATCCGAGTTGACCGACGACCAGGTCGCGGAACTGGTAGAGATGTTCCGATCCGACCCGCCTGAAAATAATTGCAGCATGCCTTCGCGTGCCGATGTGCGTTTCCTACATCGCGGCCAAATATGGCTTGGCGCAAACGCTCGTCAGCCATCACCTGCGGCTTTTGCGAGCAGCCCGGGTGCTGCGCGCCGATCGGTGCGGAAAACAGATTTTCTGTGTAGCAACTGACGAGCACGTAAAGCTTGTCATCAGCGACATGGCTGAACACGAGTGTGAGCATCCGCCGTCCGAATTTGATGAGTCACCGAAGGAGGAATGACGCGTTTTGCGGCTGACCTGCAAGGCAAGCCCCGATGTTTTCCGGCTATCGAACCCACCGCGCCGGTTAATTAAAGCACAGACGCGTTTACTTCATCGGGGGGTATGGCATCATCTAGACGGAAACAAAGGGCGTTGACTTCGGCGTGCGTAAGGAGGATCGCTTAACATCTGCCCGGATTAACCCTTGCCCATTGGGGGCACGCCGCGAAGCCCACGTCATGCGTTCACTATCACGTGAGTCGAGGAGCACTGCTATGAGCACCTGCAACGAACCGCATCATGCCCATCATGACCATCAGCATGGTCCGAACTGCGGACACACTGCGATCAGGCATGGCGATCACACTGACTATCTGCACGATGGCCACCTGCACCATCCCCATGGCGATCACGTGGACGAACACCGGCTGGAGGTGAGCGCAAAAAATCCGGATCAATGTACTTCCAACTGCGGCGGTCATGAGTCGGGACATGTCCACGGGCCGGCATGCGGCCACGAAGCGGTACCGCATGGCGATCACGTCGACTACCTGGTCAACGGCCACCTGCACCATCCGCACGGCGATCATTGCGACGACCACGGCCCGGTTGAGCTCGCCTGAGTGCCCGGCGCCAGGCAGGCGAAGTACCTCAATACGATTGAGTATGCCTGGTGCCAGGTTACTGCCTGGGTGGACACACCTTACTGCGTCCACTCAGGGAACGGGTCGGTAAATTTGTGCCACTCGACTTCATCACGGGCCAGTTCGTCCTCGCTTAGCAGGCAGGCATCAAAGGACGCGCGCAAGGCTGCCTCGTCCATTCCGGTGCCGATCAGGACCAGCTCCTGTTGACGATCCCCGAAACGCTCATGCCAGCGGCTTCGGATGATAGCCTGTGCTTCGGGCTCCTGCGGCCAGGCGTGCCTGGGCACGGCCGCCCACCAGGTCCCGGCGCGTCCGTGACGCGAGACCGCGCCGGCTTGCGACCATTCGCCGACCGCATGGTTGCGCGAGGCCAGCCAGAAGTACCCCTTTGAGCGCACGACGCCCGGCCATTCGCACTGAATCCAGTCGAAGAAACGCTGCGGATGAAACGGACGGCGCGCGCGGTAGACGAAGCTGGTGATGCCATATTGTTCGCTTTCGGGAATGTGTTCGCCGCGCATCTCCTTGAGCCACCCAGGCGCTTGCGCAGCGGCTTCGAAGTCGAACAGGCCGGTATCGAGGACCTGCCCGATCGGCACCTGGCCAAAGCGGCTTTCGACGATCTTCGCGCGGGCGTTCAGCACCCGCAGCACGCCTTTGAGCAACTCCAACTCGCTTGCGCTCACAAGGTCCGTCTTGTTCAGCACGATCACGTCGCAGAACTCGATCTGCTCGGTCAGCAGATCGACCACGGTGCGGCGGTCTTCCCCGCCCATCGTTTCGCCGCGATCCGCCAGGAAGTCATGGGAACCGTAGTCGCGCACAAAGTTATAGGCGTCGACGACCGTCACCATCGTGTCCAGGCGAGAGATATCCGAGAGGCTGTGACCTTGTTCGTCGCGAAACGTGAAGGTTTCCGCCACCGGCAAGGGCTCGGATATGCCCGTGGATTCGATCAGCAGATAGTCGAAGCGCTTCTCCCGCGCGAGCCGCTGGATCTCGATCAGCAGGTCCTCGCGCAATGTGCAGCAAATGCAACCGTTGCTCATTTCGACGAGCTTTTCGTCGATGTGCGAGAGCTGGCTGCCGCCGTCACGAATCAGCTGAGCGTCGATGTTGACTTCCGACATATCGTTCACGATTACGGCCACCCGCTTGCCTTCGCGGTTATTCAGGACGTGGTTCAGGAGCGAGGTCTTGCCCGCGCCGAGAAAGCCGGACAGTACGGTGACGGGGAGCTTGTGCATGGGAAAAGTGGAGCCTCAAACGTGGTGAAGAAGATCGCATGAATCGACACGGCCAGCCTGCTGGCCGAGGCGGGTGCGCGGCAAGCAGGCGCGATCCTTCGTGTCAGTTCTGCAGGACTTCGCCAACCATACAGTTGTCGAGGCCCGCCTTGAAAAGATCATGTGGCAACTGTTTGCCGATGAAAACAATCCGGGTTTCGCGCGTTTCATTCGCGCCCCAGGACTTACCGATATCCGCGCCAAAAATCATATGTACGCCCTGGAACACTGCGCGACGGTCGACACCCGCCAGGTTCAGCACACCCTTGTAGCGCAGCATCGCGGCACCATAGATCGCAACCGTGGCGCTGAAGAACGCCTCGAGCTTGTCCCGATCCAGAGGCGCAGTAGCGCGGTAGACGAAGGACGTCACATCGTCGTCATGCTCGTGCGAAACGTCTTCAAGGAAATCGGGCTCGATGTCGACAATGGCATCCAGACTGAAGCTGCGGATGTCGAGCAGTTGCTTCAGGTCCGTCTCGCCAAAATGTGCCGGCCTGATCGTCGCGCGCGGGTTCATCTGCCGCAACCGGCGCATCAGTTGCTGCGCCTGCTCTTCGCCAACGAGGTCCACCTTGGATACGAGGATACGGTCCGCGAATCCGACCTGCTCCTGCGCTTCGTGATGTTCGTCGAGCTGCTCGCCGCCATGCCGTGCGTCGACCACCGTCACGATGGCGTCGAGCACGTATTTCTCCTGCACGACATCGTCAACAAAGAACGTTTGCGCGACGGGCGCCGGATCGGCAAGTCCCGTTGTCTCGATGATGACCCGCTCGAACGCGAGTTCTCCTGTCTCCCGTCGCGCGGCGAGCGTCGAAAGAATGCGCACCAGGTCGCCACGCACCGTACAACAGATACAGCCATTGTTCATTTCGACAATCTGCTCGTTACCGTCCTGCACCAGCAATTCGTTGTCGATGCCCGCTTCGCCGAACTCGTTTTCGATGACCGCAACGCGTCCGCCGTGATGCTCGGTCAGGATGCGGTTGAGCAAGGTCGTTTTTCCGGCGCCGAGGAAGCCGGTCAGGATGGTCGTCGGGATACGCTGGAAGCCGGTTGCATCTTGCATTGCATTCTCCTGTGAGCGGCACGCGCTCAAGCATGTTCGCCCGTCGAGGTGCCCGGGCGCTGAGCAAATGGTTACGGTCGAGATGCCCCCATGCGGTGACAGCCCGCTTCGCTGATGCCACCCTCCGGGACGGCCAGTCTGTCTGCTGGGAACGCTGGACACCACATGTGTTATGTTATAACGTATCTAATCCTATCGGATTGTTATTTTTCGTGCCAGGAACGCCAATGAGAAAAATCGCCGCCAGGCTTTGCAACTCCGTTCAGCACCGCGCATCCTGGAGTTCAGGACAGCCAGACCGGTTTGTTTGGCGCGCCGCACTAAAGCCCATCGGTAGCCTTGCGGCTGCATTGGTACTGCTTGCCGCGCATCAGGGAAGCGCCATGGCGGCATCAGCAGCGGCTGGCGTAATCAACGCCATCGGTGTCGAAAACGAGTACGCCGACGTCATCGCCCAGATCGGCGGCAAGTACGTTCAGGTGAGCGCGATCGAAACGGATCCCAATACGGATCCACACACGTTCGAGGTCAACCCGAAGGTGGCAGCGCAGCTTGCTTCCGCCGATCTGATCGTCAAGAACGGCGTGGGATACGACGCCTGGGCCGACAAGATCATCGCAGCCGCGCCCAACAACAAACGCAAGGTCATTGACGCCCAACACCTGCTTGGCCTGCCCGACAGCACGCCGAACCCGCATCTCTGGTACGACCCGAAAACCATGCCGGCGGTTGCGAAGGCAGTGGCAGCGGACCTTTCCGCATTGAACCCCGCGCAGGCAGCCTACTTTCAAGCCAACGTGAAGAAGTTCGACGCATCACTCAAGCCCTGGCTGGCTGCAATTGCATCGTTCAAGGCGCACTACGCGAAAACGCCTGTCGCGGTGACGGAGCCGGTCGCCAACTACATGCTCGAAGCGGTCAGCACCGATATCGCCACACCCTTCAGCCTGCAGGCGGCGATCATGAACGGCACCGATCCCTCTCCGCAGGACGTGACGAAACAGAACAGCCTGTTCACGGACCACAAGGTCAAGGTGTTCGTCTACAACCAGCAAGTCACGGATGCGCTCACACAGTCGTTCCTCAATCTGGCCAGGAAAAATGGTATTCCGGTGGTCGGCGTCTACGAGACCATGCCAACCCCCGGCTTTACTTACCAGTCGTGGATGCTGGCGGAAGTCAATGCGCTGGAAAAGGCAGTGACTTCCAAAGTGTCCACCGAAACCTTGCAGGCTGTGCAGTGAGCGGCATGTGCCCTGGCAACGAGGTCCTTGCGGTCGACCGGGTGAGCGTCTCTTTCCCGGGGCACAGCGTGCTACATGAGGTGAGTTTCAGTCTGGAAGCGGGAGAGTTCTGCGGCCTTATCGGTTCGAACGGTTCGGGCAAGACCACGCTGCTGCGTACGATCCTCGGCTTCCAGGTAGCGAGTGCAGGTAGCATCAGGATCAATGGTGCGCGCAGCCTGACCTCGGTGGGTTACGTCCCGCAGAAGATCGCGCTCGACCCCTACCTCCCGATGCGTGCGCGGGATCTGGTGTCGCTCGGCCTCGAGGGCCACAGGCTCGGCTTGCCGTTACCGTCGAAAAAACGCCGCGAGGCGGTCGACGGGATGCTCAAAGCCGTGGATGCAGAGCCTTTCGCGGACCAGCGCATCGGGGAACTGTCCGGAGGCCAGCAGCAGCGGGTACTGATCGCACACGCTCTGGTTCGCCGTCCGCGGCTGCTGTTGCTGGACGAACCTCTGGCCAACCTCGACATGCGCAGCGTCGCCGAAATTGTCGCGCTGTTGCGCCGCCTGAGCGTCGAGCACGGGCTTGCGGTCCTGCTTTCGGCGCATGACATGAATCCCTTGCTGCCGGTGATGGACCGGATCGTCTACCTCGCCAATGGCCACGCAGCGAGCGGGGCGACGGACGAAGTGGTGCGTACCGAGGTCCTGAGCAGACTGTACGGCTATCACATCGATGTCGTCCGCGTGCACGGCCGCGTGCTGGTGATTGCCGCCGGCACCGAGGCCGAAATGCTTGCCGCCGTTCGGCGAGACCCCGCCCACATTGTGCAGGTTCCCTGATTCAAGATGGATTCCCTGCTCACCCTCATCTTTGAACCGGGCTTCTTTAGCAGCGAACCGGTGCATACCGCGATGGTAGTCGGCGGCGCCGCCGCAGTCGTGTCCGGCGTAATTGGCGTATTCACCGTCATGAGGAGCCAGTCCTTCGCCGGCCACGCGCTGGCCGATGTGAGCAGCGCGGGCGGTGCTGCGTCGTTCCTGCTCGGCATCAACCCGTTGCTGGGATTTCTCATCATGGCGGTCATGGCAGCGGGCGGCATCGAACTGGTGCGGGTGCGCCGCGCCCGTGAGCGCGATCTTGTGACCGGCGTCGTGCTGGGCGCGGGGCTTGGCCTTGCCGCGCTGTTTCTTTACCTCGACGTGACATCGAAAAGCACGACTGGAGCGGCGATCACCGTCATGTTCGGATCAATGTTCGCCATTCCGGCATCGATCATTCCGCTCGCACTGGCGGTGGGCACGGGGGCGTTGATTGCCGCGGGCGTGCTTTATCGTCCCTTGCTGCTCAGCTCCGTTGACCCAGAGCTGGCTGCGGTCATGGGCGTGCGGGTACGGACGGTCGGACTCCTGCACCTGCTGGTATTGGCGCTGGCCGTTTCCCTATCAGCTATTACGGTCGGCGCCATCCTGTCGACCGCACTCCTGATAGGTCCGGCGGCGATCGCCTTGAGGGTGGCAAAGCGGCCAGGCTGGGCCACGGGTCTGTCCGCGTTAATCGGCCTGGGCACGACCTGGGGTGGCATCCTCCTCGCGTACGACAGCTACTACTGGACCCCCGGGCACGGCTGGCCAGTGAGCTTCTTCGTGGTGACGCTTATCTTCGCCCTGTATGTCATCACAGGTCGCGCCGGACCTGCACGGAAGCCCCCAACGGGCGCGCGGATCGCCCTGAACGCCCGTGAACCGGGTGAGGCCTGACCATGTTCTCCAGCTTCATGACCAACACGTGGATCGTGGCGAGCATCGTGGCAGCGGTCGCCGGATTCATTGGTTTCTTCGTGGTGATTCGAGGCGCCTCGTTCGCCGCGCACGCCTTGCCGCTCGGCACCTTTCCGGGTGCTGCAGCGGCAAGCCTGCTCGGTATCAATCCGCTCTTCGGCCTGATCGTCTTCGCTGGTCTCGGCGTGATCGGAATCAGTTGGCTGAGCCGGCGCGGAAGACACGAAGTCGCAACCGCCCTGTGCCTCGTCACGCTGCTAGGCTTCGGGGCGCTGTTCCTGAGCATGACGAGCGAGTATTCACAAGCGGTCTATGCCCTTCTCTTCGGCGAAGTACTGGGCGTGAGCAACACCGATCTCGCGCCGGTTGCCGCGATCAGCGGGTTCTCGATTGCGGTTGCGGTTGTGCTCTTCCGGCCACTCCTGCTCAGTTCGGTATCGCCCGATCTGGCGAAGGCGAGAGGCGTATCGAGCCGCGCGATGGAACTTGCGTTCATGAGCATCCTGGCGCTTGCGACGGCAATGGCGCTCCCGGTAGTGGGCGCGCTGCTAGTGTTCAGCCTGATGATTGGACCCGCGGCTGCGGCCCGCTCGCTGACTGACCGGCCGATTCTTGCGATATGCGTGTCGGTTGGAATTTCGCTCGTCACGGTGTGGACATCGATCGCCCTCTCCTATGTCTCCAACTGGCCAGTCGGTTTCTTCGTTGGCATGCTTGGGGCCGCCTGTTACGGAGTGGGGCAGGTGTGGACCCGGGCACGAGCCTTCGGGCGCCACCACGACGAACGGCCGGCCTCGGAGGCACCAGTCGGCTCACTGACGGGACCGCCAACCGGCGTGAAGCCGAGCGCATGAGACTTGGCCTCAATCGCGGCAAGCGACGTGCGGTCCTCGTCGAATGTGAGGTCAGGCTTTCCTGGCCGTAGCTAACGTTGATGTCGGACACGACTGGCAGCCGCTTCATCGCGTTCTCGATCTTCAATGCACAAGACGCGCAGTGCGTGCCCCCGATGCGCAGTTTCAGCGGCAGAGAAGAGTTCACCGTTTCGACCTCGACGCGTCTCATCACGGTGACTACGATAGACCCTGTAGCTACTACAAAGGTCAAGTTGCTTCGAGCAAACCGGTCGGCGAGCGCAAGCTGAATGGCCATCACACTACCTGGCGACGGCGTCCAGATAATGTCGGGCCGCACGCATGACGTGCCGCTCGGCGAGCAGCGCGGCAAGCGCCGCATCTCCAGACGGTTCAGTCGCGGTAAGGCGATTTTGGTGGACGATTGCGATGTGAGAAGGATTGCTCACATCGCCAGCGAGTAGAATTGCCGGGCGGCCGATGGCTTGAGTTTGCCGGAGTCTCTCATCTGCCCCTTGGCGATCATATGCATGAGTTCAATGCCACTCAACAAGATGCGGGCAGAACTGAAATCCTTGAATCCCAACATGGGTCGGGTACGTCGCTTGATCGCCCGATGGTCTTGTTCCACGATATTCTTGAGATACTTGGCCTGGCGGATCTTGATGGGCGTCTCACGGTCGGCGTTCACGGCGTGCAGCCCGGCCAGATTGGCACCGCTTTTGTCGATGGTTACGGTTTCGGGCGCGCCATTCTGATCGATGGCCTTCTCGAAGTACCGTCGGGCCGCTCCCTTGTCCCGCTTGGCTCGCAGCAGGAAATCAACCGTGTTGCCGGCCTTGTCGACGGCGCGGTAGAGATACTTCCATGTGCCCCGGACCTTCACATAGGTTTCGTCCATCCGCCAGCTCTTGCCGACCGGGCGCTTGCAGCGGCGGAATGCCTTTTCAAGCACTGGCAGAAGCTTGATGGCCCACCGATGCACGGTCGAATGATCGACCGCGATCCCGCGTTCGGCCATCATCTCCTCGAGATTGCGCAAGCTCAGCGGGTAGGCCACGTACCAACGCACGCACACCAACATTATCTCGAGCGGCATTCTGTTAGGTCCCGCAGCATACCAGCCTCCGCTATTGCAACAGAACCGGTGCGGCGGGGTCGCGGGTCTGATGTCCGTCTGCTGAGTGACCTGGACGGAGCGGCGTGCAATGGGTCGCAGCAATAGCGCTGGCAAAATTTCGCGCTATTATTTCTGGATTGGGGGCCAGTAGAGGACAAACATGCATGCGTCTTCAGACAGTACCGATCGCCCATGGAGCGTGTCGCTGATTCAGACCAAGATGCTCCCGCCCCGTCTTCCGTCTGGCTGCGTGCAACGATCCGTGTTGCTTAAGTGGTTGCGTAAGCAGCCGGTTCGCAGCATCACCGTCGTGACCGCCCCGGCGGGGTTCGGCAAGACGACATTGCTTGCTGGTTGGTGTGAAGCGCTGTCGCAGCGAAAGCATGTTGTTGCATGGCTCAGCCTCGACGCAGAAGACGATGATCCGCAGCAGTTCTGCGCTTACCTGGTGGCCGCATTCGCCAGGGCCTCGACGGAAATTGCCTCGCAAGCGCAACAGATCCTTAATAACGATCCGCTGACTCCTATCAGAACGGTCATTTCACTTCTCCTGAACGGGATCGCTGCATCCGGCAGGCGCGTTTTCCTCGTGCTGGACGACGCCGACCGTCTGACTGCGAAACCAGTTCTTGCGATTACTTCCCGTCTGCTTCGCTATGCCCCCGAGAACATGCATATCCTGCTCGGGGTGCGAGGTGAACCGGCCTTGATAGTTGGTCAGTTTCGAGCTCCAGAGGAACTAGTTCGTATTGATGTCGACGATCTCCGTTTTTCGATCGCCGATGCGCAGGCATTTTTTGACCGGACAGGCACCGTGCCGCTTGACCGGACCAGTGTCGAGTTGCTGAACGAGGCAACGGAGGGGTGGGTCGCTGGCTTGCAACTTGCTGCTCTTGCGCTACGCGATGTGGGCGATGCGGCCAAGGTCGCCGGTGCGCTGGTCGGAGTCAGCTCCGGAATCGATTCGTACCTGAACGATACCGTGCTCGCACATCTGCCGCTCCATATGCTGAAGTTTCTGCTGTACACGTCGATTCTTGAACGACTCGCCCCTGAGTTGTGCGATGCCATCATGGGCAAGGGAAGTGGAAGCGGGGGCGAGCTCGACTGGCTCGAGCGGCACAGCGTGTTCATCCGGCCGCTGGATGAAACACGGCACTGGTACCGCTATCATGCGCTCCTGTCCGACGCACTTCGTCGGCGCCTTCTTCGCCAGATGCCGCAACACGTCCCGTTGCTGCACCGTCGTGCGTCCCAATGGTTTGCAGGAGCACGTCTTTGGCCCGAGGCAGTCAGACATGCCTTGGCTGCAGGCGAACTCGAGCAGGCGGCACAGTGGGTTGAAAACTGTGCGACGGAGATGCTCGAGCGCGGTGAGTTGAACACGTTGCTAGGATGGATCGGAAAACTGCCACCGGATGTCATCCAGAAACGGCTTCGTTTGCGCCTGACGAAAGCATGGGCGCTCGTGTTCTCGATTCAGCCGGACGCCGCCTCAAGGGAGGTTGCTGCTGTTAACAACGAATTCTTTCGCGGGCGTCGCAAGGATACCAGCATGGTAGAGGAAGCGGCATTGGCGGAGATCAACGCGATCAGCGCACTGATCGCCACCATGGTGGAGGAAAGCGAGCGGGCGCTCGAACTAGGGCGTGCTGCTCAAGCCTCAATGGCGCCTACAGCGCCGTGGGTGCAGCGCTGTGCGCAATTCGCGCAGCTCTTCGGCTTGATGCACAGGGGTAGGTTCGACCAGATACGTGAAATACGCGACGCCGTCGGCGAGCGAGTTGAACAGGGTCAGGAGCCCGACTACTCGGATATGTTTCGACGCTCGTCGTTCGGTGTTGCTGCATTTATGCATGGCGAGCTGTCTGAATCAAGGCGAATTTTTGAGGCGATGTTCCACCGCATCGAAAAAGCATGGGGCCACTCGTCATCCTGCGCAACCTGGGCGGCCAGTTGCCTTGCTGCGATCTACTATGAGTGCAACGAACTGCCTGAAGCGCGGAGGATGATCGCGGGCCGCACGACCGCTGCACTGGAAACCTCGCCGCTAACTGGTTTGATGCGCCATATACTGTCTGCAGCACGCTTGCTGTGGCGCGACGGGGAGATGGGTTCGGCGCTGGCTATTCTCGAAGACGGTCGACAGGCCGCCGTAACCCGACACTGGCTACGTCTGAAGTTGGCGCTGGATGCCGAAACGGTAAGATTGCTCCTTGTAGAAGGCAACGTTGCTCAAGCGAGACAGATCGCCGACGAACTGAGCAAGAGCGTGCCAATGATGTGCGAAGGGCGGACTGGGTGCGCGGTAGACACCTGGACGAGCTATTGTCTCCTGCAGGCTCGCGTACTGATCGCCGGGAATCGTGCAGATGAAGCCGTCACGCTTCTCACACCTTTGCTCGATACTCTGGCTGCTACGGGCAGGCGCTATTCGGAGGCTGTGGTTTCCTTGCTGTTCTCATGCGCGCTCGCGCAATGTGGAGCGTCCGAAAAGGCGCTTGGTGCGCTCGAACGAGCGCTACGGCTCGGAAGGCAGAGCGGCATGATTAACAGCTTCGTGGATGAGGGAGCACCCGTGCGCGCGTTGCTACAGCAATTTCGCTTGGCTTCAGCGAATGTTCCTACGGCAGAAACGGCGTATGTCGACAGGCTGCTTACAGCTTTTGATGCCTTCGGCAACTCACCGGCTGCGTCGCCCGCGCATGTTGAGGCCGTGCCGCTGTCACCGGATGCTCTTAGTGCGAGGGAGTTTGAGGTACTCGAGTGCGTTGCCCGCGGTCTTTCGAATAAGGAAATCGGCCGGTCGTTGAAACTGGCACCCGAGACGGTCAAGTGGCATTTGAAAAATATCTTCGAAAAGCTCGACGTAAATTCGCGAATTGACGCCGTACAGAGAGTTTTTGGACTTGGGGTAGGAGAGGGCCGCGCGGCCATGTAGTGACGAGCCATATGCAATAGCCCTCACCAGATTCGGCGCGGACATCCCCAGATCGCCTGGACTTTTTTCTCAGAATCACAAGTGCAGCCGCTTCGGCCAGCGCCTTCTCCTTGCGCTGCAATTCCTTCTCAAGCTGCTGGATGCGCTTCTTGTCATCGACGCGGAATCGACAATCCCGGACAAGTAGCGTCCAGGGGTCTGCGTGTTACTTCTTGAATGTGCCGAGCAGTTCGGTGTGCGCCACGACATGGCCTTGCATCGCCTTTTCCAACGCCGCCTTTGTGGGCTTGTGAAGATCGGGCAGCACGGTGTCGAGCGCGTAGAGCTTATGGAAATACCGATGACGGCCAGTGGGCGGGCATGGGCCGCCATACGTGGTGCGATGGAAGTCGTTGGTGCCTGCAAGTGTGCCTGCCGGAAGCGCGCCCGCAGTGACGCCCTCCTGAACACCAGGAGCCGTCGTCGGGATGTTGTAAAGCACCCAGTGGACCCATGTCATCCGTGGCGCGGCCGGGTCGGGCGCGTCGGGGTCGTCGACGATCAGCACGAGGCTTTTCGCGTTGGCGGGTACCCCGGACCACGAGAGCGGCGGGGAGACGTCCGCGCCCGTGCAGGTGTAGCGCCGAGGAATCTCGCTTCCTTCGTGGAAAGCTTGTGAGGTGAGGGTGAAGGCCATGGTGCGCTCCTCGGCGTCAGCCCGCGCCGCCAGCTAGTGCTTGCGATGCATCCAGCTCATATGATGTGTATCGAGCCACTGACTCAGGCTCTCTCCCGGGTGATCGTGCCTGTAGCGCCTGGACAAGGCCGATGCAACGACAACGAGAACCACAAGGCCAACCCAAAAACTGATCATTGATTGAGCCATGGCAGCCTCCTTGGGGAATGCGACTATCCCTAAATTGTAGTCATTGGCGGCCGAACTGGCTCAACTCGAGAAGGCGGCTTACAGCCCGAACGGCTACGTCGACGATCCTCCCAATCTCCAGCGTGCCGAAACCCCGTATTTGCGTGATCGCCACCGCATCTGTTGCAGTGCGGCACTCTCCAATCGACCCAATATGCGGGACGACCCTGGATTGCCGCGCCGCTGCGCTGCCCCTACCATCAACTCCCCGCGCCATTGCAGCGAGCGCGCCATCGGCAGGCGACGTCAAAAGCGAGTGTCTCAGCCAACACAATCCGTACAGCACCTACTCAAGCTATCAGGAGGCAAGCATGCTCAGCGCCCATGAATTTGCGACATTGATGCTGGTCAGGGACTCGGCTGACCACATTGCCGAGCGGGAAGAACTCGATACGCTGCTTGAACGTCAGCTCGTCACCATGGAGAGGCTTGCCGGCGGGGCAGTGCGACCTCGCGTGACGCAGGACGGCGATTCGCTCCTTCGTAACCTCGCGCGCATACACTGAGAAGTCGAAACCTGCCGCGTGTCGGCTGGGACTCGAGCGAGCAGCTAGCCTCAACCGACGAACCGCGAAGTACCGACGAGCCCTCGGATCGTCGACTTCCTCGTAGTCGCCGGGGTGGAATGCCAAATTCTGCATGGAAAGTACGATTACCCCTTGAAGGGCGTCTCGAAGACATGAAGGCTGAAGGCTGTGTCTGGAGACCGCGCCAGATAGTTGCGCCAAAGCCCCGGAAAGGCACTCTCTAGCTGACGAAGGGCAGCTTCTCGTCGCGCGCAGTCGCGAGCATCGACAGCGTGATCTTTCGCACCTCGAGCTTGCTTTGCGTAATGTGAGCGCGCAGCAGGATGGCAGCCTCGCCAAACTTGCCGCGATCGATGAGATGGAGCATCGCCGAATGCTCGTCGTATGTCGCGCTCGTGCGATGCGCCTTGAGAAAATCGAGCCGCCGCACGATGCGGATGCGCTCGGTCACTTCGTTGTGCACGCGCAGCATCTCATTGTTGCCGGCAGCACTCACGAGGCCGCGGTGAAAGCCCTCGTCGAGCACGAACATCGTGGCCGGACGGCTTTCGCGTTCCCGTTCGTCAACGCACCATACGGCTCGCAACGCATCCATCGCATCGTGTGACGCTCCCGAGAGCCGCTCGAGCGCCGCCAGTTCGAGAACGATGCGCAAGTCATACAACTGGTCGAGTTGATTGAAGTCGATATCGCAGACTTTCCAGCCGCGCCGGAACCCCACCTCAAGATAGCCTTCGCGCGCGAGACGGAACAGCGCATCGCGCATCGGCGTGCGCGACACGCCGTGGTGTTGGGCAATGTCGTTTTCGGAAAAGCGGTCGCCGGGAAACAGTCGAAAACTGAAGATGTCCTGCTTGATGAGCTGATACACCTGCTCGGCAAGGGGGTTTGCGCTATAGGTCACCTTCGTGCCAGATGCTGCGGGGGCTTCGGCGGCGGCTTCGGTCAAGTCGTCCATGAGTCAGGTATCGATAACGTCGAGAGTGGTGCGGCGCGTCGGTGCAATGGTGGGCGACGGGGGCCAACTCCCTATTATCCGCCCTTAAACGGGCTCGATGAGGCTCACGTGCGCCGCCACGATCGTCCAGCCGCCGAACATATCGTTCGCCTCATGCAGCCGCGCCCAGGTCTGCATCTGGCGGCCCGTCAAAGGCGTGGTGTCGCTCGTGAACTCAGTGCTCACCGTCGCGTAGTCGCCGCCAAACGTCGTCACCACGGTGCGGTGCAACCGCCGCGAGCGGGGCACCGGCACGCAGGTTTCCCGCCAGCGGAGGATCGCGTCGCCACCATGCTGGATGTCGGCGATGCCATAGCGCACCGTTTCGGGTGCGTCCCAGAACAGGGCGTTCATCGTCTCGACGTCGTTGTCGACGAGCGCTCGCTCGTAAGCCTCGAAAGCTGCCGCGACCTGCGCGACGATCTCGGGCCGGTTCACTTCCATCGTCATCAGTCTGCCCCCAGCAGGGCGTCGAGGGGAGCGGTCCAGCCGACGATGCCGCCCTGCGAATGAATCATTGCAATCGTCGCTTCGCGAAACGCCGGTATGTAGCTTGCCGTCGCGTCCTCGACCAGCAGACACTCGTAGCCCCGATCGTTGGCCTCGCGCATCGAAGTCTGCACGCAGACCTCGGTCGTCACGCCCGCGAACACGAGATGCGTGATGCCTCGTATCGAGAGTTCCTCGCCGAGCTGCGTTGCGTAGAAAGCGCCTTTGCCGGGCTTGTCGATGACGAGTTCTCCGTCGATCGGCGCGAGCGTGTCGATGATCGCGTTGCCGGGCTCGCCGCGCACGAGGATGCGGCCCATCGGTCCTGCGTCGCCAATGCGCGCATCTGGCATGCCGCGCATGCGTTTGGCCGGGGGGCAGTCGGAGAGGTCGGGTGTATGCGATTCGCGGGTGTGCACGACCTGCCATCCCGCCGAGCGCGCATGCGCGAGCAGCCGCGCGACGGTCGGCACGATGCCTGAAAGCAGCGATACGTCGTTGCCGAGCGCCTCGCCAAAGCCACCCGGCTCGATGAAGTCGCGCTGCATGTCGATCACGATGAGCGCCGTATGACGCGCGTCGAACGTGAACGGCGCGGGCTTTGCGCTGGCGATGGTTGTCATCGCGACATTTCTCCGTTTGGGTTGTGTATCGTTCGCGCGCCGCTCAGGCGCTTGCGTGCAGCTCGGCCGGCTCAGCCGTCTGCGGCCTGCCTTCGTCGCCATGGCCCGCCATGTAACGCCCAAGCACCACTCGATCCGCCTCGTTTGCTGCAGTCTCGTAGACGAGACGTCCCTCGGCCATCACCATGATCCGGTCGGCAAGCTCCAGCAGTTCGTCGAGATCTTCGCTGACGAGCAGCACGGCCGCACCGGCATCGCGCGCCGCGAGAATGCGGGCGTGGATGTCCGCGACGGAGGCAAAGTCGAGTCCGAACACAGGATTCGCGACGATCAGCACGTTCACTGCGTGCCCAAGCTCGCGAGCCAGCACGGCGCGCTGTACGTTGCCGCCCGACAGCGAGCCGATGGCGCGCTCGGGCAGTGGAGGCCGCACGTCGAATTCGGCGATCAGCCGCTCGGCGCGCGAGCGCATGGCGCGACGATCGAGCCACCATCCGCCGCGCCGCAGCGGCGCGCGGTCGAAATCCCGCAGCGCCATATTCTCGGCCACGCTCATGCCTGCCACGCAAGCATTGCGCAGCGGCTCCTCGGGAAGGGCGAACACGCGCATGCGTGTCATCTCTACGCGCGTCGCGGCATAGGGCAAACCTTCCACGGCCATCGCGCCCGACTGGGCCTTGCGCTGCCCGACGAGCGCTTCGATCAGTTCTTTCTGACCGTTGCCGGAGACGCCCGCAAGCCCGAGGATCTCGCCCGCGCGCACGCTCAGCGACGCCTCGCGCACGGCAGCGTGCCCACGCTCGTCGACGACCGAAAGGCTCGATAGCGAGAGCCGCACCGGAGCGTCGGGCGAGTTCGGCCGGCGCGCAAGCCTGAACTCATCGGTGTCTTCAGCGGCGCCCTCGCGCGTTTGCGCGCTTGCGTCGCTGCCCATCATCCAGGCGGCCAGCCGGTCGCGGTCGGTGTCGGCCACCGCGCAGGTGCCGACGAAGCGGCCCTTGCGCAATACCGTGACGTTGTCCGAATAGGCCATTACCTCGCGGAACTTGTGAGTGATCATCAGCACCGTGAGGTCGCCGCGCGAGGCAAGCGTGCGCATGAGGCCGAGCACTTCGTCGGCTTCCTGCGGGGTGAGCACGGAGGTGGGCTCGTCGAGAATCAGGAAGCGCTGCTCCAGATACAACTGCTTGAGAATTTCCAGCTTCTGCTTTTCTCCCGCCGCGAGTGACGAGACCGGCGCATCGAGTTCGAGGCGAAACGGCATGCGGCGCATGAAGGCGTCGAGCGCGTTGCGCTCGGCCGCCCAGTCGACCTTCCATGACAGGTTGCCGCGCGCAAGGAGCAGGTTCTCCTCGACGCTGAGCCCCGCCGCGAGTGTGAAATGCTGATAGACCATGCCGATGCCGAGCGCTTGCGCATCGCGCGGGGATGCGATGCGCACCTCGCTTCCATCGGCCACAATCGTGCCGTGATCGAGCGGGCCGTAGCCCACGAGCCCCTTCACGAGCGTGCTCTTGCCTGCTCCATTTTCGCCGAGCAGCGCGTGAACCGTCCCGGGCGCAACCCTGATCGAAACGTCATCGAGTGCGCGGAACGTCCCGAACGACTTGCTCGCGCCGATCACCTCGACGCCGAGCGCGCGTGTCGCGGTGATCATGGTCACTGCTCCAGGGCAGCGACGAGCGCCGCCGAACTGGACACCGTGCCGAACACGCCGCCCTGCATCAGGACCATGTTCAGCGCAGCGTCATGGTTGCCCTTATCGGTCGCGCCGCAGCAGTCCGCGAGCAACGTGCATTCGAAGCCGCGGTCGTTTGCTTCGCGCATCGTCGTGTGGACGCACACATCCGTCGTGATGCCCGTGAGCACGAGATTCGCAATGCCGCGCGTGCGTAGGATCAGTTCGAGGTCCGTCGCGCAGAATGAGCCTTTGCCAGGCTTGTCGATGATGATTTCGCCCGGCAGCGGGGCGAGTTCGTCGATGATTTCCCAGCCCGGCTCGCCGCGCACGAGTATCCGACCGCATGGCCCCATGTCACCGATGCCGAGACCGTTCGTGCCCGCCTGGCGGCTGCGCCAGCGCTTGTTCGCCGGCAGATCGGACAGATCCGGCCGATGCCCTTCACGGGTGTGGATGATCGTGAAGCCGAGTTCGCGCATCGGCCCCAAAACGCGCTTGATCGGCTCGATCGGGGCGCGCGTGAGCGAGAGGTCGTAGCCCATCTTGTCGACGTAGCCGCCGTAACCGCAGAAGTCGGTCTGCATGTCGATGATGACGAGCGCCGTGTTGTCGGGGCGCAGATTCCCGTCGTAGGGCCAGGAATAGGGACGGGCTTCGATGGTACGGGTCATGTTGATTCTCCGGTCGCGCGCTACGCGAGCGCGGGCGATTCTGGATTCGGTCGGTCGGTCGGTCGGAAGCTGTCCGCGCTCAGCGCGTCAGGCTCAGCTCGCCGGGTGCGCCCGCCAGCGTGCGGTCCGGCCTGCAGTTGATGATCATGAGCGCGAGCGTCAGCACGTAAGGGGCGGCGTTGAAGAGGTAATAGCCGCTGGTCACGCCGATTGCCTGCAGGGCGGGGCCAAGCGCTCCGGCAGCGCCAAACAGCAGCGCGGCCCAAAGACAGCGCAGCGGCTGCCAGCGTGCGAAGATCACGAGGGCGACGGCCATCAGGCCTTGCCCGCTCGACAGTCCCTCGTTCCAGCTGCCGGGATAGACGAGCGAGAGATAGGCACCGCCCACGCCCGCGAAGAAACCACCCACCGCCGTCGCGATGACGCGTATCCGCGTAACGGGATAGCCCATTGCACGCGCGCTCTCGGCGTTCTCGCCGACGAGCCGCAGCGTCATGCCCCAGCGCATCGAGCGCAGTCCCCACTGCAAAGCGACGGCAAGCACGACGCCAATCACGAAGAGCAGATTGATATGCAGCGCGTTGTGCACTTGCTGCGAGGCGGCCCACGCGCCGAGATCGATCGACGGGAGCATCGCAGCCTGCGGCTCGATGAACGGCTTGCCGAGATAGAACGCCAGGCCGGTGCCGAACAGCATGAGCGCGATGCCGAACGCGATATCGGAAACACGCGGCAGCGAGCAGACCAGCCCATGCAGGCAGCCGAGCACCAGACCGGCCGCCGCCGCCGCGAGCACGCCGATCCACGGCGAACCCGAGAGATACGAGCCCGCATAGCCGCACATCGCGCCGGAGACCAGGATGCCTTCGAGACCGAGATTCACGCGGCCGCCTTTCTCGGTGAGGCACTCGCCGAGGCTCACGAACAGATAGGGCGTACTCACGCGAATGGCCCCCGCAAAGAGCGAAATCAGCAGTACCGCAGCGGGCGAGTGAAGGTCAGACATGGCGGGTACGCTCCAGTGAAGCAGACGAGGTGTCGAGCGCGACGGCCTGAAGTTTCACGCGCAAGGCGGCAAGACGGGGAGCAAGCGCCTCCCAGGCCAACAGGTTCGCGAAAAGCAGCCCTTGCAGCACGAGCGTGGCGGCGTCGGGCAGCTCGAGGTGACGTTGCAGCAGACTGCCGCTCGCCTCGATGCCGCCGACCATCAGGGCGCACACGATCACGGCGAACGGATTCTGGCGTGCCGCGAACGCGACAAGGATGCCCGCATAGCCGTAGCCCGAGAGCAGCGACGCATTCGCGCTGCCTTGCACGGCCGCAACTTCGAACATTCCGGCAAGTCCCGCTGATGCGCCGCCTAGCGCGCAGGCGGTGAGCGCGAGCCCGCCCACGGGCAGGCCGACGAGGCGCGCCGTGTGCACGTTGCCACCCGTTACGCGCATGGCGAAGCCGAGCGTGCTTTGGCGCACGAGCACCCAGGCAGCGAGACACGCGAGCACGCCCCAGAAGAGGCCCCAGTGCACGTCGAGTCCCGGCAGCGAGCCGATGCTCATGGCGTCGGGGAGGGGCAGCGTCGACGGTTTGTTGAGACTGGCGGGATCGCGCAGCGGCCCTTCGACGAGAAACTTGAAGACGGCGATGGCGATATACGACATCAGCAGGCTGCTGATGGTCTCGTTGACACCACGCCATTGACGCATCGCGCCCACTGCGCTGATCCACAGGCCCCCCGCGAGCATGCCTGCAATCGCCATCAGCGGCGTCGCGACGATCCACGGCGTAGCCTGCGGCAGGCACTGCGGCACGACGGCGGCCGCGAGCCCGCCCAGCGCGAGCGCGCCTTCGCCGCCAATCACGATCAGGCCGACCTGGGCAGGCAGCGCGACGCACAGAGCCGTAAGCATGAGCGGTGCGGCGCGCAGCAAGGTGTTCTGCCATGCGAACGACGAGCCGAACGCACCTTCGCCAATGAGACCAAGGGCCTGGATGGCCGGCTGTCCCTGCACGAGCAGGAAGATGCCGAAGATCGCCAGAGTTGCCACGATTGCACATACTGTCGGCAACGCAGGCAACAGGGCAAGCAGCAGGCGCGCGAGACTTGCAGGCAGCCTTCGCGACGGCCCGTGAGCGGGAGAAAGGGATGCGGACATCAGGACTCCTGGCGAGGACGCTTACGGCCGTCAGATCTGGCCAACCACACCGGCAACCAGATAATTCATGCTTTCGAGCGCGAGATCGGTCTGTGCGTAGCTCGTGCCGGCCGCAATGGCGCTGCCGCCCTTGTTGTCCTTCATCGGTCCCTTGAAGATGACGTAGTCGCCCGCGACCATCTTCGCCTTCACGGTGTCGGCTTGCGTGCGGGCATCGGGTGTCACCTTCGCGCCATACGGAGACATCTTCACGAAGCCTTCGCGCAGACCGCCGCGAAGAATGTTCGGCTGCGGCTTGCCCGTCTGCGCGTTTGTGACGAGCAGCTTGTAGGGCGTCGCCCAGTCCCATTCGGCGCCCGTCAGATAGCCCTTCGGCGCCAGCGCCGCCTGGCTTGCGTGGTAACCGCAGCTCATCGCGCCGCGTTTCTCGGCTGTCTCGATCACGACCTTGGGTCCGTCCACGTGACACGTGAGCACGTCGCAGCCCTGATCGACGAGGCTGTTGGCGGCCTCCGCCTCCTTCACCGGCATCGACCAGTCGCCCGTGAAAATCACGTGCGTGGCGATCGACGGATCCACCGACTGCGCGCCCAGCGTGAATGAGTTGATGTTGCGCAGCACCTGCGGAATAGGCTTGGCCGCGACGAAGCCGAGCTTCTTCGTCTTGCTCGCATGGCCCGCCACGACGCCGTTCAGATACTGGCATTCGTCGATATAGCCGAAGTAGCTGGAGATGTTGGCCGGATTGCCGCTCTTCCAGAGACCGCCGCAGTGGGCGAAGCGAACCTTCGGATATTTGGCTGCCATTTTCAGCACATGGGGATCGAAGTAGCCGAACGAGGTCGCGAAAATGAGCGTCGCACCGTCCTGCTCGATCATCGCCTCCATGGTCTTTTGGGCGGCGACGGTCTCGGGCACGTTTTCTTCCTCGACGACCTTCACGTTCGGCAGCTTCTTGATGACAGCCGCAGCTTGCGCTTGTGCCTGGTTGTAGCCGTAATCGCCGCGCGAACCGACGTAGATGACGCCGACCGTAAGCGGCTCGGCACCGAAAGCGAGGTCGAATGGGAGCGTGCTGCCAAGGGCGAGGGCGCCAGCGCCCTTGAGAAAATCGCGACGGTTTGTCATGGTTGGACTCCTCGTGAGTTCAATGCATATATTCAGAATTGCCGATCGGATTGGGCTTGCGTTCCGGCCGCCGTTGCGAGCCATGCACGCCAGCCGCCGAATGCAGTGATGTCGTGTGCGCCGCTGCCTGGTGCGACCGCCGAGGGCTCGCTGATAAAGCCCTTGACGATGAGTCCATCGGCTGTCTGCACGCTGCCGATGCCGAGCGGCGCCGGCACGTGGGCAACGAATGCGCCGAAGCTGCGCAGCGGCACTTCCCAGAGTTCGATTTCGATGGGCTGGCCGGCCTCGTGCGGTGTACGCACCAGAGCGGGCTTGGCCGGCTTCGTACCGGCGAGCGCGTAAAGGCGGTAGTGCGAAGACGTGGTGGTGGTCTCGACGAAACGCGCACCAGCCTCGAGCAGTTGCCAGCAGAGGGGCTGCCCGCGCAGATGAGCGCCGACCACGGCGAGTGTCACCGTCGGCTCTTCGAAGGGCAGCGGTCGCGCGGCAATCCTGGCAGCGTCGTCGGGTGTAGCGTTCGCCATGAAGAGCGCCTGGATGCGTGCGCCGAGCACTGCCAGGCGCTGGTCGGCGCCCGCTGGCGCGATCAGCGTCACGCCGGCTGGCAGGCCGTCCGCGCGGCGAACGCCCGGCACCGCCAGAGCGCACAGATCGAGCAGATTCACGAAGTTGGTATAGACGCCAAGCTGGCTGTTCGCCCCGATCGGGTCCGCACGTACTTCGTCGAAGGTTGGATGCGTGGGCGTGGTCGGCACGATGAGGACGTCGATCGCCTCGAACAGCGTTTCCACTTCGCGGCGCAGTGCGGCGAGTGCATACTGTCCGTCGAACGCATCGACAGCGCTGTAGCCGTCCGCTTTGGCAATCACCTCGGCGACAACCGGATCGATGTCGGCGCGATTCGTCTCGAAGAAGGAGCCGAGCGCGGCACGGCGCTCCGCTACCCACGGGCCGTCGTAAAGCAGCGCGGCAGTTCGCTGCATGGGTTCGAACGGCACGCTTGTTGGCGAAAGCGCAAGGCGCGAAGCGATCGTGTCGAGCGTGGCGGCAAAGGCCTGATGCGCCTGAGCGTCATCCTGGAAGGTCAACTGATCCGGCACGGCGAGGCGCAGTGGTGCATGGGGCAGTCCGAGTGCCGGCACTCGGCGCGCATAGCTGTCGTCTCCATCGTACTTCGCCATCTGCAGCAGGACCTCCCAGGCGTCGCCCACGTCATGCGCGAAGATCGACACGCAGTCCAGGCTCCGGCACGCCGGTACCACGCCGCGCTTGCTTACGATGCCAGGCGTTGGCTTGAGACCCACGAGGTCGTTGAAGCCTGCCGGAACACGCCCCGAGCCAGCGGTATCCGTGCCGAGTGAGAACGCAACCAGCCCAGCCGCAACAACGACTGCCGAGCCGGAGCTTGATCCGCCGGAGATGTGCGCATCGGATTCGAACTGTCGCACGCCGCCATAGGGCGAGCGTGTGCCGACCAGGCCTGTGGCGAACTGGTCGAGATTCGTCTTGCCGATGAGGATGGCGCCGGCGTCGAGCAGACGATCGACGGCGAATGCCGAGGCTGCGGGCGTGTACGCGAAGGCGTCGCAGGCTGCGGTGGTTGGCATGCCGGCGACGTCGATGTTGTCCTTCACCGCGAACGGTACGCCGAACAGCGGCATCCGCTCAAAGATCGCGGCGCCCAGGCGCGCGCGCGCTTCTTCGAGCGCGGCAGCCCGGCTGCCGAGATCGGCGGCACTCACGCGCGATATCCAGACTTCGGGGCGACAGGAGGCTTCGATCCGGGCGAACACCGTGTCGACGATGTCGCGAGGCGTCGTGCTTTTGGTGGCGTAGGATTCGAGCAGCGCTCGAACCTTGAAGAAGGCGTCGGGAAGCATGAGTTCAATCTTGAATACAAGTTTGAGCTCATGCTTGCAGCAACTGTGCCAGGCAGGGGAGGTTGGCAGGAAGTCCTTGCTCGGCAACGATTTTTACATTGGCGTAGACGCTGGTACTTGTCTACCCGTGATCCAGTGTGGGTCGCGATTGGTTTGGGTTGGTGCACGTGTCCCGCTCATCGTGCACCAACCAGAGGGAAGGGCGCGAGCGGTGGTTCGCTCGGCTATCGCCCCATCGTTGGCACCCACCGGATCCTGACGCTCGCAGGACTGAGCGAGCGGTAGTTAAGGCACTCCTGGCCGAAGCGAGGAAGCCTGGCGAAGACCATTACCACCGGCTCGGAGAGGAACTGGACGAGCATGACGGCCCGCCGCCCCGCGAAGTTCACAAGTGGGTGTGTTTGGGCGGGCGATACGAAATCCATCTCGAAATAAGACCCGCATATGCCCAGCCCGTGCCACCATCTTCGTGCTCCGGGTTTGGGACACAAGGCAAGACCGCTGATCAACGGGCGTGACCAGCCGGTCACTTTCCAAAGCTGCACGATCGGGGCACAAAAAAGAAAACGCCCGTGTTATTCACACGGGCGTTTCCGTGGCCCCGCTACCGCGCCCCAATGAACGATTTCTCGTCCGCTTCTGCATCAGGGGCCGGCTTCCGCGCGGCTCTCTTCAAGTATAGGGCGCTTGGCGGGATATCCAAGTCGGCGAGACCAGCTTTTTGCACGGAATGCGAGCGGATGATTCAGACGTTTGAGTACTCGCGCCGCCTCTGGACTCAACGCCGTCATTGAGCTTTCAGCCGTTCATGCCGTTCGGTACATGAAAGCGACGACCTTACTGCAAAGCCGGCTGGGTATTGCTGCTTGTTGGACATGTTAGCGCTTACATTAACGCGGAAAACAGCGACCGCGGCAACGAGACAATGACGTCCTCAGGGAAACTCCCTAAACGATTCATCGGACCGGCGATCGCGCTCCGCTCGCCCGCAGGATCATGCTCACCACTTCTTCCGTCGTAGCCTCGAAGCGCTTCGTCGAGAGCGCGCGTTTGCCCGAGAGCGCGCATATTTGAGCCTCGAAATCGGCGTAGTGCTGCGTGGTCGCCCAGATCATGAAGAGGAGCGTCCGAGGGTCGACGGGCGCGAGCAACCCTTTGGCTATCCATCGCTCGATCAGCTTCACGCGTGAGTCCATCCACGGCTTCACGCGTTCGAGCAGGATCTCTTGCATGTGCAGCGCCCCGCTGATTATTTCGTTGGCCCACACCTTCGATCCAAGTGGGCGGCGCCGTGACAGGGCCATCTTGGCGCGCACGTAGCCGCCAATCGCCTCGACCGGATCGTCGCTTGCATCGAACAGGTTGGCGGCGGCGTTCCATTCCTCGAACACATCGTCGAGTACGCGCCAGTACAGCGCCAGCTTGGTCGGGAAGTAATAGTGCAGATTCGCCTTCGGTAAACCCGCGCGCTCGGCGATCAGCGCCGTGCTCGCGCCTTCGAAGCCGCGTTCGGCGAACACGGCTTCGGCACAGGCGAGAAGATGGGATTCATTCGACGCACGAATGGAGGCTTTGCGCCGCTGTGGCTTGTGCGATGTGTCGGCGGCTCGTTGCGCCTGCGCGGTGCCGCGCGTCGCGAGGGGCGCGGCTCGCGTGGTGGGTTCGTCGTCGCGCATGTTCGGTCCATTCGGAAGAGAAAAGGAGCGCGGCGGCGCGCGCATGCCGGAATCATTGTAGCCACGATGCAAGTGCGCCGCGAATTCACCGACATCCGGAGAAACGCGCAGCACGGACGCCTGGTTTTTTCACGCACTGCAGCATCAATGGCACGCTTCTCGCTCGTAACTCCGCATTGAATTCGCGAAGTTTCTCGTCTAAAACCTGTCCAATCGGACAGGATTCGAAGGGCTGGGTTTCAGGGGCAGCGCAGTGCCATCGAGACGTGCACCGTCGTGATCCTTCGTGCCCCAACACGGTGGCATGCATGCACGTTTGACAAGCACGGACAGGAGAACACGCATGAACGCAGTAAGCGAAGCCGCGCTGACGACCGCGATCCACGTGAACGGTCAGCGATTGTGGGACAGCCTGATGGAGATGGCCAGGATTGGCGCCACGCCCAAAGGCGGCGTGTGCCGTCTGGCGCTGACCGACCTCGACAAGCAGGGCCGCGATCTCATCGTGCAATGGGCGAAAGAGGCGCGCTGCACGGTGAGTGTCGATCAGATGGGCAACGTGTTTATGCGCCGCGCGGGGCGCAACAACGACCTGCCGCCCGTGATGACCGGCTCGCACGCCGACTCGCAGCCAACCGGTGGGCGCTTCGACGGTATCTATGGGGTGCTCGGCGGCCTCGAAGTGATTCGCTCGCTCAACGATTACGGCATCGAAACCGAGCGCCCTGTTGAAACGGTGATCTGGACCAACGAAGAAGGCTCGCGCTTCGCGCCGGCGATGGTCGCCTCGGGCGTATTTGCGGGTGTGTTTGCGCTCGAGTACGGACTGTCGCGCAAGGACGTCGACGGCAAGACCATCGGCGAGGAATTGCAGCGCATCGGCTACGCGGGCGCGTTGCCGTGCGGCGGCCGCAAGATTCACGCGGCGTTCGAACTGCACATCGAACAGGGGCCGATACTCGAGGCCGAAAACAGGACGATCGGCGTGGTCACCGACGCACAAGGTCAGCGCTGGTACGAAGTCGTGCTCACGGGCCAGGAGGCGCACGCGGGGCCTACGCCCATGCCGCGCCGCCGCGACGCGCTGCTGGGCGCCTCGCGCGTCGTGCAGCTCGTCAACGAGATCGGCCTGCGTCATGCGCCGCTCGCGTGCGCGACGGTCGGCATGATGCAGGTGCATCCGAATTCGCGCAACGTGATTCCGGGCCGCGTGTTCTTCACCATCGATTTTCGCCATCCGCAGGACGAGGTGCTGGCGCAGATGAACGCAGAGCTGCGTGAAGGCATCGCGAAGATCGCGGAACAGGGCAAGCTCGAAGCCGACGTCGAGCAGATTTTCTACTACGCGCCCGTGCCGTTCGACGAGGCGTGCGTGAAGTCCGTGCGCGCGGCGGCCGAGCGCTTCGGCTATTCGAATCGCGACATCGTTTCGGGCGCAGGTCACGACGCGTGCTATCTCGCGACGGTCGCGCCGACCTCGATGGTGTTCGTACCGTGCATCGACGGCATCAGCCACAACGAAGTCGAGGACGCGACGATCGAATGGATCGAAGCCGGCGCGAACGTGTTGCTGCACGCCATGCTCGAACGCGCGAGCGAGCCCGGCTGACGCAATTTCGATCGAACGCAAGCGGTCTCAGCGCCGCGCTGTCTTTCCAACGATTCCCCACGTACCGGCCGCGCACGTCACGCACACGGCCGGCGGACCCGTGTTTTGCCTCGCAAGGAGCATCCGGATGTCCCAGACCACCTCGAATGCCGCCAACGGCATCGCGCCAGGCCGTCTCAGTGCCGAGCAACTGGGCTGCAATTTCGCCGACGTCGCGCCGCCGCTTTCCGCGAATGCGGCCGTGATCGCCGCCGACCGCTGTCATTACTGTTACGACGCGCCTTGCGTGAACGCGTGCCCCACGGGCATCGACATTCCCGGTTTCATCAGCAAGATCGGCAACGGCAATCTCAAGGGCGCGGCGCGCGATATCCTCAGCGCGAATCCGCTGGGCGGCATGTGCGCACGCGTGTGCCCGACCGAGATTCTCTGCGAAGGCGCCTGCGTGAGAAATCATCAGGATGGCGAGCCCGTTCAGATCGGCGCGCTGCAACGTCATGCCACCGACTTCCAGATGGTGCGCGAAGCCGCCGGTGCCCCTGCGCTCTTCAAGCGCGCCAGCGAGACAGGCCGTCATGTTGCCGTGGTCGGCGCGGGTCCCGCGGGTCTCGCCTGCGCGCACACGCTCGCGCTTGCCGGGCATCGCGTGAGCGTCTTCGACGCGCGCGAACATCCGGGCGGCCTGAACGAGTACGGCATAGCGGCGTACAAGACCGTCGACGACTACGCGCAGCGCGAAGTGCGGTGGCTTCTTTCCGTTGGCGGGATAGAACTGCGCCAGGGCCAGCGACTGGGGCATGACGTGACGCTTGCGGAGTTACGCGCGGCGTATGACGCGGTGTTCATCGGCGTGGGCCTTGGCGGCACGCATACGCTCTCCATCGAAGGCGAACTGCTCGACGGCGTGCTCGATGCCGTGAATTTCATCGCGCGCGTGCGCGAGGCCGACGATCTGGCCAGCGTGCCCGTCGGTCGCAAGGTGGTGGTGCTCGGAGGCGGCAATACGGCAATCGACGCCGCCGTGCAAAGCCGCAAGCTGGGCGCGGAGCAAGTGACGCTCGCCTATCGTCGCGGCGCGGCGCAGATGAGCGCCACCTGGGCCGAACTGGAATTCGCGCGTAGCCAGGGTGTGACGTTGGCCGAGTGGATGAAGCCGCTGCGATTCGTCGGCGACACGCAGGTGCGGGCCGTGGAATTCGAGCGCACCGGGCTCGATATGAGCGGCGCATTGCGCGGCACTGGGGAGATCGTGCGGGTGGAGGCCGATATGGTGCTGAAGGCAATCGGCCAGACGCTGTTACCCGAAGGCCTCGACGGGTTGCAACTCACCGAGGAAGGCGGCCGCGTCGCGGTGGATGCGAACGGCGCCACGTCCCTTGCGGGCGTTTTCGCAGGCGGCGACTGTGCCGGCCACGGCGCCACCGATCTGACCGTCCAGGCCGTGCAGGACGGCAAGCTTGCCGCGCATGCGATCGACCGCTTCCTTGCGAGTCAGTCCGCCAAGGCCGCCCGAGCCGCGTGATAGCTACACCGAATCCAGATAAAACGAAGGAGTCGCATCATGGCCGACTTGCGCTGCACGATTGCCGGCATTCAATCGCCTAATCCGTTCTGGCTCGCTTCCGCGCCGCCCACCGACAAAGCCTACAACGTCAATCGCGCCTTCGAGGCGGGTTGGGGCGGCGTCGTCTGGAAGACGCTCGGGCTCGACCCGCACGTGGTGAATGTAAGCTCGCGCTATGGCGCCACCACCTGGCGCGGCCAGCGCATGGCGGGTCTGAACAACATCGAGCTCATCACCGACCGGCCGCTCGACGTGAACCTAAAGGAAATCGCGCAGGTGAAGCGGGACTGGCCCGACCGGGCGCTCATCGTCTCGCTGATGGTCCCTTGCAACGAGCACGACTGGAAGTGGATTCTGCCTCAGGTGGAAGACACTGGCGCGGATGCTGTGGAGCTGAACTTCGGCTGTCCGCACGGCATGAGCGAGCGCGGCATGGGCGCGGCGGTGGGTCAGGTGCCCGAGTACATCGAAATGGTCACCCGCTGGGTGAAAGAAGGCACGCGCTTGCCTTGCCTCGTAAAGCTCACACCGAACGTCACCGACATTCGTCACGGCGCGCGCGCGGCGATGAAGGGTGGTGCGGACGGCGTCTCGCTGATCAATACCATCAACTCGATCGTCGGTGTCGATCTCGACGTGATGGCGCCGCTGCCCACCGTGGACGGCAAGGGCACGCATGGCGGCTATTGCGGTCCTGCCGCGAAGCCCATTGCACTGCACATGGTCGCGGAGATTGCGCGCGACCCGCAAACGCAAGGCTTGCCCATCTCTGGCATCGGGGGCATTTCCGACTGGCGCGACGCCGCGGAATTCATCGTGCTGGGAGCGGGCAGCGTGCAAGTGTGCACCGCGGCGATGCACTACGGTTTCCGGATCGTCAGCGACATGATCGACGGCCTTTCCAACTGGATGGACGACAAAGGGTACGCCAGCCTCGACGCGATTCGCGGCCGCGCCGTGCCGAACGTCACCGACTGGCAATACCTGAACCTCAGCTACGACATCAAGGCGCGTATCGATCAGGACCGCTGCATCGAGTGCGGGCTCTGCCATATCGCCTGCGAAGACACCTCGCATCAGGCGATCACCGCCACGCGCGACGGCAAGCGCCACTTCGAGGTGGTCGATGCGAACTGCGTCGGGTGCAATCTATGCATGCATGTTTGCCCGGTCGATCAATGCATCACGATGGAGCGTGTCGATTCGGGCGAGCGCTACGAGAACTGGACCACGCACCCGAACAACCCGGCGCGTGTCGCCGACCCGAAAGCCGCCTGACATTTCGAAGCCGGATCGAGCCGGACCCACGACAAGCACGGAGAACCCACCTCATGAGCCAGCCCTTTGCAGTCGACGCCAATGAGCGCCGCGCCGAAAGCGAGCTATACAACGATGACCTCGCGCCCACCGGCGTTGCGCAGCGCACATGGCGCTGGTATCACTTCGCGGCACTTTGGGTAGGCATGGTGATGAACATCGCCTCCTACATGCTCGCCGCCGGCCTCACCGAGCAGGGCATGGCGCCATGGCAGGCCGTGCTAACCGTGCTGCTCGGCAATCTGATCGTGCTCATGCCGATGCTGCTGATCGGTCATGCGGGTACGAAGTACGGCATTCCTTATGCGGTGCTCGTGCGAGCGTCGTTCGGTACCCAGGGCGCCAAGCTGCCTGCCATGCTGCGCGCCGTCGTGGCGTGCGGCTGGTACGGCATTCAATCATGGCTTGGCGGCAGCGCCATCTACACGCTCGTCAACATCCTCACGCACAACGCGCTGGTGGGCGACGCACTGCCGTGGCTCGGCATTTCGATCGGACAGGCTAGCTGCTTCCTCGTCTTCTGGGTGTTCCAGCTGTACTTCATCCTGCACGGCACCGATTCGATCCGCTGGCTCGAAAGCTGGTCCGCGCCCATCAAGGTGGTGATGTGCGCAGTGCTCGTGTGGTGGGCATGTTCGAAGGCAGGCGGCGTGGGCTCGATGCTGTCGCAGCCGTCGCAGTTCGCCGCCGGCGGCAAGAAGGCGGGCCTCTTCTGGGCGACGTTCTGGCCGAGCCTCACGGCCATGGTGGGTTTCTGGGCCACGCTCGCGCTCAACATTCCCGACTTCACGCGTTTCGCAAAAACGCAAAAAGACCAGTTCGTGGGCCAGGCCATCGGCCTGCCCATTCCGATGGCGTTGCTCTCGGTGGTCTCCGTGGTCGTGACCTCGGCAACCGTTGTGATTTACGGAAGGGCGATCTGGGACCCGATCGACCTCACGAGTCGCATGGAGGGCGTCGGTGTGGGCATCGCGCTCATCATCCTCACACTGGACACGATGTGCTGCAATCTCGCCGCGAATCTCGTCGGGCCAGCTTACGACTTCTCGAGCCTCTGGCCCAAGGGCATCTCGTACAAGACGGGCGGTCTCATCACCGCGGGTATCGCCATCGTGATGATGCCGTGGAAGATCCTTGCCACCACCCAGGGCTACATCTTCACGTGGCTCGTCGGTTATTCGGCGCTGCTTGGGCCGGTGGCCGGCATCCTGATGGTCGACTACTTTCTCGTTCGCAGCACACGCCTCGACACGGCCCAGCTATTCGAGGAAAACGGCGAATACGCCTACTCGAACGGCTGGAATCCGGCTGCCGTGATCGCGCTGATCGCAGGCGTGCTGCCGAACCTGCCGGGCTTTCTCAATGTCGCGTTCCCGAATGCGTTTGCCACCGTGCCCGATGCGTTCAAAAGCATTTACACCTATGCGTGGTTCGTGGGGCTCGCCATTGCGGCGCTCGTCTATGGCGTGATGATGAAGCTCGGCAAGAGCCGGCGCCCACGTGTTGCGAGCGCGTGAGCGTTTCAAGCGTGAATGTTCAACTGAAGGAGACTTGGCATCATGGCGATCCTGATTCGAGGCGGCACCGTCGTCAATGCAGACAAGAGCTGGCGTGCGGACGTGCTCTGCGAAAACGGCGTGATCCAGAGCGTTGGCGAGAACCTCGACGCGCCGGCGGGCGCGACCGTGGTCGACGCCGGTGGCCAATATGTGATGCCTGGCGGCATCGATCCGCACACGCATATGGAGCTGCCCTTCATGGGCACGACCGCCAGCGACGACTTCTACACGGGCACGGCGGCGGGGCTTGCGGGCGGCACGACATCGATCATCGACTTCGTCATCCCCAACCCGAAGCAACCGCTGATGGACGCCTTTCGCGAGTGGCGCGGCTGGGCAGAGAAAGCCGCTTCCGACTATGGCTTTCACGTGGCGGTGACGTGGTGGGATGAAAGCGTGTATCGGGACATGGGACTCCTCGTGAACGAGCATGGCGTATCGAGCTTCAAGCACTTCATGGCCTACAAGAACGCCATCATGGCCGACGACGAGATTCTCGTGAACAGCTTTGCGCGCTCACTCGAACTGGGCGCGCTGCCTACCGTGCATGCGGAAAACGGCGAGCTCGTATTCCAGTTGCAACGCCAGTTGCTTGCGCGCGGTTTCACGGGGCCCGAGGCGCATCCGCTTTCACGGCCGCCCGAAGTCGAAGGCGAGGCGGCGAATCGCGCCATCCGCATCGCGCAGGTGCTCGGCGTGCCGGTGTACATCGTGCATGTCTCGGCGAAAGACGCGCTCGAGGCGATCGCGCGCGCACGCGGCGAAGGGCAGCGCGTATTCGGCGAAGTGCTCGCGGGGCATCTCGTGATCGATGAGTCGGTCTATCGCGACCCGGACTGGACGCGCGCCGCCGCCCACGTGATGAGTCCGCCGTTCCGTACCCAGGAGCATCGCGACGCGCTCTGGCGCGGGCTTCAGGGCGGCCTGCTGCACACCACCGCAACCGACCACTGCGTGTTCTGCGCTTCGCAGAAAGCCATGGGCCGCCATGATTTCACGAGAATTCCGAATGGTTGCGGCGGCGTGGAAGATCGCATGGCGGTGTTGTGGGATCAAGGTGTGAACACCGGCCGGCTCACGCCGAACGAATTTGTGCGCGTCACCTCCACCAATGCGGCGCAAATCTTCAACCTGTACCCGCGCAAGGGCACGGTGGCCGTGGGTGCCGACGCCGATCTCGTCGTCTGGGATCCCGAGGCCACGCGAGCGATATCGGTCAAGACGCATCATCAGAACGTGGACTTCAACGTGTTCGAAGGGATGACGGTTCGCGGCGTGCCGACACACACCGTCTCACAAGGCGAACTCGTGTGGGCGGACGGCGACCTGCGCGCGCGGCGCGGAGCCGGGCGTTATCTGAAGCGGCCCGCGAATCCCGGCTATCTGCAGGCCTCGCGCCTCGCGAAGAGCCTGAAGCAGACGCAGCCGGTGCATCGCGAAGGTGACGCACCACAATAAACACGGCAACGCGTGGAGGCATTGCAGGGGATATCGGGGGCTCGACGCGACAGGATTCGCGTTGCGCCCCGGTAGTTCGAGTGCAAACCGGTCGGCGCTTTTTATCTGCGTCGGAGTTCGCCATTGAGCGATCAGATACAAGAACAGCGCGAGCCGGGGTGCGGTCATGGTTGAATGAGTAATCCGTATCTCGCGGTTAGTGTTTCCCGCGTTCCGCGATCCATGCGCTATCCGGTCGCTGTTCCAGTCAGCGATTCACAGGCCTGCCAGAGGCGTCTTGCATCGGTTCCGTTTCTTGCCTGACTGGCGACGTTCGCTGGTCCCACGTCTCGCCCACGTGTTTCGAACAATCCGAGCGGACCATAATAGCCGCCGTCGACGACATCGGCCGCGGTTGCGGCATAGAGCGTGGAAAGCGCGCCGGTCTGGTCACTGTTGAACAAGATATCGATCAGTCCGCCTAGCGCAGAGCGGACGATCGGGCTTGCGGCAAAATGGTCGGCACGGAACAGATTCGTATTGGCGACGCCGGGATGCGCGGCAACGGACATCACGCGCGATCGTGCGGCGCGCAACCGGCGATCGAGTTCGAACGCGAACATGAGGTTGGCGAGCTTCGACTGTCGATAGGCGGTCATCGGACGGTAACGACGGGTTGCCTGAAGGTCGTCGAAGTCGAGCCGCCCGGTCTTGTGTGCGATAGAGGCAACCGTGACCACGCGCGGCCGCTCGGCAGACGCACCTGCCGCCATCTCGAGCGCAGGCAACAGCAGGCGCGTCAGGGCGAAATGCCCGAGTACATTGGTGCCGAACTGCAATTCGAAGCCGTCGACCGTTTCGAGGCGTCGGCGGGGCGCCATGACGCCCGCATTGTTGATGAGGATGTCGAGCGGCCGGCATTGCGCGAGTTCGCGATCGCAAAAGGCGCGCACCGAAGCAAGGCTTGCGAGATCCAGTCGTTGAAGCCGCAATCGGGCGGCGGGCAGCTCCCTCTGCAGACGGGACAGGGCATCGGCGCCGCGCTGTTCGTCACGGCAGGCGAGTACGACTTCCGCGCCTGTGCGAGCCAGTATTGCAGCGACGTGATAGCCGATGCCGCTGTTGGCCCCCGTGATGATGACGCGTCTGCCGTGCTGAGGCGTGATGTCGTCGATGCTCCATTGTTTGTTCTGGTTCATTGGCGATTGTCGAGGGAAGGCCGTTAGCCGGAGAGAATGCTGATTAGCATACCCGTTGCACGCGCGCCGCATGTGCTGGACATTTTCGGGTTTCGCACGGGTCCGGCGGCTTCCTGAGTCGGGCGCGCAGCGCGCGCATGCAATGCGTGTGAAACGCAAGGCGGCCGTCCTGACCCGTTACATCAGCCGAAGCACGATTCTCTGAAGGAGGGAGGGCAGGTCGCGTCGAGCGTCGACCATGAGATGAACGAAAACGGTCTCGTCGCGGACCTGATAAATGATCCGGTTCTTGCCGGAAAGGCCTTGCCGGAAACCGTCCTCGAAGAAGCCCTCAAGCTCGGCAGGCGCATGACCGTTAGCGGGGAACTGGCGAATGTGCGTGATCGTCTCCTGCAGTTGCGTCGATGTCTGACGCCACATTTCCCATCCGAATGTGCGGACAACATAGCTTCTGAGTTCGTCAATGCCGATCCGCGCCGTCGGGAGGATGCGGTATTTCAGCAGCGGTGCCGCCATCAGCGGAGCTTTTCCTGACGATCGAGCTCGTTGAGTTCCGCAAAGAACTCGTCGCCATCGACGTGAACCCCGCGCTCGATGTGCTTCTGGCCGATAGCCAGGATTTTCAGGAGCGCGAGGGTCTGCTGCGTCGATTCGTAGCTTCGCACATCCTGGACGACGAGCTTCGCTTCACCGTTCTGCGTGATGATGAGCGGCTCTCCCGAATCAGTCAGGTCCTTGACGATTCGCGCCGCTTCGCTTTTGAGGTAGCTGATTGGCTTCACATGATCGGCGAGATGCATCAAGCGCTCCGGTGAGGTTCACATAGGACCAAATTTAAACCATTAACGTCCGGCGGCGATCTCCGGTGCGTCCATGTGCAGTTGCATTTGACATAATGTAATTTATCAACATTTTTTGATGTTAGTCCAAAGTTCAGATGTCGCGTTTCCGCTAAATTGAAATGTCGTGTTTTACCGTGACTGGCAAGCTGGCATTTTGCTGCGCGATCGCAGGAGCCAGTCATGAGCCCAGCCGCACTGGTGACATTGAACATGCGCGAACTCGACCGTCTGAAGGTGATCCAGGCCGTGGTGGACATCGGGCTCGAGCCCGGGCGTGGTGGACATCGGGCTCAAGCCCGGGCGTGCCGCCGGGCGACTTGGCCTGACCGTGCGTCAGGTCGAGCGGCTGGTAGCGCGGTATCGTGAATCTGGCCAGGTTCAAATGTCCGCTTCCGTGGCGCGTAAGCTGACCAGCGGCCCGTACCTCGGCGCTGGAGCCTGCGATGGCTGCGACCGAACGGATCACGATGACGATGCGCGAACTGGACAGGTACAAAGTGATTCAGCATGTTGCCGATGGCGTGCTCAGACCGTGGCGGGCTGCGAAGCGACTTGGGCTGACGACGCGGCAAATCCGTCGTCTTGTCGGCCGGCTGCGTGAACACGGACCGCAAGGACTCGTGTCAGGTCGGCGCGCCATGGCCAGCGCAAACGGTGAGCTGGTCACACTGTACAGGGAGATCAGACGGGACATCCTCGACCTGCAGAAGGAACCAGGCTGAGGGTGCCAGTGCCGTCGAGCGGCTCGCGCGCGATCTCGAGGCAGTGTTTCCCAACATGCGCGGGTTCTCGCCCGGCGGCCTCAAATACATGCGTACATGCGCGCGCAAGCCTTTCGCCGTTGGGAATTTGTGCAACAGCCCGTTGCATAAATACCGTGCTCGCACGCTGCCACACTTCTCGACAAGCTAGACGGCGCAGCTCGGCGACTCTGGTATGCCCGCCTGAGATAGCGGGAATGTCCTGCCCCGGCGTGTCTACCGTCCAGAATAATCAGTAAGCGCCCAGGAGGCGATCCAGCGCGGCCGTGATCCGGTCACGGTGTTCGACAAGCGAACCGGTCTTCGGCCCCAGTTCGCTTAAGGGCACGGCCGCGACAAACGCCGGATGCAGGATGCACCGGATGCCGCCGATATCGAATGATGGCGTGAAGTCCGCCGGGAGCTTCCCGGGCGGAAAAGCATCAGCCTGAATCAGCGGTACGACGACGCGGATCGACAGACCTTCTAGAAAGTCGCTTTGCACGTCGACAAGATACGGTGTACTGGCGCGGCCTCTACCGCTGTTGGCATAGACGTCGAATCGCGCCATCAGAACATCCGGTATTGCGCCAAAGGAAGTCCGTTCTCTTCGACCCACTGGTTCGTGTGCCTGATGAACTCGGCGTGTTCATGCGAACCACCCGGCAAATGAGCATCACGCTTCCGAACGAAATGGCCGAGGAAATCCGCAGGCGCGTCCGGAGCGGTGAAACGCGACGGAGTCAGAAGTCATCCACGACGGCCTGCCCGAACTCGCTTTACGTGAACGTGCTATCGAGGCCCGGTTGCGCGATTCGGTCGGGCTGGTCGCTGCCGCACTTGAAGCTGTGTGGTCTTTGCGCCGGACGCATGCGATCAACTGGCGAGTTGGAGGCAGCAATCGCGACCGCAGGCGCCCCACGGAAGGCGGCCGAATACGTCGACGCCATCGTCACACTCTGCGAGCTCGATACCCTCCCCGCGGCCGTGCTGTGATCGCATACCGCGTTTTGGGCGAGACGGTCGCGATGCTCGGCGTCTACTATGGCGGGCAGGGACTACGCGGCCAGGTCTCAGCCGAATCTTGATGACCCCGCCTGGCCGCGCGGCTGACACGGCCAAGAGCCCGGTCGCCCATGTCTTACCCCTCGGACAGCAACGGACGAGGCGACGAACGACGGCAACCTGTCACGCCCAGAGTGGGACGATCTCACGCGCGAAGAGTTGCGGGCAGAACTCGCCCGTCTGCAGGCCGAAGACAGCCGGCTCGCTGCCATGCTGCGAGCCATCGTGCCCGGTACCAGGCAACCCGGGGCAAGCGATCCCGCGTAATGCCTCGCCGGCTGTGCAAAATGCAGGCACTTCCTCGCTTTCCCCACTTCCCCACTACAGAAAGTGCAACTTTTCCGGAGGCTTTTCCGCGGCCGAACTGACGTCTATCCGCTTCGGTGGGAAAGCCGCAATTCCGGAAAATCCGGTTACGCGCCGGTGTGCGCGAACGAGTGGCACGCGGGCATCTGCGAAAAGCCCCGCATCCGCTGCGCGGACTGCACGCATCGGGTGCTGCTGTCACTGGACGATCAGGTCTTCTATGCGCATCTTTCCGGCGATCGTACCGTGGGCCTTTACCCGCTAATGGCGGACGGTACCTGTTACCTGCTCGCCGTCGACTTCGACGACGAGAGTTGGCGGGACGATGCGATGGCGTTCCGGCAGTTGAGCGGCCCCACGTCTGCCTCTCTATGCACGTCAAAAGCGCTATCCTCGATAGCTACAATGCGTAGCATGCCCGCTCTTCTGCTCATCACGTGGATTTCTGATCGATCTAAGCAAAGATATGGAGTGAGATGCGATGGCAAATCTGCTTGAATCGAATCCGGCTCCGGGCGCACCTGGCAATCCGCTGAACTGGAGCCGCGCGGACAAAGACGCCGTCGGAACGGCGTACTCGCTGTCGAGCCAGGTCTGGTACACGACAGCAGGCGGCATCCTCACGGAAATCTACTTCCCGGATGTCGACACCCCTCAGGTACGAGACTTCCAGCTGATCATTACCGACGGGTCGACCTTCTATCACGACGCGCAGAAGGACTTCGACCATCGATGCGAATGGCCGGAGCCGCCCGCCTTATCCTGCCGGCTCACATCCCAGGCGAAAGGGCAACCCTACACCGTCGTGCAGGACGTGATCGCCGAGAAGGGTTCGGCCTGCGTGCTGGTTCGCACGACACTGCAGGGGGACCAGGATTTCCTTAACACACTGCACGTCTATGCCTTGTTGACGCCTCACATGGCGGGATACGGCGCTGGCAACACCGCGCATCGCGTCAGCACCGCAAATGGCGATCGCCTGGTCGCGACGCGTGACCATTACTGGCTCGCGCTGGGCGCCGACTGCGGCTTCGGCACGACGAGTTGCGGCTTCGTGGGAGTGAACGATGGCTGGACCGACATCATCGCAAACAAGCGCTTGCCGGTCTGGAACTACGACGCAGCAAAGGACGGATACGTCGCCGTGACGGCAGAGATCAACCGCGCAGGGCAGAATCAATTCGTTCTGGCACTGGCGTTTTGCGTCGACGAACCGACGCCGATTACGCAGAGCACGCCCAACAAGGCGCTGACCGCCGTATCCGAGGCGCTGGCCTACCCCTTCGACGGACCCGCCGACCCATACAGCCACAAGCAAGCGTTCATCCAGGGCTGGAACGACGCTGTTCGCGACCCGTTCCAGCCCAAGTCGAACATTACGGGCGATGGCAATGCGCTTTTCAACATGAGCCGCAACGTGTTGCTCGCGCATGAGGACAAGACGGCCGACGGCGCACTGGTGGCTTCATTGAGCATCCCGTGGGGACAGACGGTGCGGGACCTCGCTGCCGGCTACCACATGGTCTGGCCGCGTGACATGTGCCAAAGCGCACTCGCGCTGCTGGCCGCGGGCGCGCAGGATGCGCCCCTACGCGGGCTGATGTTTCTCGCTGCGTCGCAATTGGCGGATGGTAGCTTTCCGCAAAAGTTTTTCATTGACGGCGAGCCTTGGCGGGACAATGCCTCGCAGCTCGACGAATATTCCTTTCCAATCATTCTGGCCTATCACTTGAGCGAAGCCGGTCTGCTGCGTCAGTTCGATCCCACCGGCATGGTGCTGGCCGCAGCAGGCGCATTGATCAAGAACGGCCCCATGACTCAGCAGGAACGATGGGAAGAACTCGAAGGATACTCCCCTTCGACACTGGCATCGAACATCGCGGCGCTAGTCTGTGCGGCTACTAAATGGGCGGACGCCAGTACCGCCCAGTTCCTGCTCGAATACGCGGATTTTCTGGAATCGCATCTAGAGACATGGTGCGTCGCTGCGGAAGGCTCACCGGTTCCGGGCGTGACGCAGCACTACGTTCGAATCTTGCCGACGCATGTCAATGGCGTCTTTAATTTTCCAGAAGATCCAGATAGCGCCCAAGTAACCGTCTGGAACAAAGACTACAACGCAAACACCATCGTGGACGCGGGTTTTCTCGAACTGGTGCGCTATGGCATTCGGGCCGCGAACGATCCGATCATCGTCAACTCGGTCAAGGTAGTCGATGCAGTAATCAGAAAAATTCTGCCGCAGGGGCCTGCCTTTTACCGATACAACCACGACGGTTATGGTCAAGGCAATCTCGGCGAGGACTGGTACGACGGCGCTACCTTCGGCGTTGGTCGACCCTGGCCGCTGCTCACTGGCGAACGCGGCCATTACGAATTGGCCGCCGGTGGCGACCCCACCCCCTACATCCGCGCTCTCGAGGCGTTCGCCGGAACGCGCGCTCTGCTTCCCGAGCAAGTGTGGGATCTGCCCGATCTGGCAAACCCGCCCTTCGTCACTGGCGGGCCGACTGGCTCTGCCATGCCGCTCGCGTGGGCCCACGCCGAATACATCAAGCTCGTTCGCTCCGCTTCGGACGGTCAGGTCTTTAACCACCTGAAAGTCGTCGCCGACCGTTATCAGTCTCAGCCCGGCCAGGCGCCGCGCGCTCGCAGCAATATCGAAATCTGGAACTTCAACCGCCCGCTGCCGTCGATTCCGGCCGCCACGACAATTCGGATCCCTTTGGCTGCGCCTTTCCGCCTGCGCTGGACGATCGACGACTGGGCCACGTCGGAGGACAGCGAAGCCACCGCAACGGCGCTCGGCATCTACTACGTCGATCTGGTCACGCAAGCAGCCCAGGCCGGTTCATCGCTTGCATTCACCTTCTTCTGGACCTCGAGTCAGACGTGGCAAGGGCAGAATTTTTCCGTCGCCCTCCAATCCTAAGCGATGCGTCGCCAACGGCAGACAATTGCTTCTGTCATGGAGAAACACACGACTTCATCTAAGCCGTCCATGATCTCCATGACGCTGGAGAACCGCATGTAGGTACGTGGGGTCATCGAACTGTTTGATATTCCCTTTGACGAGCAGCAGGTCCCAAGCGGGCTCGGTGGTGTCGAGGGCCAGATAGAACGCGCCGATGTGCGCGATGAAGTTGCGGGCGCTGGCCAGCCGGTTAAACCACTTCGCGCCCTGAGTCAGTCCATCAAGCGTTTCGAGGGGCCTCGCCGTCTCCGTCCAGGAGCATAGCGCTCATTCGCGGAGTAACTTTGCTGGACATACTCCGCCGCGCATCCGGTCGCCCATAGTCCACCGAACGACTGACGCGTGGAACGGGTGAACGACGCGGTGACGCTCAGGCGCGCAATCAATTAGGCCAGCGCGGTCCAAAATGCTTACGTTACCGGGAGGGGATCCAAAAATTCCCCGTCGGCTCAGCAATGGCCAATTGTGCGCGGTTATTCCTGATCGCAATGCACCTTGAAGTGCGTTAGCACGGCGGCCCCAAACGCATTGCTTATCGCAACATCGGCGGCGTCGCGACCGTATGCCATCAAAACGCGCCCGATGCGTGGTGCGTTGTTACGCGGATCGAAGGTTTGCCAGCTACCCCCTACGTAGGCCTCAAACCACGCCGCGAAATCCATTGGCGCTGCGACGGGGGGCAAACCGACATCGCTGATATAACCGGTGCAGTAGCGAGCCGGAATATTCATGGCGCGGCATAGCGTGATGCCCAGATGGGCGAAGTCCCGGCAGACGCCTCTTCGTTCGCGGTAAACGTCCGCTGCGGTTTTGGTCGGCCGCGCGTGCCGGTAATCAAATGCGATATGCCGGTGCACGAAGTCGCAGATTGCGAGAACAGTCTCGCGGCCCGGCGCGCACTGTCCAAAAACCTTCCACGCGACGTCGACCATCAAATCGGTTTCACAATAGCGGCTACCCAACAGGAAAACGAGCGTATCGTCGGGCAACTGCTCGACTGGATGGCCCCGACCGTCTTTCGGACGCGTTTCCATCGCATTTGGCACATTCAGAAGCGCGGTCGTGCTCAAGCCAACCCGCCCGGCGGGCGCGATTATCCGCGTGCACAGGTTGCCGAACAAGTCGCGGTACTGCCTCGTCGCCACCGGCGGATCGGTAACGAGCAGATCTGCCTCGACAATATCCTTTGCATGCGAAAAGTGCGTGTTCAGCATCAGCATCATCGGCGTCGGTTGTGAGCACTCGTACGACAGTTCGTATCCGACGCGAAGCTTCATATATTTATCCTGTTCGTCTGATCCCGGAGGTTGGGGCTGGCAACTCAAAGGCGTGCGGCCCGAGACAGCCACAACAGATGATCCCACGACGCCGGGCGTCACGCTCGCATTCAAAAACAATCGCCGCTACCTGGCCTGAGCGGCCCTATGGTCTGTTGAAATGAAATGAACGCCGTCTCCCGGTGAGAGATTGGGCCTGACGCCAATGCTCTCAACGGCGACGACCGTCGTGCGTGCGACGTCGAACGCAGCTAGTGACCGTACTCGGCGGGACGAGTGAGTGGGTCGAGGCGGCGAAACAGGAATGGAATCAGCCAGTCGGGCCAAGTAGCAGGTCGATTGCGGCTTGACCGGCGACTTCCCCAACCAGGTAGGCCCATCGTTCAGTAAAAGGGCCGTTGCGCAGCGCGATCCGGCCCCCCCGCGCGCCGAGCACTTCGAGGTTGGTACCGCCTTTGATCTGGACAGTCACGTTGAACGTGTCCTCCGCAGCCGGAGTCAATTCGACGTGAATCTCGAAGCCACGATAGGTGATCACTCGTTGCATGAAAGCCTCCATGTCGTTATCGGAGACTAACACGCGAACGTTGCATGGTTCATCCGGCTACAGGCGCTGATCCCGTACGAGGTCGGTAACCGGCGTCGTAATTCTGCTTGCGGAGGCGTTCGAGACGGCAATTGCCTATTGGTTGAACTGCGCGCCGAGTACTGATGGTCCTGACAGACGTGCCGAGCGTCGGGAAGGGACCGGGTGCCGCGAGATGCGTTCCTTCCGGCTGCACCAGATGCTTCAAGATTCCCCGACCCTTCGGCCGTGAGCCGCTGGTACCTGAATTCGCAATTCCCGACTTTCGCTTGCCCCGTGAAGGGCGGCTTGATGGCCGACTTGTGCCCGATGGCCCGGTCCTGGGAAGCCCATGCCTTGCCGCGCGCTTCCCGATGACACGAGATGGTCATACGTGGTGGCACGCAGCCGTTAGCACTCAACGTAAGAGCGACCTGTGGTCCGCACCGGTCTCACGGTTCCGATCCTATAAATCCTGCCAATTCCTCGGGTCTTCCCAAGGGGAATGCTTCCTTAATGTGATCGAGAAAGGCGGAAACGCGAGGGCTTAGCAAGCGCCGCGAAGGATAAAGCGCCCATAGTGCGATGTCAGGGCCATCCAGGCCACCCCAATGCGTAAGCCTGCCGGCTGCGATAACTGAGCGAAGCGGATCTTCGAATGTCCGCCCGGATCGCTGAGCGAACGACAGTTGATGGGCCGAAAGCCGCCCCAAAAGAAATATCGGCAAGTCAACCCTTCTTTCGTCTTTCGATTTCTTGTTTCACACGTTCGATTTCAAGCCGTTTAGCTTCCTTTGTTCCCCATCGTGGCGCTCTGCTCTGGGTGGCTTCGGCGGCTGCACGAATGCGTGCTTTGGCAGCAAGTTGATTGGCTCTGCGTTCGTCCAGCTCCCTGATTTTGGCCGCTTGCCGTTCGGCGAAGCGTTCAGCCGCGATGGGTGTGGTTCGTTCAGGCAGTCCAGCAAGGACCACAAGCTTGTCGATATTGTCCCAGGTGCTGATCCAGCCGTCGTTGTAGGCAAACTCGCTAATCAACGGGAGGTTGAGTGCGGTGTAGATCGGGACCCAGTTTTCTTCTTCGCCCTGGCGGCGACGCACAGCGAGTTTGGGATTGAACTGGTACCGCCCGGTGGATACGCGCAGGAACAGGGATCTATTGTAGGCATAGTCTCTGTCGATTTCGTTCCTCGCCAGCACGCCAGAAAGATGCTGGCGCTTATTGCGCTCTGGCCGCGCGATGTTAGCGGGTAAGTGTTGCCAGGCATCGAGGATGATTTGGGTCTGGAACGCGCTGTCTGTATTGCCTCGTATCTTGCTGAATCGTGCTTTGAACAATACCCACAGGGTCTGGAACAGAAAGTATTCAGACAGATGCCGGTCGATGCGGACCAAGCGATCGCCCGCTCTGACATCAATGCAGGGCGGAGCCAGGCATTCATAGATTGCCGCCAGCGGGCCAGCAGCGAACTTTGCATCGCCAAATGCCTGACGCAAAGCCCAGTGCAGGGCATTGTGACCATAGTGATCGACGGCATCGCGGTCGGCACCGCGCTCCAGCAGGGCTTCCACCAGCGCCACATTTCCTGCAGCCGCTGCGGCCATCAGCGGCGTCTGGTTCATTGGCAGACGATGATCGACGCCATGCTGGTCACACTGCCTGAGGATGTCCTTGAAGCGGTTGGCGAAGAAAGGGACGTAGCTCTTGCGGGCGAACACCGCGCGCTGCTGATCAAAGGTTCGTGCCTGCTCGAATTTCGCCTCGACTGCCAGCCACTCGGCGAGCTGCGGTTCATCGAAGCAGGTGGCATAGTCAAAGAGTTGCTGCTTGCCCTTGTTGCCCGGAGACTGCTCGCGGAAGACCTTGATCAGCAGTTCCCTGACCTTGGCCTCATCGAACACCGGCCACGGCACCGGGACCTGCTTCAAGATGGTGCGGCGGATGGCCTCCGCCTGCTCCTGCTTGCCCTGCAGTTCAAGTTTGCGTGCTTCCTTCTGCCAGTCTTCGAGCGTGGATTGCCTGGCCTCGATCCTGGTCTGGCCGACGATCAGATCCAGCAACCCGAACAGATCATGCCCTGTGTCCGACTCGATCATGTAGATGTTCTTGATGGCGCGCGTCAGCGCTACATACAGGGCATTGACGAAGAATTTATAGACTTCGAGCGACTTGTCACTCTTGTCTTTAGCGCGTTTGTAATCCAGTGTCTCGACCGCCAGATCGGTCTTGGCGATGCCCTCGACAATGTCGTTGAACTCGCCCCGGTGATCCGAGATGAAACGGTAGAGCACGATGTTCTCGTATTCGAGACCCTTGGCTTCGTGGATCGAGAACAACAGCGGCGTGGCAAAGTGCTTGCGGGCGTCGGCCTTGTCCTCATCGCGCATTACCAGGACGGCGAACTGCGCGGATTGGCGAATCTTCTGGTCCAGTTCCCGCTTGGTGGCGTCCTTGTCGGGTATCAGCGTAACCTGGCCGGTTTCGCCGCCGACGGCCTGGACCAGGAAGTTGCTCTCCCGGTCGATGGAGCCGAAGCGCCGCTGCTTGATCTTGAGCAACTGATTGGCGACGCGAGTGGCCTCCAGCCCGTTGCGAAAGTTGGCCATTAGCACGCGTAATTCCTGCCGCTCGGCCAGTTTCGGATCCTTCCAGAACAGGCTCTTGACTTGGCTCCAGGAAAAAAAATTGGGATGGACAATCTGGTTGGAATCCCCGCAGAGCATGAAATGGCCAGGCTTCTTCATGGTTTTCAGCACGAGCGCGAGTTGCACGGTGGTGATGTCCTGCACCTCGTCAATAACCACGAAGTCGTAGCGCGGCGCAGCCAGCGCTTGCCAGTCCTGGGCGACCAGATTCAGGTCGTAGAGCTTTGCCTCGGCCAGCCAGGCGCGATACTTCTCAAACAGATTGTAGAGTTGGTCGCGCCGTTCTACGGGAAAGATCGATTGACGCACCCCCAGTGCTTGATACTCGTCGCGCGACAGGACACCGCCCGACCCGGCGGCAATCACGCCGCGAATCTCCTCGAAAGCCTGGTGGGCATCGACATCCTTGAAGTTCTGCCGTATACGCGAGTACCAGCCCGCAAAGTCGCGCCAGCTAGCCTCGCGTCCTGCCGGAACGCGGATCGACTCGACAAACTCCCGGTAGGACAGAAATACGGCATCCTGAGCGCCATGCTCGAAACCGTTGGCGTAATAAAGGTCGCGGGCGCTCTGCGCCAGGAAGGCGGAGTGAGTGACGTAGAGGACCTCACCTTCGGCATGCTTGAGCTTTTCAAGCGTCAGTGCGGTCTTGCCGCTGCCAGCGCTGCCGACGACAACCAGGGGAGGTGGCTGTCGGTAAATGGTCTCCTGCGTGTCATCAAACGAGATCGGTTTGTCGAGCAGGTGAATGCCGGTACGCTCGGGATGAAGGTAGCGTAGAGCTTGCGCCTCCCTGATGGCGTCATCAGCGCTGATGTCTGGAATTTTGCTCTCGTCAATCGCCGCGCCGCGCAGGAAACGTGACTTATCGTAGGCGTGATTGGCGATCACTTCCAGCATCAGTGCGCAGACTTCATCCCCGTGGCGCACCAGCGAGAACAACAGCCGGTCGGCGTCATCCAGCTTCGCCCGGTAGAACTTGCCGTGGCTCAGATTGGCGAGCTTCTTGACTTGGGCAGCACGGAAGTCGTGGCGGGCGATGGCCGCGGACACCTTGTCGTAGCTGGCCTTGACGCGTGAGGTGTCGAGGCCTGTGTATTCGAGAATCTTCATGAGGCGATGAGGACAAGAGCAAGAGCAAGAAAGAATTCTCTCATGGCCGTCTGGCCTGCCAACCTCTCTAGCAAGTTTTCCGGTCATTCCCGAACGGCAGTTATCCGACCTGGACCGGACGCCCTACGACAGGGTATTTCCTCATGCTGAATGACCGGTTCGGGCCGTCTCCTGCCCGATACGCTTTGGCTCATGTCGACCCACAAGGGCCGGTCCCCTTTCTCCATAACGGTCGTCCAAGCTATGTGCGGAACTGTTTAGCTGGTACGCGACCAGCTTTCAGATATCGCGACGACCTGGCAACAAATTCGCATTCGCCCATGGGCTTGCCTGGCGCCAGGCGCAGTGGCGTCACAGGAAGGAGCAAGGCGGACGCATCTCGCTGAGCCATCCCCGGAATGCACCAAGCTTCCCGCCACACGACCGCTCAGACAGGCGTGTAGATCGCCAACTTTAGTGCAGGGTCATCGTTCGCCTGAAACGTCGTGTATTCGTAGCGCTGCGTGCCTCGCTGCGGGTGCGCGAGCACTTTCTGGCCGGCCACGCTGCTGCGGATGTCATGCGCGTCCCACCACCGCGCGAACTCCCGGCTACGGGCACGCACGCGCTCGACCAGTTCGATAAACGCCGGATCGTCGGCATGGAGATCGTGGGTCGCGCGAAAGAGCGCAATCATTCGACGGGCTTCATCGGACCAGGTGACCCCGAAGAGCCGCCGCGATTCCGGCTCGATAAACATGAAGACCAGGATGTTGCGGTCCGCTTCGGCGAAACGGTCGAAGCCCAGGAGGTCCGCAGCGGCGGTGTTCCACGTCAGGATGTCCCAGCGCCTGCCGGTTACGTACGCCGGCACATCAAGGCGCGCGACCAGACGTTCGATCGCCGGAGTGACGCTCTCGCGCGTGAACGCGACCCGATCGCCGTTGCCCGCGAGCGCCCGCAAATGTGCTGTTTCGACCTTGCCGAGGCGCAGGGCGCGAGCGAGCGCGTCGAGGGTGGTATCGGACGGCCTGACGGTTCGGCCCTGCTCGAGCCGCACATACCAGTCCACGCCGATGCCCGCCAGTTCCGCCACTTCCTCCCGTCGCAGGCCCGGTGTGCGGCGGCGCCGATCGTCGTTGAGTCCGACCGCGTCCGGACTCAGTTTTTCCCTGCGTGAGCGCAGGAAATCGCCAAATTCGTTTCGACTCGATGTCGTCATGATTGTCGTTTTCGCCTTGGGAGGCACGCTGAAGTCCTAGGATAGTGCTAGGCCTTGTTACGAATGCTACGCCTGCCAGAATGGTCTCGTCCAATTACCCTGACCGGAGACCGACAATGAAAGCTGCGATTCTGAAGACGCTCGGCATGCCACTCGAGATCGAACACATGCCGGCCCCCTTGATCGGCACAGGCGAGGTCATTGTCGATGTCGCCGCCGCCCCCGTGCTGCCCTACGCGAACGAAGTCTTCAGCGGCGAACGCCGATACCCAATTGACCTGCCGATGGTTCCCGGCTGCGGCGCGATTGGTCGCGTGCGTGCTATTGGCCCGGACGCCACGCACCTGAAGCCGGGTGACTGGGTGTTCTGCGATCCGACCGTGCGCTCGCGCGACGACGCCCTGATCCCCGACATCGCACTACAGGGCTGGAGCGCGCGCGGGGACGGCGGCAAACGTCTGCAACGGCATTTTCACGATGGCCCCTTCGCCGAACAGGTGCGAGTGCCGACGGAAAACGCCGTTCGCATCGGGGAGATCGATCCGGCCGATGTCGCCCGGTGGTGTGCGCTCAATGTCATGCTGGTGCCCTACGGCGGACTGCTCGCAGCTGGTTTGCAGGCAGGTGAGACGTTGCTCGTGAGCGGCGCGACAGGCAACTTCGGCAGCGCGTGCGTCGCCGTCGCCCTCGCGATGGGCGCGCGCTGCGTGGTCGCGCCGGGACGCAACGAACAGGCCCTCGCGGATCTGGAACGCCGCTTCGGCGAGCGCATCCGGACCGTGACGCTTTCGGGTCGTGAAGAAGAGGACCGCGAACGGATGCGGCTGGCGGCGCCCTGTCCGATCGATTGCGTGATTGATCTGATGCCGCCGTCGGTTAGCACGACCACGGTGCGCGCGGCGGTCACGACCGTCCGCGCTTATGGACGAGTCGTGCTGATGGGTGGCGTCGGCATGCTCGGCGGCGAAGGGCTTGACCTGCCTTATGCGTGGATCATGCGCAACGACATCACGATACGCGGCAAATGGATGTATCCGCCCGCAGCAGTGACGCGCATGACGGGCTTGATCCGTGCCGGGCTGCTGGATCTCGGCCACTTTGACGTCACAACCTTCCCCCTTGATGACGCTAACGACGCGGTGGCTCACGCAGCTGCGAACGGCGGCCCATACAGGATGACGGTGATCCGTCCTTAGACGGCGGACTCTCGCCTCACGCCGGACATACTTTGTCGACGATTCAGCCCCCAATGTCGAGTGACCGGTCATGGCCGATAGCACCAGTTCGATGAACGTTTTACAGAGGTGACGTTGGAATTCTCAACGGCAGCTTTCCCGTGGTTGGTGTGAACGCGTACTGCCGGCCATCAAGCGTCATTCGTCCGTTCCGTCGCGCAGACATTCAGACGGCGGGTCCGCCCGGCGGATTCAACCGGTGGATGCAATAGTTTGCTGGAATCGTTCGGCGGGCGTCTCGTAGTCCAGTGTCTTTCTTGGACGCTCGTTCAGTCGTCTTGCCACAGCGTTGAGTTTGGCCTGCGAATACACTGACAGAGCGACCTTGGCGGTGACAACGAGGTCCACCTCGTCCAACGCGACGACGATTAGGGCAATCGTTTGGAGACAGCCATGCATTTCGACTACCAACAATTCCACATCGACGCGTCACCTCTTGATGAAGGCGGCCGCTATTACGCTCGCGCAAAGATCTACCGGCGCGCCTCGGCGAGTGGCGATGCCGTCGAGGTAAAGTATTCGGGCGACCTCGGCGATTACCCCTCCGACGCGGATGCCATTGAGGCGGCGCAGCGTTGGGCGATTCAGTGGTGCGACGAGAACTCCGCTTAGGCTTCACTATCCAGGTCCGGGCTGTCCCGGAGTATTCGCCGCACGCACCAGACATCCAGTTCGGGGGCACGCGTCAGGCGAGAGCGATACGTGCAGCAAGGGCTGACAACGGCCCTCACGACCGATCCTGCTGATCCCCGGCAAAAGAAGCGGCGCATAATGCACACATCCCTTTGTCAGGATGATGGAGGTAGATGTGACAACTTTTGCTATCGACGCCGTTCGCATCAACCCGACGAACGACAGGTTTACCCATGTGCGTTGGGCTCCCGTCGATCCGGCGACGCGTGAATGGCTGTCCCCCCCGGCGATTGTGGAGGTGGTCGAAGTCGTCGCCGCGATCCGTCGGGGAGATGTTGTTTGGTCCCTTTTTACGCTTGGTGGCACACGGTATCTCGGGCCAAAAATTGTGTCTGTCTCTCACACCGACGGAACCGCCGGGATCGACACGGATGTCCCTGGCGATCATGTCGAAAAATGCATTGACGATTTGCCGCACCTTTGACGGCATACCTTTGAGGCCGTCGGCGACCGGACTGTGAAAGGTCTGGACGGGTCGGTAAGACTCGTTGATGGACAGAGAGCTGACATTCGCCGACGCCATCGCGCTCGATTTCAGTCTGTTCTGGGCTGCTTCGTACGGACCAACCCCGCGCCTGGTCGCGTCGCTCGGAAAATATCGAGGATACAAGGCAGGGAAATACTCTCCGTACCATAACTTAGACGCCCACATCCTGACGACACGCCTGAATATGAGCGGTGGCGACCGCGCGCTAAACTGGGTGTGTGCTATCGAAAAGTTCGGTGGGTCGAGCGCAAGACGATGAAATTCACCCGAATGATGGTCGGCCTCGCCGTCGCGTACATGATCGTGTTAGCCGGAGTCGCCATCTTGCAGGATCGTTTTCTCTACTTCCCTCAGAAGGCCGCAATCGAGGAGGTCACCTCCTCCGGCGGACTGCGCGCCTGGCCGACACCTGAGGCGTACCGGGGCCTCGTGGCGGAGCCGGCCGGGTCCGCGCGCGCCACGGTCATCGTCTTCCATGGCAATGCGGGGCATGCCGGCCACCGCTCGTTCTATGCGGCAGCGCTCACCCGGCTCGGGCTGCGCGTGATTCTCGCCGAATATCCAGGCTACGGGCCGCGCACCGGTGCATTAGGCGAAGCGAGTCTGGTCGACGATGCTCAACAAACCATCGCGCTCGCACATCGCCTCTATGGAGCGCCGCTGCTGCTCATCGGCGAATCGCTTGGGGCCGGCGTGGTCGCTGCGGCCGGCTCGCGTGAACGCGACAAGATCGCAGGCATGATGCTCATCACGCCATGGGATCGGCTCGAGCACGTCGCCGCTTACCACTATCCGTGGCTGCCCGTGAAGTGGCTGCTGCGCGACCAATACGACAGCGTGACCCATCTGGCGTCGTTCGACCGCCCGATTCTCGTCGTGGTTGCGGAACGCGACAGCATCGTCCCTACGCGCTACGGCGAGGCGCTTTACAACTCGCTGTCCGCACCGAGAAAACTCATGGTGGTGAAGGCGGCTGACCATAACGACTGGATTGGCCACGTCGACGAAACCTGGTGGCGGGAGGCGACCGACTTCCTTCTCACGCCTTTGCATTGAAATATGAAGACGCCACCGGTCCCGTCCAACTCGGAGCGCATCTATGTTCTCGATGCGAAGAACAGGCCTGTCGAGGTGTTCGACCACGGCGCGTGGTCGCGCTGGATGACGGAAAACGAACTGATCTTCCGCCGCACACTGCTGGACGACTACGGTGTAACGGTCACGACCCGCTTCCGTGGTGTGTCCAAACCGAAAACCGGGGAGGCTTTGCTGTTCGTGACGCGCGTCGCCGGAATGCAGGCGCAAGACAACAGGAGCTACGGAGCAAGTACGCTTGATGAGGCGCTGGAGCAGCATGAGCGCATCGTGCAGAAAATCCTCCGGATAATGACAGGGCGGTGACCATTACAGCACGACGATTCTGCGGAGTCGTAACCCCAGGGAGTCGTCCATACATGGTGCAAACGGCGCAAGCGAATCGGTTAGAGTGTCCTGCTGAACGAATAGAGAGCCGTCGTGGCGTGTCGATGAAACGTAGCTGAAGATCCGCGGCAGGTGGGTGTAGCTCCGCCGGGCGGTGAATCGGGCCGGCCAGACAGTTGACTTCATGCTACGTGCAAAGCGCGACGTGAAGGCGGCCAAAGCCTTTTTCAGGAAAGCTCTCAAACATCAGGGCAAGCCGCCGAAGACCATCTCACTGGATGGCTATGCCGCCTCACACGCGCGCGAATGGACGAACGGCCCAGCGGAGCCGCTTACTGAGAACGAGAGCCGGTCGACAGCGCACCTCAATCCCACCGCTCGTCACGCACCTGAACGACGCCCGCCTCGATCCGCACCGGAAACGCCACCACATCCTCATATGCCGGCGGCGCCAGCACCTTTCCGGTCCTGATGCAAAATCGTGCACCGTGGCGCGGACAGACGACCACGTCGCCTTCGACCACACCGCCAGTCAGGATGCCGCCGTCGTGCGGGCAGACATCCTCGATTGCATAACAGGTGCCGTCGACGTTGAACACAGCAACCTGCGCGCCGTCGACCTCGACGCTGCGAACAGACCCGGCCGGAAAATCCCCGATCGCAGCGACGTCGACCCAGTCTGACATGTCAAAGCATCCCCAATTGCAGGCGCGCCGCATCCGACATCCGGTCTCTCGACCACGGCGGATCCCACACCAGTTCAACGTGCACGTCGTTCACTCCGCTCGCCGAGAACACCGCATCCTCCACCGTCGCCGGGAAGGTCTGCGCGACCGGGCAGCCGGGCGCGGTCAGCGTCATGCGGATCCCAACGCGGCCTTCGGCTTCGTCCACGTCAAGACCATAAACAAGCCCCAGATCGTAGATGTTGACCGGAATCTCCGGGTCGAACACGGTGCGAAGTGCATCGATCACGCGTTCTTCAAGACCTTCTGTTGTCGTGCCACTGCCGGGTTGTGCGGCCTCAGCGCGCTTCAGCCAGTCGAATGTGCTCATCGTCTGCCTCACTCTGTCGAAACGGGGCGATCTTCGTCGTGCAGCGCGGCGTGGAGCGTATGCCAGGCCAGCGTCGCGCACTTCACACGCTCGGGAAATTCACGTACACCGGACAGCACCGCCAGCTTGCCCATCTCCGGCGCGGCTGTCGCCTGCCCTGCAGCGGGCGTTGTCACCATGTCGTGAAAGCGCCCGAACAGCGCTTCGGCCTCTGCTTCCGTTTTGCCTTTCAGCGCCTCGGTCATCAGCGACGCTGATGCTGTCGCAATTGCACAGCCCGCGCCTTCGAAACTCGCTTCTTTGACGATGCCGTCCTCGATTCGCAGATAAAGCGTAATTCGGTCGCCGCACAGCGGGTTATAGCCCTCAGCCGTGTGATTGGCGCCGGACAGTCCATGACAGTTACGCGGCCGCCGGTAGTGGTCGAAGATGACTTCCTGATACAGATCGCGCAGATCGCTCATTTTCCGAATATCTCCCTGACCTTTCCGAGACCTTCGATCAGCGCGTCGATATCCTCGTGCGTGTTGTAGAGGGCGAGCGACGCGCGCACGGTCGCCGGTACGCCGAAGCGCTGCATCACCGGCATCGCGCAATGATGGCCCGCACGCACCGCGATGCCGTGATGATCGAGAATCGTGCCGACATCATGAGCATGCACGCCGTCGAGCACGAACGACAGAATGCCTGCCTTGTCGCGTGCGCTACCGATAAAACGCAAGCCCGGTATCACCCGCAGGGCGGCCGTCGCATAGGCGAGCAGTTCGTTCTCGTGCGCGGCGATGACTTCCATGCCGATGCTGTCGACATAGTCGAGCGCCGCGCCCAGCGCAATCGCGCCGGCAATGTTCGGCGTACCCGCTTCGAACTTCCACGGAATCGCGTTGTATTCCGTTTTCTCGAACGTTACCGATCGGATCATGTCGCCGCCGCCCTGCCATGGCGGCATCGCTTCAAGCAGTGCGGCCTTGGCGTATAGCACGCCAATGCCAGTCGGTCCGTACACCTTATGCCCCGACAACGCGTAGAAATCGCAATCTATCGCGCGGACGTCGACCGGCAGATGCGTGATTGCCTGTGCACCATCCAGCAGCACCGGCACGCCCCGCGCGTGTGCCGCTGCAACGATGCGCTCCACCGGATTGATGCTGCCGAGCGCGTTGGCCAAGTGCGTCATCGCGACCAGCCGCGTACGTTCGCTTAACAAGCGCTCGTACGCGCCGGCATCGAGTGCGCCCGTATCGTCGATCGGCACGACTTTCAGCGCCGCGCCCATCTGCTCGCAGACGAGCTGCCACGGCACAATGTTCGAATGGTGCTCCATCGCGCTAATCAGGATTTCGTCGCCGGGCTTGATCTGCGGGCGAGCATAGCCCTGGGCGACGAGATTGATCGCTTCGGTCGTGCCACGCACGAACACGATCTCCTCCGGACGCTGCGCATTGATGAAGCGTGCAATCTTCGCGCGTGCGGCCTCGAATGAATCGGTCGCGCGCTGAGACAGCAGATGCACGCCGCGGTGCACATTGGCGTTGCTATGCCGGTAGTAAGCGTTTTCCGCGTAGATGACCGAGGCAGGCTTTTGCGTCGTGGCGCCATTGTCGAGATAGACCAATGGACGGCCATGCACGCGCTCGCCCAGAATCGGAAAATCGGCTCGCCAGTGCTCGACATTGCGCGGATCGGGCGTCTGCATCTGTTCGATCGGCTTCATAGCAACTCCCTGATGCGCTCGCCTTCCGGGGTGCGCGCGAACAGCAGGTTTTCGAGCCGGCCACGCAGCGAATCGATGCGCACACCTTCGACAATGTCGCGCGCAAATGCGTATGTCAGTAGCGCCCGTGCCATGCGCTCTTCGACACCTCGTGCACGTAAATAGAACAGCTGGTTGTCGTCCAGTTGACCGACCGTCGCGCCGTGTGTGCATTTCACGTCGTCGGCGTAGATCTCGAGTTGCGGCTTCGTGTCGATTTCCGCATCGCGTGACAGCAGCAGGTTGTGATTCGCCTGATGCGTGTCCGTTTGCTGTGCATCGCGATGCACGATGACGCGCCCGTTGAACACGCCGCGCGCCGCGCCGTCGAGCACCCCGCGGTAATGTTCGCGACTCGTGCCATGCGGCTCTGTGTGATCGATGCGCGTGTGGTGATCGACGTGCTGCCGGCCCCCGACAAAATAGAGACCGTTCAACGTCGCTTGCGCGTTCGCGGCGTTCAGGCTTGTGCCGATACCAGTGCGCGACAACGCGGCGCCGAACGCGAACGCATGTGAGGTAAAACAGCTGCCCCGTTGCTGCGCAGCGGCGACCGACGCGATATGAAAAGCCTTCGGGCCCTCTTGCTGCAACCGGTAGTGCTGCACGTCCGCCTGCTCGTCTGCGACGATGCGGGTAACCGCATTGGTCCAGTACGCGTCGCCGCTCAGCCCTACAAAATGCTCGACGATCGTGCAGCCCGAGCGTGCTCCTGCAAGCACGACATTGAACGGCTGCACCGCAAGACCCGCTTCGTCGGTCAGGAACAGGATCTGCAGCGGTTGATCGATGACCTCGCCAGGCGGCAGCACGATGGCAAACCCATCCGTCATAAACGCCGTATTTAGCGCGGCAAAGCCATCTGAATACGCCTGCGAGGCGAATGCCGATTCCAGTTGTTGTGGCATTTCTCTCAACGCCCGGGTGAGCGAGCCCACAAATACCCCGTGTGGCAAACCATTCAGTTTCGACGGCCGCGGCACATGCCGACCGTTGACAAAGACCAGTCGATGCGCGGCAGGGTCCAGCTTGAGTTCATCGATGACGTGCCGCACGTCGCTATCGTCCGTGCGTTGTGCCTTGAAATGCCAGGGACGCTTGCCAATCGCCGACACGTTCGTGTATTTCCAGTCCTCGTGCCGCGTGGTCGGCAAACCCAGCGCTTCGAACTGATCGAACGCGCTTCGGCGCGCGGCACGCAGCCATGGAAACTCAACGCCGGGCAACGTCTTCGCGAGTTGCCCAAACTGATGGAAATAGTCGAGAGATTCGTTTTTCATGGATGCCCCGCACTTTCCTGGCTTGCTGTATTTTCTGGTTGCACCGCTTCATCGTCGATCCAACCATAGCCTTTACGCTCCAGCTCCAGCGCCAGTTCACGGGACCCCGACTTCACGATCCGGCCATTCGCCAGCACATGCACGCGATCCGGCACGACGTAGTCCAATAGCCGCTGATAGTGCGTCACGAGCACGATCGCCCGTTCTGGACTGCGCATGCTGTTGACGCCCTGCGCGACAATCTGCAATGCGTCGATGTCGAGTCCGGAATCCGTTTCGTCGAGAATGGCGAGCCGGGGCTCCAGCACGACCATCTGCAGAATCTCGTTGCGTTTCTTCTCTCCGCCGGAAAACCCTTCGTTCACGGCGCGATACAGCAGACTCTCGTCCATCCGCATCAGCGTCATCCTCTCCTTGACCCGTTGCAGAAACTCCATCGCATCGAACTCCGGCTCGCCACGATACCGCCGCTGCGCATTCAGCGCCGCCTTCAGCAGATAAACGTTGCTCACGCCGGGTATCTCGACGGGATACTGGAACGCGAGAAACAGTCCTTGGTGTGCGCGCTCCTCGGGTGCGAGCGCCAGCAGGTCGCGGCCGAGATACGAGACCTCGCCGCCCGTGACAGCAAAGTCCTCGCGCCCGGCCAGCACCTGGGCAAGCGTGCTCTTGCCCGAGCCGTTCGGACCCATGATCGCGTGCACCTCGCCGGCCCGTACATCCAGATCGATGCCACGCAGAATTTTCTTGCCGTCGACTTCGACCTGCAGATTGCTGATTTCAAGCATGGTCCGAATCCCTCGCGAATCGCTGTGGGTTATCCCACGGCGCCTTCCAGGCTGACGCCGAGCAGCTTTTGTGCCTCGACTGCAAACTCCATCGGCAGCTCCTTGAAGACCTCCTTGCAGAAGCCGTTCACGATCATCGACACCGCATCTTCCGGCGACAACCCACGCTGCCGGCAATAGAACAACTGGTCTTCGCCGATGCGTGATGTCGATGCTTCGTGTTCGACCTTCGCCGTCGGGTTCTTGACCTCGATGTAGGGGAATGTGTGAGCGCTGCAACGGTTTCCGAGCAAAAGCGAATCGCACTGCGTGTAGTTGCGCGCGCCTTCCGCCGCACGGCCGACCTTCACGAGGCCGCGATACGCGTTCTTTCCGCGGCCCGCCGAAATGCCTTTCGACAGAATCGTGCTGCGCGTATTGCGGCCGAGGTGAACCATCTTCGTCCCGGTATCGGCCTGTTGATAGTGGTTGGTCAGTGCCACCGAATAGAATTCACCGACCGAGTTATCGCCCTGCAGGATCACGCTCGGATACTTCCACGTAATCGCCGAACCGGTTTCCACCTGAGTCCATGAAATCTTCGAATTGGCCTCGCGGCAGTCGCCACGTTTGGTCACGAAGTTGTAGATGCCGCCCTTGCCCGACGCATCGCCCGGATACCAGTTCTGCACGGTCGAATAGCGGATCTGCGCCCCTTCCAGCGCGACCAGCTCGACCACAGCGGCATGCAGCTGGTTTTCGTCGCGCATCGGCGCGGTGCAGCCTTCCAGATAACTCACGTACGCGCCTTTGTCCGCGACGATCAGCGTGCGCTCGAACTGCCCGGTGTTCTGGGCGTTGATACGAAAGTAGGTCGACAGTTCCATCGGGCAGCGCACGCCCGGCGGGATGTAGCAGAACGAGCCATCGCTGAACACGGCGGAATTAAGCGCGGCGAAGAAATTATCGGTGTGCGGCACGACCGAGCCGAGATACTTGCGCACCAGTTCGGGATGATGCTGTATGGCATCCGAGAATGAACAGAACACAATGCCGAGTTCCGCCAGCTTTTCGCGGAACGTAGTTGCTACCGACACGCTGTCGAATACCGCATCCACCGCTACGCCCGCCAGCAGTTCGCGCTCCCTCAGCGGCACACCCAGCTTTTCGTAGGTACGCAGCAGTTCCGGATCGACTTCATCGAGACTCTTCGGACGATTCTTCTGCGTCATCGGCGCGGAATAATAGATTATGTTCTGGTAATCGATCGCCGGGTGTTCGACCGTCGCCCAATGCGGCTCGGTCATCGTGAGCCAGTGGCGATAGGCCGCGAGTCGCCATTCGAGCATGAACGCCGGCTCGTCTTTCTTCACCGAAATGAGCCGGACCACATCCTCGCTCAGCCCGCGCGGAAGCGCATCGGCCTGCAGATCAGTCACGAAACCGTGCTGGTATTCGCGGCTGATCAGTTCATCGAAACCGGTTGTGGATGCGCTCATGCGTGGCCTCCGTCAATCGACTTGGCGCGGGCGTCGCGCCCGCGCGATGGTTGGGGATACTACGCGCGCGGATCGCGCTGATATCGACCGCGCGCAAGGTGGGGCCCGCCATGTCCGCCAGCGTGACCTGCTGCAACGCTTCGTAAATCAGGCGATTGACCTTCTGCCAGTTGGCGCGCACCGCGCACGCCGCCTCCTGGATACACAGGCCTGGCGTAGTGCTGCATTCGGTCATCCCGATCGGGCCGTCGACGACGGCGATCACCTCCGCCAGCGTGATCCGCGCAGGCGGCCGCGGCAGCAGGTAGCCGCCGTTTGTGCCGCGCAGCGACTCGACGACACCACCGCGCGTCAGCACTTTCAGCACCTTTGACACCGTAGGCCCCGCGACCCCGGTCGCCGCCGCAATACTGCTTGCGCTGTGGACGGCATCGGGATCGCGCGCCATCGCAGTCATGATCACCGTGCCGTAATCGGCAAGTTTGCTCATGCGCAACATCGGAACATCTCCCGTTTTAATCAGGACCCTTTTGGTCCAGATTACATCGAAACGAAAACCGCACGTTTGGAGTGAGCGACACTGTCCTGTGTGGGGATTCCTGGCCACGTCGCGAATCGCTTTCCGTTTCGGGAGAAGTATTTCGCGAACGGCCCAACGCCAATTTCATTCTAGACCTGTATATATAACCTTGTCAGTGTATTGGTCTTCGTGACGGACCGCTCTGGCGAGCCACGCTCCATCGACCGCGAATACCCACTCGCCGGACGAGACATCAATTGTTTGATATCCAGAATATCGAAAACTGATTTAAAAGCCGGAATCCGCGTGAAGGATGCGCGATGTGCATCGCCTATCTCGGGAGAGGCCCGCCGCATAGTACTTTGGACTGTTGTGGCATCCGGACCCAGTGGGGCTACTGCCCGATCTTTCTGGTGATTGTGGTTGTGTGGAGTGTTGAGCAGGTGCGCGGACTGAATGTCGAACGCGCCCATTGACCTCGGCCTACGTGTTCAGCGCATACATGAAAGCCCGGAATCCACGGTCACCGTTGCCAGTTGTCGCTGTCGGATGAATAATCCCCCGTCAAGATACGGACGTTTACGTGCGCTAACGATGACGGCCCCTTTCGTCCGTGCCTGCATGAGATTGCCCTTCAAGGCGTACAGGCAATTAACAATTTTGCGCCGATAAATTCTGATTATTTCATTTTCAGAAAAAGTATTTTACGAAGTAGGCGTTTACCCATGATGGACACCTCCTGTTCCAAAGGATAGGTGTCCACGAAAGCGGGTCAACTCCAAAAGGTCACATTCGGGTAGGTTTGGGTGCGACTTCTGTCCTTGCACTACACGATCTTTGACTTTTCAGGATGCATCGTCAGCCCACACTCCGTCAGCGAGAGCCGCTCGATCGTTAGCGGCTCCTGCAAATGCGCACGGATGTATTCCTCCACCCGTCGTACATAAAACGGCGCAAGCGGTCTGCGCTCGCGCGTCATGCCGCTTCCTACGCTGTTCGGTTGACCGTAGATAAGCGCGTTCAGGAGTGTCGACTCGAACTGCTCAAATGCGAGTGGATAGCGCAGCGGATGCGCCTCCGTACTCATGATTTCCGCGAGCATCGGCAGCAACTGCATCAGGCACACCCCTGTGCCGACGTCAGTGCGAATTCTGGCTCGAATTCGATTGCCCCACCCGCCGCGTCGCCGAAATGACGCTGTGCATGACGCTCGAGCACATCGCGCTCGATACGCAGGATGGCCTGCGGGCAAGCTTCGCCCCGCCGCATGCGCAGCGCCAGCGTGGGCGACACCAGCGAGCCGGCGAGCGTCCATATTGAAGTGGACCTGCGCGTAGGCGAGCTCGTACAGTTTGCGCTGCTCGTCGGAAGGGCGGCCGTCACCAATCAATGCTCGGCTCGCATCCATCCCGCTGCATAGGGTATCTACCGAACATTTCATGCTTGCGTTGTCAGGATACCTGATATCAAATACGGAACTATAGCGACGGACAGGCGCGTCTTCCAGGACGCGCTTTATTTTGTTCTTTATATCAGCTTGCCTGATATTGCATCAACGGTGATCGGCGCCAGCATCCCCGTCACGCTCATCGCTGCAATCGCCTGAAACCGAAGATCCCTCAATCGCAGTTCAACAAAAAAACATACAACTGGTCTGGAGACATCACCATGCAATTGAAGTCGACTCACGTTCTCATGTTCGGTGCGCTATGCGCGCTGAGCACTGGAGCCTTTGCGCAATCGAGCGTCACGTTGTATGGCATCGTGGACACGGGGATCGAGTATGTCTCGCACGCGAACGCGAAGGGCGACAGCGTCTTTCGCATGCCATCCGTTACCGGAGAGTTCCCATCACGCTGGGGGCTGCGCGGCAACGAAGATCTAGGCGGCGGCTACAGCGCTGTCTTCACGCTCGAAAGCGGCTTTAACGTGCGCGACGGCAGTTCTGGACAGGGCGGGAGGCTGTTTGGACGCCAGGCATTCGTCGGCATGAAAAGCCCGTACGGAACGCTCGCGTTCGGCCGTCAGTACACGATGACCTATCTTGCGGTTCAGGGCGCCGACATCATCGGTCCGGACATTTACGGCATGGGCTCCCTGGATGCCTATGTGCCCAACGCACGCGCCGACAACTCCATCACCTATCTTGGCTCGTACAAGGGCTTTACGCTGGGCGCGGGCTATTCATTCGGACGGGACGCTGCGGGTACCGGCAACTCGCCGGGACAAGGAACCTGTACCGGCTCGGTTCCAGGCCACGCCACGGAATGCCGCGACTGGTCCGCAATGCTCAAGTACGACTCTCAATATTTCGGCGCGGCTGCGTCGTACGAGGAGCAACGCGGCGGCGCGACCGCAGCCGCCAACTTCTTCGACGGAATTGCGCCGACACCTCTCATCAACGCCGCGGACAAGGACGCCCGTACGCAACTGAGCGCCTATGCGCAGTACGCAGGCGCGAAGATCGGCGCAGGTTGGATTGGACGCCGCGTAGTGACCCAGTCGCCGACAGTACCGAATATCCGTTCGGATCTGTTCTTCCTGGGCGCTTCGTACATGGTCACGCCTGCGTTCCTCCTCGATGGCGAAGTGTTTCGGATCATCAATAGCGACCACGATACCCGCGCCACGATGGGAACGTTACGCACCACCTATCTTCTGAGCAAGCGTTCGTCGGTCTATGCGCAGGCTGCGTATCTGGCGAACAGCGCGAAGGCGCGCTATTCGGTCAGCGGTGGCGGCGGTGGGACCACGCCAGGCGCGGGCATGGGTCAAACGGGCGTGATGGTCGGCATTAAACACATGTTCTGATAGGGGGCGAGAATGAAACGAACTTCAATTGCTATGTGCGTATCGGCAGTGTCCGCGATGCTGGCGGCCTGCGGCGGCGGTTCCGACTCGCTCTCCACCAGTGCGACACAATTGCCTCGGCTTTCCGCAGCACAACCCGCGACGCTGTCAGGAAACTGCAGCGCGCTCGCCGCCAGGCTGACGTTTGCGGCCACGACGTTCACGTCCGTTACCGACGTGCCGGCCGGAACGCTCACGGTGGCAGGAAAGTCCGTGCCCGAACATTGCGTGATCGAAGGGAAAATGAATCAACGCACGAGCGCCGTTGACGGCCAAACTTATGCGATTGGTTTTGAAATGCGGCTACCCATCGCGTGGAATGGTCGCTTTTTCTATCAGGCCAACGGTGGTCTCGACGGTAGTGTGACACCGGCGACGGGGGTGCTCAGTGGCGGGGGCCCGCTGAACAACGCTCTAAACATGGGCTTCGCCGTGATCAGTTCGGATGCAGGTCATTCCGGGTCGCAAAACCCGCTGTTTGGTCTCGATCCTCAGGCGCGCCTCGATTATGGCTATAACGCCGTTGCTACGCTCACGCCAATGGCCAGGCAGGTGATCAAGTTGGCCTATGGCAAGGGCCCCGACCGCAGCTACTTCGAAGGTTGCTCGAACGGCGGCCGTCATGCGATGGTGGCGGCAGCCAGGTCTTTCGCGGATTACGACGGCATCATTGCCGGCGACCCCGGCTTCCATTTGCCAAAGGCGGCGATCGGGCAGATGTGGAGCGCACAACAGCTAGCTACCGTCGCGACCGCCAAAACGTCGTCCGGAATTGCCGATATCACCACCGGCTTGACGACTGCTGAAAGGCAGCTCATCGCGTCGAAGATCATCGCGAAGTGCGATTCGCTGGATGGTGTAGCGGACGGGATGGTGCAAGACATCAAAGCGTGCCAGGCGAACTTCGACCTGGCCACGGACGTACCGACATGTTCGAGCAATGGGCGCGACGGCACCTGTCTTACGGCGGCTCAAAAGCAAGCCGTTGGAAATATTTTTTCTGGGGCGAAAAATAGCGCTGGCACTGCGCTCTATGCGAGCTTTCCGTATGACGTGGGTGTCAACGGATCAGGCTGGGCCGCGTGGAAGCAAGGCAATTCGATCAGCCTTGACCCGGCCGCGGCGGCCTTCGTATTTACGTCGCCGCCGCAGAGCGCTTCGCTGCTCAGCTCCATCGGCGCCTACGCTCTGAACTTCAACATGGACAGTGACGCGCCGAAGATCTTCGCAACGAGCGGTGTCTATTCCGAGTCTTCGTGGTCATTCATGACCCCGTTGAACGAGACTGATTTGAGCGGTCTGAGGAGCCGGGGCGCGAAGTTGATCGTCTATCACGGGACGAGCGATCCAGTGTTCTCGTCGAACGATACGACCGACTGGTATCAGCGCTTGTCCACGGCTAGTGGTGGTGACGCGAGCAATTTCGCCCGGCTCTTCACGGTAGCAGGGATGAACCACTGCAGCGGCGGTCCGACGGCCGATCAGTTCGACATGCTGACGCCTATGGTGGCATGGGTCGAGCAAGGGCAAGCGCCGAACCGGGTCATCGCAACGGCTCGCGACACGACCAACGCGATACCGAATAGCGAGGTGCCGACTAGCTGGGGTGCCGGCCGCACGCGTCCGCTCTGCGCGTATCCGAAGGTGGCCCGCTATACCAGCGGAGACGTGAACTCGGCAAGCAGTTTCACTTGCAGCTAAGCCACTGACCGTGCGAGGGGGAGAAGATGTGAACGCTCCCCCACCACGCCGAGGAAACGTTAGGCCCCCTCACCGCCCGCGATCGCTTTGATCCGGCGATAAAGCGTGCGCTCGCTCAATCCCAGCTGCGCGGCAAGCTCACTGCGTTTTCCGCGGAATTGCGCCGCTGCGCGCGCGAGTTCCGCATCGGTCAGCTTGCGCGGCAAACCCACGCCCACCGCCAGCGAATCCTGACCACCGCCGGAAGTCCTGTCGCGGACCGCCTGCGGCAAGTGTTCGGCGCGGATCACGCCACCGTCGGCGCGCTGGTCGGCGCGATTCTCGGGCTGACTGGCGCGGGCGGCAGCATTCTTGCCGTGCCCGGGCTCGTGTTCGGCATGGGCTGGCCGCTGCAGCAGGCCACGCCTGTCGCGCTCGTCGCGGTGGCCGGCAGCGCAGCGGTGGGCGCGCTCGAGGCATTGCGCAAGCGGCTCGTCCGTTATCGCGCCGCGCTGCTGATGGCCGCCGCGGGGGTGCCCGCGACCGCTGCCGGCGCGCGTCTCGCGCATGCGTTTCCGCAACGCGTGCTGCTCGCGCTGTTTGCCGCGGTCATGCTGGTGGTCGCGTTCCGGCTGTTGCGTCGGACGCTCGCGCGTCGCGCGAGGCACAATCGTCAATCTGCGTCGCGCATGTCGACCCGGCGACCGGCCACTTTCGCTGGACCTGGCCGACCGCAGCCGCGCTCGCGGCCACCGGTTCGCTGACGGGATTGATGACGGGGATGCTCGGTGTCGGCGGCGGCGTCATCATCGTGCCGATGATGCGCAAGCTGACGGACCTGTCGATGCACGGTATCGTCGCGACTTCGCTGATGGTGATCGCACTCGTCGACAGTGGCGGCGTTCTCGCGACGGCCACGCACGGCGCAACGCTTCCACTCGAAGTCGCGTTGTGGTTCACTGGCGCCACCGCCGCCGGTATGCTCAGCGGACGGCTTGCATCGCATCACATCGCCGCGCGTCAGGTGCAACTGGGCTTTGCGAGCATCCTCGTCTGCGTGGCGCTCGGCCTGCTGGTCAAAGCGGCGCTGATTTGAGCGCTGCCGCTTCCCTCCAACCCACACGACAGTCAACCTGAACGATGATCGATCTCGACCATTTCACCCCGCTCGCGTCCCTGTGCGGAGGCCTGCTGATCGGCGCCGTGGCTGCGGCGATGGTGCTTTTGCTGGGCCGCATCGCCGGAATCAGCGGGATAGTCGGCGGCCTGCTGCGCTGGACCAGGCGAGACGGCGCATGGCGCGTCGCCTTCGTTGCCGGGCTGGTCGCTGCCGCGGTAATCGCGCGCGCGGTCGGTGCGCCCGTCGCGATCACCGTCGACGCGTCGTGGCCGGCCGTGATCGCGGCCGGCTTTCTGGTCGGCATCGGCACCCGCTATGGCAGCGGTTGCACGAGCGGACACGGCGTGTGCGGGATTTCACGCGGCGCCATGCGCTCGCTCGTAGCGACGGCGACGTTCATGGCGGCCGGTTTCGTCACCGTCTATATCACGCGACATCTTCTCGGAGCATAGGATGGCAACAGTCGTTTCATTCGTATGCGGGCTGCTGTTCGGCTTCGGCCTGCTGTTGTCGGGCATGGCCAACCCCGCCAAAGTGCTGGGCTTCCTCGATTTCGCAGGACGCTGGGACCCGTCGCTCGCGTTCGTGATGATCGGCGCGGTGGCTGTCGCAGCAATCGGCTTCGCGATCGCGAAGCGCCGCGGCAAGTCGCTGCTCGGATTGCCGATGCAGATTCCCGCGTCAACGCACGTCACGCGAAGGCTGATGGTGGGCAGCCTCGCGTTCGGCGTCGGTTGGGGAATTGCAGGGTTCTGTCCCGGCCCGGCGCTCGTTGCGCTCGGACTCGGGTCGGTGAAAGCGTGGGTGTTCGTGGCGGCGATGATCGCGGGGATGGCGGTCTTCGAGTGGTTGGAACGGCGCAGACAGGCGGCCTTGGCGACTGCCCCTTAACCTGGCCTTAAGGCGCGGCCGTGTACGATCTGTTTCGACTGAATCCAACTCACAGGCTCCCCTATGCAAGTCTCCACTGAACACCGCTATGATATCGTCGCACGTTTGCTCCATTGGCTCGTCGTCGGGCTGGTTGCCGCGCAGTTCGTGATCGGCTGGACGATGCCGGACGTGCACCGCGATACCGTGCCGGACGGCGAAATCGCCTGGCACCTTGGCGTCGGCACCGCACTGCTCGCAGCGATGGTGTTGCGGGTGCTGTGGCGCGTGACTCATCGGTCGCCGCCGGACAACCTGCCGCCGCTGTTTCGCGCCGCTTCGAAGCTCACGCACCTCGCGCTGTATGTGCTGCTCGTGCTGGTGCCGCTGCTCGGCTGGATCAACGCTTCGTCGCGCACGTGGACGGTCCGCCTCGCCGGACTTGCTTCGTTGCCCTCACTGTCGGCACCGGGTTCGTCATTCGGACATGCGATGGGCGATGTTCACGGCGTCCTCGCTTGGGTTCTATTCGGCGTGATCTGCTTGCATATCGCAGCGGCGATGTTTCATCAGTTCGTCGCCGGCGACCGCGTTCTGCAGCGCATGAAGATCTAGCGGTAGTTCGAGCGCTGCCTATATTTGCCCGTCAAACAGGGCAAAGCTGCGTGGCATGTCACGCGGGCGGACAGTTTCCCGAACTGATGCCGTACGGTCGAATGTTCAAGCTGAACGGATATACCTTCGGTGAACGTACGATTCCAGTGGCCGTGATGGCGATGCTCGACGTGACCAGGACGAGGCTCAACCATGATGCTAGCGGCAATATCGTCTCTCCCAAAGACGGTCTGCCGATTTTCGATTCAGCCAGCATCTTCCTCGCCGGCAAGATCACCGACAGGATCGGCCACTGAGCATCGGACAACATTGATTTCCGTTGTGTCGACAGGATCATTGGGGAACGCAAGCGACCTGATTCTCGGTGAAGCTGGCGGGCCAACCACGGGTGTTCAAGGACCATCGTCGCCCAATCTCGCCTCGTGGCATTCGGGGCTTATCGGCCAGTACGTGCCCGTCCCGCCGGAAACCAGCGTGGAAGCATCGCGATCAGGACGTCGTCTTTAAGGAAGGCATGGTGAAAAATAGCCGCGAATGCGTGCAACCCCGCAAGCCACATAATGGCGTCGCCGAGCCACGCGTGCAGCGATGCGAGGGCTGAGCCTGCTCCATGCGAACTACTGAGTAAAGGCGGAATATCGTAACCGCCGATCAGCGTCAACGGATGCCCTTCGAGCCACGCGCCCGAGATGGCGGTAAGCGGAAGCGCGAGGAGAAGCAGATACAGCATCCATCGAACGGTTGTTGCCATCACAGCTATCCAGCGAGAAATTGGAGGTGTCTCGGGACGCGCGTCGTATGCTCGCCACAGCAGGCGGACGAGGGTGAGCGCGAACACGCACAAACCCAAAGTCTCGTGCAGTCGCCGGTCGAACTCGTGCACCGAAGAGTAGACGCGCTGTTCAGATCCGCCGGGCCCATACATGAACGTCACGAGCACGACAATTGCCGTGCACCAGTGGAGGAATTGGGCAATTGAACCGTAGCGTGTGGCAGAGCTTTTCACTATAGCGCTCCCGATGTGTGCCCATCGACGAACGGTAGGCACGACCGCGACAACGGCAAGCCAGTGGATAACACACGCAGCTGCATCGTATCGTGACGTGGCATACATGGCTGGCCGGACGCTGGCGTATTGGATTCGTGAATGGATTCTACGCGCAAACTCTTGGTGAAATCTCAAGCTGTTGGCGGCTCACGTTTCAAATCTTCTCCGTCCAGCCAGGCGGCGCGGTGTGCAGCCGGTCGCGTGGCGAGCGCCCGCAGATCGCAGATCATTCCGCGCGGCCGGAAACACCTGGATTGTGGAAACAGATCAGTACCGCTGTTGCCGAGAAACGCGAGGCAACCACGCTGACGAACAGCCGGCGCGCGAGCGGAACAGAGTTCTGGTATCAGCTGTACGTGGCACCGGTGAGTGACGAGGCGGAAAAGGTTACGCATCACATCAGCGTGGTGAGCGACCTGACGGAACTCATTGAGTCGCGCGATCTACTGGTCAGGCAGGCACGTCGCGATGGGCTGACGGATTTGCCGAACCGCGTGACGCTGCGTGAGCTGATTGACACGGCGATTCTCGATGGTCACGAATTCGCGCTGCTGTTCATCGACCTCGATCATTTCAAGGACATCAACGACAGCCTGGGCCATGGCGCAGGCGATCGCCTGTTGCAAGAAGTTGCGCGGCGGTTGTCGACATCGGTCGGAACGGATGGCGTGGTGAAGCGATATGGCGGCGACGAGTTCGTGACGATGTTGAAGGGTTCAACCGACGATGACGAACTCTCCGCGCTGTTGACGCGCGTGCGCAAGCGCTGGACAAGCCAGTGCAAATCGACGACATGCAACTGCGGGTCCGGATGAGCATCGGGGTCAGCTGCTATCCGCAAGACGGCACTGAGTGCGAAACTTTGCTGAAACATGCAGACCTTGCGATGTATCGCGTCAAGGCAGGCGGGCGTAACGGCGTCGAGCGATTTGCCCCTTCGCTCGCGCATGCGGCGACTCAGCGTATCGCGCTATCGCACAAGCTACGCAACGCCGTCGAGCAGAACGGCTTTGAACTGGCGTACCAGCCGCAAGTGGACATACGCAGCTACCGGCTGACTGGAGTCGAGGCGCTCATCCGATGGCACGACGCGGACTTCGGCACGGTCAGCCCAACGACGTTTATACCCCTGGCCGAAGACATCGGTTTGATTGCGTCAATCGGAGAATGGGTACTGCAAACTGCCTGTGCACAGGCAAAGCGCTGGGAGGAAGTGCTGCCGGGGCTGCGCATGTCGGTCAACGTGTCGCCCAGCCAGCTTACTTCGAGTGATTTCGGCGCCGTCGTGCGTCGCGCTCTTGCGGCGTCACAATTGGCCACGGACCGGCTCGAACTGGAGATTACCGAAGGAGGCCTGGTTGCACCGGGCGCCCTGCCCACCCTGCGCGCCCTGCACGACATTGGCGTGTCCATAGCGATCGACAACTTCGGCGCCGGTTACTCGAGCCTGGCTTACCTGCGCAGCTTTCACGCGGACCGTCTGAAGATCGACATGCCGTTCATCCGCGGCATTGGCAGCAGTCTCGTGGATGAGACGATTATCGGTGCGATCATCGCACTCGCCCGCAATCTGCGTTTCTAAGTCGTCGCGGAAGGCGTCGAACGAGCGGAACAATTGGCTTTTCTTGCCGAGGCCGGCTGCGAGATCGTTCAGGGATACTACTTCGCCGCGCCACAGCCAGCGGCGACTATTCCGGCCTACGCGGCGAGCCTGATGAGCGAGTTGCAAAGTGGCTCGTCTTGAGAGCCCCCGGCGCGACGACTTCACTTTAGCTGTGCGACGCCAAAGAGCGGCGCCTCGCCGCTCTTTGGTGCGTCGTATTTAACGCGGATCCGACAGCGTCTGATTGAGCGTCTGCCCAGCGATGATCACGTTCTGCAACGTAATGTCGTGCACGTTGTAGAGGTAGATCGGACCCGGCGTGCTGGCGCTCGCGGGGCCTGCGGCCACAGGCGTGCCGAAGTCGCAGTTGGAAATCGTCACTCCCGTGATTGCCGGTACGCTCGGCGCAGGCGCTGGACCGTTGTAGTCGAACGCAACTGGACCTTGTGCAACGATGGCCTGGAAACAGGAGCCGGTTGTACTGCCCAATGTCACGTTCGAAGCATTGACGTTCGCGATGTTGACGTTGTCAATGAGTGCGGGGCGTGTGCGAATCGCATCGGCGGCAGGCTGGTAATCGCAATCGAACGTGATCAGGCCGCCTTGAGACGCGGACGGGTTGGCGGCTGTTGCGGTGGCCACACCGATGGGCACGGTGCCGTTGATCGGACTGCCCGTCAGCATCTTGCTGCCGTAGCCTCCACCTGTCAGGCTCACGCCGTGCGGGAGCGTGACGCCGTTCACGTAGAAGTTCTTGACGTAGCCTCCACGGTTCATGTTCGTCTTGATACGGATCGCAATGTTCAGCGAATTCGTTGCCCAGAACTGATTGAGCATGGTCAGATTGCGCGCGTAGATGTTCTGCACGCCGCCACCCATCTCGCTGCCGAGCGTAATGCCGCCGTGACCGCTATTCATCATGCAGTTCTGGATCACATGGTTCTGCGCGGGTCCGTACTCCGTGTCGAGATCCTTGCCTGACTTGATCGCGATGCAGTCGTCGCCGGTGTTGAACGTTACGCTGTCGCACAGCACCGTGTTGCAGGCGTCGGGGTCGAAGCCGTCGTTGTTCGGTCCGATACTGTCGGCTGTCACGCCACGGATCACGACGTTCGTGCAGTCCGTCGGATGATGCTGCCAGAACGGCGTGTTGTTGGTTCGGTAGTTTTCCATCAGCACGTTCGTGCAACCGATGAACTCAACCATACACGGCCGCAGATAGTGGCCGAGACCAAAGACTCGCTGCGCGACCGGCACGCCCGCTTCGGAGAGCGCCGGCAGGTAGTTCTGGTCTTGCTGCCACGGCGTAGCCGGATTGGTCAATAGCGTGTAGAGCGAGGCCGAAATGGTGGGGGCGACCACCATCAGATCGACGTTGTTCGGGTTCGTATAGGCCTGGGACGGCGTGGTCGACCCCGCGCAGCCGTATGTGCCGCTGGAACCCTTGTAGGTCCACCAGCAAGTGCTGGTGTTTCCGCTTCCGGCGAACGGCGTCATCGCCTGACCGTTCAGCACCGAGGTCGGGCCTTCGCCAGTCACCGCGATGTTGTTCGCATTTCGCGCGTACACGGGCGAGCCGAAGTTCAGGCAGTCGTTCGCCTGCCAGCGGCTGTAGTAAAGATTGCCGTTGGCGCCGCAGTTGACCGGACCGTCCTTCGCATAGTCGGCGGGATTCGGGCTGAAATAGATCGTGCAGTTCGCACTCAGATGGAAGTTGACGTTGCTCTGCAGCACGATGGGACCCGCGCAATACCACGTGCCCGCCGGCACCACGACCCGGCCGCCACCGGCTGCACTGCAGGCCGCGATTGCCGCGAGGAAAGCGGGACGTGAATCGAACGATCCCGGTGCGTTGGTCGCGCCGGCCCCCGTACTCAGGGGCGATGAACTGCCGGTGTAGGGGTTGGCCTGGGCAATGACCGCGCACGGTTGCGCACCGTACTGCTCGACCTGGAAATCGACGGCCGGGAACGCGCTCTGCGTGATCTTCTGCAGCGCATTAATGATGTTCGTCGCTGAGCCGTTGGGACCCCAGATCGGGTCGGCCGCAGCCGTTGACGGCGTGCTTCCCGTCGCTGGCGTGGAACTACTGCTTCCGCCTGCCGCGGAAGCGGAAACTCCGCCGCCGCAAGCCTGCAGGAGTGCGCTGCCGGCGAGCGCGCCTCCGAGGCCAATGAAGCCACGGCGCGAAATGCGCAAGGTGTCGCCCGTTGCGGGCGCATTTTTATCAAGATCGCACGACAGCTTGGACATGGAGTCCCCTCCGGACAAATAGTTGTAGGCGCACGAGAGAATCGTCATCGCGCATGTTGTATGACAAGTCTAGAAGAGTAAAGACAAGACGCGGGTCAGTACATATCGTGGAAACCCTTACTAAATGTTTCCTCGATAGCATTTCGCGAGTGTGAAGAGGGTTCGGATCGCTTTTGGAAACTGGCGCAGGCGCTTCGACTAGAATAATTTCGACGTGCGGCTCCGGATTCGATGCACCACACCCGTTAATAGGTATCGCCATGAACGACGGAAGGCTCGTATTGCATGCGCGACATCGGGTTGAGGGCGGCGGCCTGCTGGTCGCCGCAGCCTGCGGCCAGCCTGCCAATAGGCACAGCGCTTTGCATATAAGCGATCGATGAAATCGCGATCCGCCGCCTGCACTGCTGTCCTGATGATCGCAACGTGCATTGCGGGCATCATGCAGACCTCACCAGTAGCGGCACAGGCATGGCGCGACCTCGCGCCGCAACCCGCACCGCAGGCGCCGCGAAGCGCGTCGTCACCCTCCTCCCCGGAAGCGCAGGCCGAGTCTGCACGGATCGCTGTCGAGCGGCTTGCCGGGCTCGTCTTCGAACCGGCCGGCGCGTCCGCGGCGGCATCGCCGAGGCAGCAAGGTCGTATCGTCGCGCAAGGATTGCCCGTACTCGACGCCGCCTTCCTGCAGAGCTTCGCCACGGACCTCGACAAGCCGCTGACCTTCGGCCGCCTCGCCGAGATACGCCGCGCCGTGGTCGCGCGTTATCGGGCGGCGGGAAAGCCGCTCGTCGACGTCTACGTGCCGGAACAGGACGTGAGCTCGGGTGTCGTGCGTATCGCCATTGCCGAATTCAAACTGGGTCGGGTTCACGCCAGCGGCAACACCTACTTCTCGAGCAGGCTTCTCGAACGTGAAATGCCGCTCGAGCCCGGCGGACCGATCCTGCAATCGGCGGTCTCGAAGGGACTTGCGGTGCTCAACGCGAATCCTTACCGACGGGTCGATGCTGTTTTTGCGCCCGGTGAGGCCGCCGACACGACCGACGTCGTGTTGCAAACCGAAGACCGGCTGCCGCTTCGCGTAAGCGCGGGTTATGACAATGAAGGCGTGCCGGAGCTCGGCCGTGATCGGTTCTTTGCAGGCATAGGCTACGGCAACCTGCTTGGTCTCGATCAGCAGATCGCCTATCAATTCACGGCCAGCAACGATTTTTTCAGCGGCAATCCGAATATCGAAGGCCGCCCGAACCGCGCCCGCTTCACCGCGCACGCGCTGAACTATACGGCGCCGCTGCCTTGGCTCGACAGTATCGAGTTGTTCGGCGTCTACGCGCAGAGCACGCCACGGCTGCCCGACACGTATGGGCAAACGGGCATTTCTGCGCAGCTCAGCTTTCGCTACGACTTGCGTCTGCCGACCATCACGGACACGACACAGTTGATCCAGATCGGATACGACTTCAAGCGCAGCAACAACGATCTGGAATTTGGCGGCTCCCAGGTTTTCAACTCGAATACGCACATACATCAGTTCGTGTTGTCTTACGACATCAGCAAACCGACCGAGGCTGGCACGGCGCACGCCGCGGCGACACTCGTCGCCAGTCCGGGCGGACTGGATGGCAACAATCAGGATTCGGCATTTAACGCCGCGCGGCAGGGCGCGACGGCCCGCTACGTCTATATGCAGTTGACAGCGTCTCGTGCCACCGCGCTTGGGGCTGGCTTCACGCTGATCACGAACGGAACGTTCCAGTGGACGCCGAACACGTTATTACCGAGCGAGGAGATGGGGCTCGGCGGGGAGTCCAGTGTGCGAGGCTACGACCCATACGTCACGCTCGGCGATCGCGGCTGGAACATTCAGACCGAGGTGCGCACGCCTGCGATCTCGCTCGGCGCGAGCAACGCAGTCGTGCAACCCTTTGTGTTTTTCGATGCGGGCCGCGTATGGAGCACGATCGACCAGCCAGCCGAAACTAACCCCGGTCTGCTCGCGGGCATCGGCGCGGGCGTGCGCGTCCAATGGTCGAGATTCGTGGATTTGCGCTGCACCTATGGCGCGCCGTTACGCTCGGCGATACCAAATGGTTCGAAGGCGCCGATCGTGCTCTTGTACGTGTCGGTCGGAACGTGAGCCGTCGATAGATGCCCCATGTTCGACACGGCCCGCCGCCGTGTCTGCCTTCGTTGCGCCGTCATCCGGCCGAGTCCGAGCCCTGCTCGGGCTCCCAATCGCGCGCGGCGGCGAGACAGGCGCGGACTTCTTCATCGGTCGTCTGGTCGAAATTCACATAGAACCCGCCGATCCCCATCAACCAATCCGGCTGCAGCACGCTCACGAACGCGTGCGCGATTCCTTCGAATGCCGTGCACGCATCGGATTGCGACACCGGGATCGCCACCACGATCCGAGCGGGATGTCTGCTGCGGAGTGCGTCGAGCGCCGCATGCATCGATGCCCCCGTCGCGATGCCGTCGTCGACCACGATCACCGTCTTGCCCTGTACTGGCACCGGCGGGCATTCCCCACGGTACGCCAGTTCCCTGCGCGCGAGTTCGGCTGTTTCGCGCGCGATCACGTCGGCCAATTCGGCGTCACTGATTTGCAGTTCGCGAAGCACCGACCTTTCCAGATGAAGGGCGCCCCCCGTCGCGATGGCGCCCATCGCCAGTTCCTCGTCTTGCGGCGCCCCAAGCTTTCTGACGACGAGAACGTCGAGCTTCGCATGCAATGCCCGTGCAACTTCGAACGCGACAGGAACGCCGCCGCGCGGCAGAGCCAGCACCACCAGATCGCCGCGACCCTGATAGTCGCGCAGTGCGTGGGCCAGTTGTCTGCCAGCGTCGGCGCGGTCGCGAAACAGGTTGCCCATCGCTTTTCCTCCCGCAACGTTGGTGCGCGTTGCCAGACCCACTATGCCATCAATCGGCCGCATCAAGCGTCCTCCTGAACGGAGAAGTTTTCACGGGTCTCGCCGGCGATGCCGGTACAGGGGCATGCTTCCATGGCCGCTACCTCGCGCTCGATGCGTCACCTGGCGAATTCGCACTGCCGACTGCGATGCGGCGGTGAATTACCGGTCACCCGCTCCTCGAACGTCGCGTCAAAACGCAACGCTGAACGCTGTCACGAATTCGTCGAGCCGCGCGCGATCGAGCCCGTCGATACCGGCGGCAGCGACCCTGCCGTTTCCTCCGAACTTCCTGCAAAGGACGTCGGCGCCTCGCGGACAATCGAGCGGAGCCCGTACGCTCGCCGTGTATCGGCCATCGGCGCCGGCCGTCAGCACCGCGTGCGCTCGCGCCGGGTCGCGTCGCGCGACGAGATTGGCGAAATCGCCTCGCACGCGCCGCGCCCACGCCGCGTCGGGAAGAATGTGCAGCGTTCCATTGGCGAGCCGCCGCGTTACCGCGAGTCCCAAGGCCAGTTCGAGGTCTTCCGTTCGTCGCGCCTGCAGTTCGGGCAGCACGCCGGTCGACGCAATGAACTCGAGGGGGTCCGAATAGGGTTGAATGGCGCGATACATCTCGACAGGATCGACGGCAAGATCGACGACGCTGTCCCCGTAGGCGTTGTAGTTGATCGCTTCGCCGAGTTCGCGCAGTTTGCGCTCATCGGACGAGTTCACCGCGCACGCACTGGCGGCCCGATGCGCGGCCCTATGCAGGTTGTCGCCATAGGCCGCGACCACCGCCCATCGCATGTACCGGCCTTGAAGATGGCGGTCCACGATCAGCGCAGTGCACCTATCCGGTGACGTATCGATATGCGTCGTCAGCAGCGCGTGTGCGGGGATGGGACCGGGGAAATGATGATCGAAATAGTCGATCTTTACACCAAGATCCAGCAACGCGATGAGTGGCTCGCGGTTCGAGTCGAGCGAAATATCCAGCACGGTCACGCTGTCGCCCGGCTGCGCGTTCGCGCGTTGCAGAAGCGTTATCTCGCGCTTGGCTCCCGTGATCAGGATGGTGTCGGCAGGCTCGGCGAGCCGCAACTGATGCAGCGCGCAGATGCCGTCGGCATCGCCATTGAAAATATCGAATCGCTTCATCCGCTGCTCCACCGGCGCGTTGCTGCCACGATCGCACGCGGCTTGACTGCGGTCAATCGGTGACCCACGCTCCATTTCGTATGGAAGCGTGCAGGCAGTTGCCGAGCGACTGGCGATGCCCGGCTACCGCCTCGTTGATACAGATCAAGCCGGTTACCATACCCGATGGCTTAAATGAGTAGACGATTCCGGCTCGCGCGCAAGGCGGGCGCCGGCCGTCCCACCACGCGGAGGTCAACCGTGCCGAATGAGACGCTCGTGCTTCACCATGACGCCCGGCAATGGCTGCTCGATGGCATCAATGCGCTCGCCGAGGCCGTCAAGGTCATGCCTGGTTTCGGCGGCCGCAGCGTGATCGTCGAACGCGCGCCCGGCGTGCCGCTCTTCGCGAATTCCGGTCTGGTTGTCGCGGGCCCGGTCGACTTGAGCGGTCGCCACGAAGAAATGGGCGCGCAGCTGCCCGCGAGGTGGAGTCCGGCATGAGTTCGCCACGGAGCCGCAAGCTTTCTTCACCACGCGCCAATGCAGGCATGCGCGGCATCCAGCATCTCGCCAACCGGGTCCGCGCCGCGCGCCGCAGCGTGCGCGGACTCGACGCGACGCTGCGCAGGCCGGGCACGTACCGTCATCCGGCGGGCAGGATCGTCCGGGTCGAAACGCACATATCCGTCGTGTATCTCGCCGGGCGCTTCGCGTACAAGATCATCAAACCCGTCGCCCCGGGTTTCGCGGACTTTACCGCCACCGCGACCCGCAAGCGCTGCTGCGAAGCCCAGCTCCGTCTGAACCGGCCACTCGCGCAAGGTATTTACGCCGGCGTGCTGCCGATTGCGCGCCACGCCGGCGTGCTGACACTCGGGGACGTCGGCGTGACAGTCGATCACGCGGTCAAGATGCGCCGCTTCGACGAGGCGATGCTCTTTTCGAGTCTCGCGGCGAAGGGAGCACTGACGCCGCGCGACATCGACGGCGCGGCGAAGCGGCTCGCCGACTATCACCTGAGGGCGCCCCGCAACGCGCCGTCGTCGCGCTACGGGAGCGCCACGCTGGTGCGAACGCAGATCGAAACGATCAACGCGGCGCTGCTGGCCAATTGCAGCCATCCCGCGCTGCCCGGCATTGCCGCGTGGTGCGCGCGACAGCTCGACCAACTCGCGCCGCTGATCGGGCGGCGCCGCGCCGAGGGTTTCGTGCGGGGCTGCCATGGCGATCTGCATCTGGACAACGTGGTTCGCTGGCGCGGCGCAATCGCGATGTTCGACTGTATCGACTTCGACGATGCGCTACGCTGGATCGACGTCGCAGCGGACGTCGCGTTTCTCGTGATGGACCTGTGCGCGCGAGCGGAGCCCCGTCTGGCCAATCGACTGTTGAACCGTTGGCTGGAAACGTCGGGCGATTATGCGGCGCTGTCGCTGATGCCTTTGTACGTCGCCTATCGCGCGCTGGTGCGGGCGTGGGTCGCGTGCCTGAAAGCGGGATACGTAGCGGGCCGCAGCGTCGTCATCCCGGATCCGGCCCTGCGCTACCTCGAGGTGGCACGCGCGCAAACGCAGAAGCCGGGACCCGTTTTGCTGCTGTGTCATGGCTACTCCGGTTCGGGAAAATCGGTCGCGAGCCGGGCCCTTGCGGACCTGTGCGGCGCGGTGCGAGTGTCGAGCGATGCCGAACGCAAGCGTCCGCGGCCGGCGACCGACGCGCAAACCTCGCTTGGCGCCGAACGCTACACGCCAGCCGCACGTCACGCGATCTACGACCACCTTCTTCGACTCGCGCACCGCGTGCTGCAAAGCGGCCACAGCGCGATCGTCGACGCGACCTTTCTCGAGTTCCGTCACCGCGACACGTTTTTCGCGCTCGCCCAACGGCTTGGTGTACCGGCTCGCATTCTCGACTTTCGTGCCGAACCAACGGTGCTCGCGCAACGCATCGAAGCGCGCCGGCATGGTCCGCGCGATCTATCCGACGCCGACACCACGACGCTCGCGCGTCAACTCGCGAGCGCCGACGCACTGACGCCGGCGGAACAGGCGTCGACCTTGTCATTCGACACCGCGGTACCGATGGCGGCGTTCGACTCCCCCGCGTTCTGGCGACCCGTGCTTGCACTGATGCAGTCAGCGCCGTTTGCGACCCGCTGATCGTGTTCCGACGCGAAGCGGGGTCATTGATCTGCGCGCGTGACCGAGGTCGCGTCCGCGTCGATCACGGCTGGCCGATGCTTCACCAGATCCGTTGATACCGGTGGGCGCTTAGAAGTAGCGCGCGCTCATTGCCGGTGCCTGTTCAACGGGCGGAAACACGTCCCACGAACCCTTGCCGTGCCGGAAAAATACGATCGTCAGCGGTCTCGAAGAAATCGCGCCCTCGAGCCAGACATACCGCGCCCGGGTGATCGCCAGGCGGCCCGTGCGCACCACGTGCGCCGGTGTCGTGCCGGTCGGCGCAAGCCATTTCTCGACCAGTGCGCGCAGCGGGATGATGGTGTCGTTCATTGCCGCCTCCCTGAACTCGCCGACCTTGGCGCCGGACATCGCGGCGTGTCGTCGAATCTATTATCGGCAACGGCTGGCGTTATCTAAATCAGCGACGGCGGAAATGGGGTTAGTCCGTCGTCGCCGGTCGTAGGAATCGGCTGACCCCAGTTGAACGATCGGACGACACGGTCCGTGCTCCACCGCCGAGGCTCAAACGCACGTCACCGAACCGGGCAGCGACACGCAGAGCCAGCACGCGGCGCGCTTCACGACTGCCCCCGTGCCGACGTAGCCGGCGGCACGCAGGCGCCCGTCGCGGCCAGTTCGGCGATTTCGGCGGTGATCTCGTCCTGCCGGACGATCCGATAGTCGCGCGTGAGTTCCTGCAGCCGGTCCTTCACATGACGGCTCGCCGCCAGCATCGCCCCGACGCGCGCCGCGCTTTCCGCCGCGAATGACTGCATCAGGCCTTCGCACAGTTCGAGGTGCACGTAGCGCTCGGTGAGGCCCCTCAGCAAGCCGTCGAGCGGCAGGTTCAAAAGCGGCGCCTGCCCGCGCGACGCCACCCTGAAGCGCGTGAAATCGAACGGCACCAGCCGCCGCGTCACGATGCGCCCGTCGAGTCCGGGGCCGGGCGTCGCGTGCACGAGCCACACCTGCGACGACGCCTGATCGCGAAAGCGCGCGAACACCGCGTCCGCGAGCTGACTGGCCACGCGCATCACGTCCTCCGCGTGCGAGGCCATTCCCACGGACCAGCCGTAATGCAATGCGCGTTCCTGGGCGAGCATCACGCCGCGCGTGCCGACGATGAAAATCTCGCCCGGCTCGTCCGCCTTCAATCGTTCGACGCGCGCCAGCAGATGCTCGTTGAAGCCGCCGACGAAACCCTGCTCGGTGCATAGCACGATCAGAATGCGCGCGGTGCCTTCCGGTGGCGCGTATTGCGCCGCATGTGCCGACGATGCGGCAGCCAGCACCATCCCGATCGCCTCGCCGACGGTCGCCGCCGTCGAGCGGATGCCCGCGAGCCGCGCCTGCGCCTCGCGCTCGCGCGCGGCGGCGATGCCGCGCATCGCGCCAATCACCGTTTCGAGTTGCCTCGCCGAAGCGGTGCGGCTTTCGATCTCACTGAGCTTGCTGCTCATCGGGACTCCCTGCTGCTTGCGCCGCGCGCGCACGTTCGTGCATCGCGCGCTCGACGAGCGGCTCCGCAACTCCCTCACGATAGCGGCCCGCCCAGCATGCAAGCTGATCCATCGCCTGCGCGCGCGACCGCTATGACGAAGCGGCACGGCGCTACGACGCGGCGCGTCACCGTTTTCCTTTCGACCTCGCGAATGTCATTCGTCCGGAGCTCGACAAGCCGGCTTTCACGGTACCGGACGCAACGCCGGTGCACCGTCATCCACGCACCGACTTCGGCGCGTTGCGCGGTTCGCTGCGGGTTTAGTTGCATCCTTCCCGACCGCGCGTGCGACCGCCCGCGCTACACCAGCCACTCCGTCTCCCGCCGCGCCGCCATTCTTTGCCTGATCTTCTGCGCGAACGCGTCGCGTTTGTCGGCGTCCCTGCGGCGGTACAGATCGCTGCCGCTGATCACGCAGGCCGCAAGCGGCGTCTTGCCCGCCGCCTCCGACATCTGCTTCAGCGCCGATCCGCTGCCGCGCGCGCCCTCGCAGCAGAACAGCGCCAGGTGACGGATCTGTCCTCCGTTCGATTCCAGCCACGCCCGAACCGGCGCGCACGCGCCGCCTGCCCAGACAGGCGCGCCGACGACGACCAGGTCGTACGCGGCGACGTCGAGCACCGCCGGCATCACGGCGGCGCGCCGATGGCACAGCGCATCGATCACCGATCTGACGTAGCCGCGTGCGCCATCACGCGATCGTGGCCCGGCGCGTTCGCGGATCGGTTCGATGTCGGCGTCGAGTTCGGACGCGAGCAGTTCGGCAACACGTCGCGTGGTGCCGGTTCGCGAGTAGTAAACGATCAGAATCCTGCAACGCTCGGTCATGTTCCTTCTCCGGCAGCAGACACTGGGCGCTCCGTCCGCCAATTGGGCGTCACTCGTTGCGTGCGCGAAGCGCGCACGCCGAGCCGGGGTATGGACTCAGCCCGGATTAACCGGAACATTCCCTGGCCGTGATCGTTGCCCTCCACAGACGGCACGCAACTGCAGGCACCGCTACGGCGCGACGTCCGCTGCTATCACTGTATTTGCGCGCAGCCGGCAGAGCTTGACCTACATCAACTGGCGTGCGGCATCGGCGCGCTTGATCCGCGTCAATAGTCGCGCCGGGCCGGCCCATAGACTCCATTTGACAACGGGCTTACGCCGGTGTCCCCACGTTCTGTCACGGCGCTTTGGCGATGAGCTACAAGCCACGCACGGTGGAAGCCTCGACACCTGGCGAAGACGTCGCGAAGCGCATCGTCGCGGCGGCGCTCGAATGGCACGCCGACGCGATTGTGATGGGCGCGCACGGCCGCCGTCGTGTTCAACGACTGATGCTCGGCAGCGTCGCCGAGCGCGTGCTGCGCAGTGCCCGCTGCCCGGTTCTGACGATCCCGGCCCATGCAGGCGTCGAACCAGCCGACCATTCCGTCCCGCCCTCAGCCGAAAAGGAACTGACATGAGCTATAAGACCCTGCTCGTTCACATCGACGACAGCCGCCGCTGCGACACTCGCGTCGCGCTCGCGCTCGATCTTGCGCAGCGTTGGGATGCACACCTGATCGGTCTGTATGTCGTGTGCGAGGGCCTCGCGAAACCGCTGTTCGGCACCGACGACGGTTTCGTTGCCCAACGCGCCGCACTGACGACCGATCGCCGCGAGACGGCGCGGCATGCATTTCTCGCCGCGGCCGAGCGCGCCGGCCGCGCAGCGCAATGGCGCGCGCCGGAGGGCTCCCCTGTCGCCGTGACGACGCTTCACGCGCGGCACGCCGACCTGCTGGTGCTCGGCCAGCCCGACCCGCGAGATCCCGCCAGCTACGTCGACCGGCATTTCGTCGGCGAGGTCGTGCTCGGCGCGGGGCGTCCCGCGCTCGTGATCCCGCGCGCGGGCGCCGTGCCGACGCTCGGCGAGAACGTGCTGATCGCGTGGGACGGCAACCGCGAAGCCTCGCGAGCGATCGCCGACGCGATGCCGCTGCTCGAACGGGCGCGCTTCGTTGGCGTCGCCGTCGTCGAGCCCACGCACGACCATGAAGCGGGACCCAGCGCGATCGACGTCGCGGCATGGCTCGAAGCGCACGGCGTGCGCGCGTCGTTCTCGACGACGCCGCGCCTCGGCATCGCCGGCACGGGCGCGACGCTGCTGAACCGGGTGTCGGATCTACATGCCGATCTGCTCGTGATGGGCGCGTATGGCCATTCGCATGCGCGTGAGCGCGTGTGGGGCGGCGTTACGCGGACGATGCTCGAATCGATGACGGTGCCCGTGCTAATGGCGCATTGACAGGACGCCGTGCCGAACGAACGCTGCTGCGCGGCGTGGGGCGGTACACGCCGCGCGCCTGCGCGCCGCGCATCAACTCCCGCGCCGCCTCGGTCCGCTCAATGCGAACCATTCACGGCGAAACGCGACACCGTCCTTCCGCCTCGTTCAGGACGCGCTGAATAAGGTCGCCGCCATGCGAAGGCGAAACACGGCCGAAGTGACATCTCACACAAACGGCCCGACCGCCCGCCACGGATAGCGGATAATGGATCGTGAACGAGACGCCGATCGCGAGACGGTTGGAGCCAGCGGTCATGAAATGCCGTTCGGATTGATCGGCGTGCGCGAACACGCGCCGATGCCCGGCGACTCCATGCGGATCGATATTGCGTAAAGCGCCGATTTCGCGATTGCGGTCAGGTTTCCCTGGCAATGGATGCAACCGGGAGAGATCACCCCATGATCAAGGTGTTGCTGGCCGACGACCACACGCTCGTGCGCGACGGACTGCGCCATATCCTGCAGCAGGCGAGCGGCTTCGAAGTGGCCGGCGAAGCTTGCGACAGCGCGACGACGATCGCGCTGATTCGCGCGACGCAGGCCCACGTGCTCGTGCTCGACCTGTCGATGCCGGGGCGCAATGGCATTGAACTGATCAAGCAGATCAAGGAGGAAAAACCCGGCCTGCGGATTCTGGTGCTGACGATGCACGCCGAGCAGCAATACGCGGTGCGAGCGTTCAAGGCGGGCGCGTCCGGCTATCTGACCAAGGAAAGCGCGAGCGCGGAACTGGTCGGCGCGGTGACGAAAGTCGCGTCAGGGGGCGTTTATGTAAGCCTCGCGATGGCCGAACGCTTTGCCCAGAACCTGAACGAGCCTGCCGACGCGCTGCCGCACCAGCGGCTGTCCGATCGCGAATTCGACGTGTTCCGGCGCCTGGTCGAAGGCGAGAGCATCACCGAGATCGCCAACGAACTATGCGTCAGCGTGAAGACGATCAGCACGCACAAGACGCGCATCCTCGAAAAAATGCAGATGCCGAACGAGAACGGGCTGGTTCGCTATGCGATCCGCCATAAGCTGTTCGACGACGGAAACGACCTGTAGCGCTTCTCCGCTGCGAGACCCGCGCAAAGCGTACGCGAGACATCTGAAACGTCGACCTGCCGCAAACCTGCCACGGTACCCGGCGACACGATGACGACACGAACCGCGTGCTCGCGGGAACGATCCGAAAGGAGACTTCGAGATGAACGATGCCGCCCAACATGACGCGTGGGAAATCGGCGAACCGCACTTCCACGCCTCCACGCCACTGGAACAGCAGCTGCGCTTTGCGCTGCATTATGCGGTGCTCGCGCCGTCGAATCACAACACGCAACCGTGGCGGTTCATCGTCGACGGCGAGACCGTACAGATCTGCGCCGACCGCATGCGCGCGCTTCCCGTGGTCGATCCTTTCGATCGCGAACTTCTGATGAGTTGCGGCGCGGCGTTGCTCAATCTTCGCGTGGCGCTGTGCCGTCTCGGTCTCGCTTATGCGATCACGCTGTTTCCATCGGAAGCCGACCCCGACATCGTGGCGCTCGTGAGCGTGTCGCGCGACGGGCTCCGCGATCCCCACCTGTGCGAACTATTCGACGCGCTGACGGCGCGCGTGACGACGCGTGCGCCGTTCGCCGACGAAGCCGTTCCGGCGGCACTGCAACGCAAGCTCAGCGACGCCTGCGACGACGAGGGCGCGATTGCCTGTTGCGTGGAGCAAACGAGCGCGCGCGAGGCGCTTGCGCAACTGATCGCCGACGCCGATCATGCGCAGTTCGCGGACCCACGCTTCCGGCGCGAGCTCGCCAGCTGGATCCACCCGCGCCGGCGCGACGATGGCATGCCGGCCTACGGTACCGCTGTCGGAGCATTGCTCGACTTCGCGGCGCCGCTCGTCGGCCTGGCCGTCCGCGTATTCGATGTGGGCGCGGGACAGCCCGCCACGCATCGGCACCTCGTGCAAGGCTCGCCGCTGATGGTCGGCATCGCCACGATGCGCGACGACCGCGAGGCATGGCTCGCGGCGGGACAGGCGCTCGAGCGGATGCTGCTGGTCGCGGCATCCGTGGGACTGACCGCTTCCTACCTGAACCAGCCGATCGAAGTGGACCCGCTGCGTGAGCGGCTCCGGACGCTGCTGGGAACGGAGGCGATTCCGCAGCTTCTGCTCCGCGTCGGCCGCGGCCCGCGCGTCAGTCACGCGCCGAGGCGGCCGCTGGCCGATGTGGTGTCCTGACACGCGTGGGTCCGGGCACGCGTGGAAACGGTACCGATGGGCCCTGATGAAGGTCGCGCGACAGCCAGACCAACGCCGGCATGCGCGATCCGACCGAAGGATCGCCATGTCATGCGCTACCTCAATGCCGCCACATGCTGCATGAACTGGACCTCAGCACTTCGCGATGACCGCGCTTGAGCGAACGCGGCCAGCAACGATATCAAGCGGAAAAGCAGCGCGTTGCCTCACCTCAATGTCGGTTCGCGGGCTACACCGTTACCACGATCTTTCCGAACTGCCCGTTGGTTTCGAGGTAGCGGTGCGCGTCGACGATCTCGTCGAACCCAAAGGTGCGATCGATGACCGGCTTCAGCGAGCCGCTTTCGAGCCCCTTGAGCACGAACTCCACCGCAGCCTTTCGGCGCGTCGGGTCGCCACTCGTCAGCCAGATGTTGTGCGCCTTCACGGAAATCATTTTGGCGATCATCGGCAGCACGGGCAGCGTCGTGGCACGTTCGTCTAGCGCGCCGTACAGATACGCGATCCCCTGGAAGGACAGCGCCGAGACCAGTTTCGCGAAGTTCGGGCCGCCGACCGGATCGAACGCGACACGAGCCCCCTTTCCATCCGTGATCCGCATGATCGCTTCGACAAGGTCCGACTCGTCCGTGACGACCACGTGTGCGGCACCCGCGTCGAGCAACTGCTGTCGCTTGCCAGCATGGCGCGTGACCGCGATCGACGTCGCCCCAGCGTAATTCGCTAGCTGGATCGCTGCCAGTCCAACGCTGCTCGAAGCGGCCGGTATGACGACATAGTCGCCGGCGCCCACCTTCGCATCTTCGATCAGCGCGCCATATGCGGTGACGAACATCATCCACACCGACGCGGCCTCGGCGAAGGAAAGAGATTTCGGATGCCTGACGACTGCATGGTCCGGCACGATGATGACTTCGCCGTAGGTGAAGTACTGATTCATCGAGAACGACGGGATCACATTGACCTCGTCTCCGGGCGCGAAACCGCCGACGCCCTCGCCCACCGCGTCGACGATGCCGGCCGCCTCGTACCCGAGCCCGGCCGGAAAGCGGACTGGTTCGATGTACTGGTCGGTGCGCCACATCGATTCCGCGCGATTGAGACCGATCGCTTTCACGTTGATGCGAACTTCACCGCGGCCGGGGCCGCGGACCGATTCGTCGACGAATCGAAGCACTTCCGGCCCACCGGCCTCGGCAAACCTGACAGTCCGTGACATCACTACCTCCTGGATGGATTGATGGTAGAGCATTGCGAAAATTGCCACGTCGTTCCCGCGAGGGAATTCGACTGATAAGCGGGGAAATCCTAACAGTGCTTTTCGTCGTCGCCCCAGAACGCCGCCTCGCACAAAGAGGGTCGATCGAAAACTACGCGGTGGACGGATTTTCGCTGGTCATTCGCCTGATGATCGCAAGCAGTTCTTCGATATCGACGGGTTTGACGAGATGACTATCACACCCCGCCCCCGCTGAGCGAGTCACGTCCTCAGGCTGTCCGTATCCGGACACGGCGACGATTTCAAGGCGCTTGCCGGCCGCCTGACGGTCCCTCAGCCGACGCGCAACCTCATAGCCGCTGATTCCCGGCAGACCAAGATCAAGGAAAACGATCTGCGGCTCGAAGGCAGCGGCAATCTGAAGCGCTTCTTCCCCGCTGTGTGCGGTGCGCACATCGTGCGCGTCGAGAATCATTGCGAGCGACAGCGCGGCATCGCTGTTATCGTCGACGATCAGAACACGCAATGGATCGGACGGCGGTCGACCTGCTTCGGCACCGTCCTTCGCCTGCTGGTTGCTGCCCTGGCAAACGGGTAGACGTATTTCGAATTCACTGCCTCTGTTCTTGCCTTCGCTCCTGGCGACAATGGTCCCGCCGTGCATCTCGGTCAGCGTCTTGCACACCGAGAGCCCGATCCCAAGACCGCCCCTGGACGGCTCGCCGTGGCAGGAACCCTGTACGAACAGATCGAACACGTGAGGCAGCGCGTCGCCCGAAATACCCGTGCCCGTGTCCGACACGGTAACGGATACCTCCTGACCGACGAGCGTCGCGCATACGACGATCCGGCCACCGTCGTCGGTGTATTTGATCGCGTTATCCAGCAGATTGGAAAATGTCTGGGTGATCCGCGCCGGGTCACCGTGGACGTACACTGGGTGCGCGAGCGGCAGACGCACGATGTCGTGATGCCGCTGCAACGCAGCCGGCATCGTGATCTCGAGAGCGTGGTCGAGTGCCAGCCTGATATCGAAGACCTCGCGCTTCAACTCGATCTTGCCGGTGGTGATCCTCGATACATCGAGCAGGTCGTCGATCAGATGCGACAGGTGGCCGGTCTGGCGTTCGATCACATTGCGCAGCCATTCACGTTTGGCGGGATCGGCTCCCGCGCCGTGGCCCAGCAGATGCGCGGCGTTACGCACGGGCGCCAACGGGTTGCGCAGCTCGTGCGCGAGCGTGGCCAGAAAGATGTCCTTGCGGCGATCGGCGTCCTGCAATTTCGCCTCTGCGTCGGTCCGCTCCGTCACGTCGCACAAGCTGCCAATGAACGTGTAATCGTCCTGCTGAACGGGCGGACGCAGATACCCGAACATTTCGACGGTTCTGAGCGCGTGGTCGGTTACGCGGTGCAGCCGGAACGCGACATGCACCGGCTCGCCGGAGACCAGCCGGGACTGAAAATGGCATTTCAGCAGTTCGACATCGTCGGGATGAACGACCGACGTCATGAACTCGGTTTCCGTCAACGGCCCCCTCTCCTCGGGCTGCCCGGTGATGTCGTACATCTGGCGGTTTTCCCACACGCCTTGTCGCGAGGCGCCACACCACTCGAAGATGCCGATGCCGGCCGCGCTCGTCGCGACACGCAGCCGCTCCTCGGTGAGCTTCAGCGCAGTCAGCGCCGTGTGCAGGCTGTCCTGCGCCGCCGCCACCTCGGCCGCCTGACGTTGCATTTGCGCCTCGATGGCGTTTTCGATCATCGCGCGAAACGTGCGCTCGACGATGTCGTGTGCCCGTATGTGAACGTCGACGGAAGCCGCAACCGGACCGAAATACGCGCGGATCTCGTCTTTCAGAAAGCGCTGCATCAGATCGATGTTGCGAAACAGATCCGTGACCCGCCAGCTCTCTGGCCAGAACCTGCCGGGGTACGCGACAGCCACATGCGCGGATAGTGACGCGTCGCTCTCGGCGACCAGCAGGGCGGCGCATACTTCGGCCAGCATATAGGCGAAACAGCCAATGAGTTCCTGCCCGCTGTCCGCATCGGTGTGCGCGGCCTGCTCCGAGGTCTCGGCGATCCAGCGATGCATCAGTTGCTCACGGGCACGCCCCAGCCTGTGCGCCAGCCCGTTTAGCGTGATCGCGCCTCGGGAATCCAGATCGAGATGCCGTTTCATCCAGGTACCCCCGGACAAAAGCTGTGAGCCCGCGATGCCGTCCCGGCACACCGGTTTGTGTCAGTCAACCTCTTTGTCATGGACCGTTTTAGTAGGTTACGCAGCGCGCGCTTATAAATAGTATCGCAGCATCCAGGGCGATCCGCCATGGCATGCGGGACAGGACGAAGCATTAAAAGCTAGACGTTTCCGACGCAAGTATCCTCGCGTGCGCGTAAGATTGCCGGGAACGCGATGAAGACGCGAAGGAGCCATGGCGATGGAGGAACCCCGGAACCCGACGCGACAGAACGGCCCCAAGGTCGCGTTTGCCCTGCAAGGCGGCGGTTCGCACGGCGCCTTCACGTGGGGTGTGCTCGACCGTCTGCTGGAGGCTTCGTCGCAGGCAACCCCGCTCGATATCGCGGCGATCAGCGGCGCAAGCGCGGGCGGAATCAATGCGACGCTGTGCGCGGCGGGTCTCGCAACCAGCGGCGCACCGAAAGCACGCGAGATGCTGCGCGCCTTCTGGGAAGCGGTATCGCGCGCCGGCGCGCTGGCGGGCAACGCGCTCCTCGGCTTTTCCGAACCCGGCCCATTCGGCGGCTGGAATATCGACTGGAATCCCGCCGCCATCATGCTGGAGGCCGTGGGACTCGTCGCTTCGCCTTACGGCAATCCGTTTTACCGCGATCCGCTCGGGCCGGTGATTCGTTCCGCCCTCCCCGAACAGGATCTCGCCGCGCTCAATACCACGCGCGATGGCCCGCAACTGTTCATCTGCGCAACCGACGTACGAACCAACCAACGCGCAATTTTCACCCGCCCCGAGATTTCCATTGACGTATTGCGCGCTTCCGCATGCCTGCCGAGCGAGTTTCGCACCATCAGCGTGGGCGGCATACCGTACTGGGATGGCGGCTATCTGGGCAACCCGCCATTGGCGCCGTTGATCGCCCATGCCCAGGACCTGATTCTCGTTCTCGCGAATCCGTTCGTGCGCCACGACATGCCGCCTAAAGACGCGCGCGGCATTCTCGACCGGCTCAATGAAATCGGTTTCAACGCGTCCGTCGTACTGGAGATCAACGCGATCGAAGCGGTCAACCGTGTGCTCGACTCGGTCGGCGAGGAAGCGGCGCGCAAAAGCCGCTTCAAGCCCGTCAGGTTTCACCTGATTCGCGACGACGATTTTCTCGCGAAGTTCGGTTTTGTTTCCAAGAGCAGCACGTCCTGGTCATTGCTCAAAACGCTCTTCGAGCGTGGCCGCGAAGTGGCGAACGTATGGCTCGAGAACGACTACGCGAAACTCGGGCAAGCGTCTTCGCTCGACGTCAAGGGTTCGTTGCTCGATCCGACGCTCAAGCACAGCGGCAACGCGAGCGCGCGACGAAACTGAAAAGGACGATTTCCATGCCGTGCACCGCATCGAGAGCGTTAGCGACGGCTTCGACGTCGGTCTGGAACCGATCCGCCATCGCGCGCACCTTAGCCGGACTGATCGCGTGTCCAGCCGCGGCTCCAGGCTTGCGGCAGTAGTCTCAATCGCCTGCCCGCGAGATGACCCTCGCGATGGCCTCCGCAGCCGTCGCAACGTTGTTGTCATTGAGCGCGGCGACGCACATGCGCCCGGACCGGATCAAGTAGACGCCGTGCCGTTCGCGCAGCGTGTCGACCTGGTCTGCCGACAACCCGGTGTACGTGAACATACCGCGCTGCTCGAGGTAGCGCGCGAGCATCGTGTCCGGCACCTTGCCGCGCAGGCGTTCATGGATCTCCGCACGCATACGCATGATGCGCCGGCACATCGATGCAAGCTCTCGTTGCCATGATTGCCGCATTGCCGGTGTTGTCAGCACGCGCGCTACGATCTTTGCGCCGTGCGTCGGCGGATTGCTGTAGTTCGCGCGCACAGCGCTCGTCAATTGACCCAATACGCGCCCGGCAACGTCCGGCGACTCGCAAATCACCGACAGTCCGCCGCAGCGCTCGCCATACAGCGAGAAGTTCTTCGAGAATGAATTGGCCACCAACGCCGGCACGTTCTGGCGCACGAGTTCACGAATCGCAAATGCGTCCGCGTCGATGCCCGCGCCGAAGCCCTGATACGCCATGTCGATGAATGGCAGCAGGGTCCGCTTCCTGATGACCTCGATCAGTTGCACCCATTGCGCGTCGTTCAGATCGACGCCCGTCGGGTTGTGACAGCACGCGTGCAACAGGACGACGCTGCGCGCCGGCAGCGCGTCGATGGCCGATAGCATCTCTTCGAACTTGAGCCCGCCGCTCGATTCGTCGTAGTACGGGTACGTGTCGACTTCGAATCCCGCGCGCTCGAAGATGAAACGGTGGTTTTCCCACGTCGGATCGCTGACCCATACCCGTGAGCCCGCAAAATAGCGCTTGATGAAATCCGCACCGACCTTGAGCGCGCCCGAGCCGCCCAAGGTCTGCACAGTCGCGATGCGCCCCTCGGTACGTGCCGGCGAGTCGTCGCCGAACACCAACGATTGCACGGCATCGCGGTAGTGGGCGAAGCCCGCCATCGGCAGGTACGGCTTTGGACCGAGCTCGGCGAGCAGTTGTCCTTCGGCCTCGCGTACGGCTTGCATCACCGGTAAGCGGCCTTGATCGTCGTAATAGATGCCGATGCTCAGATTGACCTTATGGTTGCGCGAATCCTTCGCGAAGTTCTCGTTCAAGGTGAGGATCGGGTCGCCCGCGTAGGCATCGATGTGTTCAAACATGCTGATTCCCTGGATTAGGCCAAATGGTTGCAGAAACGCGGTGCCTAGCGCATCGGCACACCAACTGGTACCGAGGCGTCCGCGCGTCGATTGCGCAAGCGATAGCCGACGCCCAGCGCAACGAGCCAAACGGGGATCAGGTAGACCGACATGCGCAGATCCGGTATCAGCCACATCACCACCAGGATGCCGCCAAGGAACACCAGACACAGATAGTTGGTAAGCGGATAGCCCAGGCTGCGGAATACGGTCGTCTCACCGGCTCGCGCTTTCGCGCTGCGAAAGCGCAAATGAATGATGCTGATCATTGCCCAGTTGATGATGAGCGCCGAGACGACGAGCCCCATCAGCAGTTCAAATGCCTTGCCGGGCATCAGGTAGTTGATCACCACGCAGGTGGCCGTCGCCACGGCGGAAACACCCAGCGCGACGAGCGGAATCCCGCGGGCGTTCACCTTCAGCAGAGCGCGCGGCGCATTGCCCTGGCCTGCGAGGCCGTAAAGCATGCGGCTGTTGCAGTAGACGCCGCTGTTGTACACCGACAGCGCGGCGGTGAGCACCACCGCATTCAGCACGTTGGCGACGAAGTTACTATTCATCGCGTGAAAGATCAGCACGAACGGACTACCGCCCGTAACGACTTTTTCCCACGGATACAGCGACAGCAGCACGCCGAGTGCGCCGACGTAGAAAATCAGGATCCGGTAGATCACCTGGTTGGTTGCGCGCGGGATGGTGTGCGAAGGATCTTCCGCCTCGGCGGCCGTAATGCCGACGAGTTCCAGTCCACCGAACGAGAACATGATGACAGCCATCGCCATCACGAGGCCCGACACGCCGTTCGGAAAGAAGCCGCCGTGGCGCCAGAGATTGGCCACGCCCGCGTCAGGGCCTGCGTGGCCCGAAATCAACAGGTAGCCGCCGAAGCCGATCATGCCGACGATCGCCGCGACCTTGACGATCGAGAACCAGAACTCGAGCTCGCCATACGACTTCACGCTGGTGAGGTTGATCGCGTTGATGACGCAAAAGCAGACGAGCGCGGAGACCCACGTGGGCAGACCGGGCCACCAGTACTGCATGTAGATGCCAACGGCCGACAGTTCTGCCATTGACACGAGAACGTACAGCACCCAGTAGTTCCAGCCGGACACGAAGCCGGAGAATTGGCCGCAGTATTTGCCTGCGAAGTAGCTGAAGGATCCCGCCACCGGCTCGTCGACGACCATTTCGCCGAGTTGCCGCATGATGAAGAAGGCGACGATGCCCGCGATCGCGTACCCGAGCAACACGGACGGCCCTGCCGTCTTGATGGTCTGCGCGATGCCGAGAAAGAGGCCGGTGCCGATTGCGCCTCCTAGCGCGATCAACTGAATGTGACGATTCTTCAGGCCGCGCTGTAGCGTGCCCTGTTGCTGGTGTGCCACGATGTTGTCTCCTGTGTCCTGCGGTTGGTTCTGGACGCCACGCCTCGCTTTTCGCCTGCTCTGGTCGAGAGCTATCAACGGGGTTGTACGCGCGTCAAACCTTCAGCGTGCCCCGCTCGATCTGATCGCGTTCGAGCGACTCGAACAGCGCCTTGAAATTGCCTTCGCCGAAACCTTCATCACCCTTGCGCTGGATGAATTCGAAAAAGACAGGGCCAAGCAGCGGCTTGGAAAAAATCTGCAGCAGCAGGCGCGGCGACCCGTCTGCCGTCGTTCCGTCGAGGAGGATGCCGCGCGATTGCAATTCGCCCACCGGTTGACCGTGGCCCGGCAAGCGCGTCTCGAGCGCATCGTAGTAGTAGCTGTTGGGCCCCGTCATCAGCGGCACGCCTGCCATCTGCAGATTGTCGATAACCGTTATCAGATCGTCCGTCAGGAACGCGATGTGTTGAATGCCCTCGCCATTGAAGGCCATCAGGAATTCCTCGATCTGCCCGCTCCCCTTGCCAGATTCCTCGTTCAATGGAATGCGGATCTTGCCGTCCGGCGCCGTCATCGCCTTCGACGTGAGACCCGTGTATTCGCCCTCGATGTCGAAGTAGCGTAGCTCACGGAAGTTGAACAGAGTCTCGTAGAAGTTGGCCCAATACGTCATGCGGCCGCGATAGACGTTGTGCGTGAGGTGGTCGACAAGGCGCAAGCCATGACCGGCCGGCCGCCGCTCGACACCTTCGATGAACTCGAAATCGATGTCGTAGATCGACTTGCCGTCCTCGAAGCGGTCGATCAGATAAAGCGGTGCGCCGCCAATGCCTTTGATTGCCGGCAATCGCAGCTCCATTGGACCGGTTGCGATTTCAATCGGCTGAGCCCCTAGCGACAGCGCGCGGGCGTAGGCCTTGTGCGAATCCTTCACGCGAAATGCCATGCCGCACGCACTCGGGCCATGCTCGGCGGCAAAGTAAGCGGCCGCACTGTTGCGCTCGCGATTGACGATGAAGTTGATTTCGCCCTGGCGGTAAAGCAGCACGTCCTTCGAACGGTGGCGAGCCACCAGTGTGAAGCCCATCTGCTCGAACAGCGGTTCAAGGACATTGGGTACGGGCGAGGCAAATTCAACGAATTCGAAGCCCATCAGTTGCATTGGATTGTCAAACAGGTCGGCCATGATCTCTCAGGTTCAGCAGAGGGTGAATGATTTGTTGCGAGCAACCGGCACCGAGTGGTGCCGGGTGTCGGAAAAATGAAAGCAAATTTCTCCAATCGCCACGCAGGCAGCGTCCTCGGACCACTCTCTCAACGCATTTTCCGGCGTCGTCGCAGCGCCATTTGGATTCAGTGTAAGTTTTTATCGACGCAATTGGATTTCCTTGCAGACGCAGACAAACCCTGATTTGTGCATTAATATTTCATTTCACTGGAGAACGAGGAAATAAAAGTGCAGGCAATCGACATCGACCGTATCGACGTGCGTCTACTGGAGATTCTTCAGTCCCAGGGGCGCATCTCCAATCTCGAACTTGCGGAGGCGATCAAACTGTCGCCCGCGCAAACGCTGAGGCGGCATCGCCGGCTCGAGGAAATGGGTGTGATCAAACGCTACGAGACGCGGCTCGACGCGCAGCTGCTGGGCTTTGGCGTAGTGGCCTTCATCCAGGTGACGATGGAGCGAGGCCATGTCCGCGACCTGTCGAAGTTCAAGCGAATGATCTCGGAACTCACCCAGGTTCAGGAATGCTTCGTCGTAACGGGTGATATCGATTACATGCTCAAGGTCGTGGCGCAAGACCTGAAAGCGCTGTCGGAGTTTCTGCTGGATACGCTGATGCGCATTCCGGGCGTGAGCGGAGTCAAGTCCAGCGTTTGCCTCGATGAAATCAAATGTACGGGCGCTGTCCCGTTGGCGGCCTAGCCCTCTGAGCGCGAGCGTCGCCCGGCACATTCCGGTGCTGCCCACTATTCCCCGCATGCGTGCGTGCGGATCAACGGTCACTTTGCTCCTGAAGGTCAAAGCTCCCAGGCGATGCAGAGCGCGACACTAGTTCACCCTCCCGACCGACCGCAATATCGAGCGTCCTTGCGCGGTCAGACGCCCTCGCGCGTATCCAGACGCGAGCTTTTCCAGAAATACAAGTTGGCGCTCGCACAACGCGTCGAGATCGCCGGGATCGAAATTTTCTGGACGGGGGTTTGTCTCGAGAAGCATGAGCGTTGCGATCTCATGTGGGCTAAGCATCGTCGTCTCCCTGGCTCTGATGTTCCATGCATCATGGTCCTTCCTCGAAGGATAGATGCTCATCAAAACGTGTCGACGCGCATTTTGTCGCATATCTCGATGCCCGAATCCGGCTTCCCGGGCGCAGGTCGAAGCCTCAGCATGCCGCCACGCTTCGTGTAAGACGTTCCGCCCCGATAGAGCCCAACCGCCCCGCAACACGGTCGATCGCCACGAGATGACTGAGTGCCTGACAGAACGTCTCGTCGAGACTGCGCTCCGCATCCAGCGCGACAACGCCGTTGACCTCGAACACGGCGCGATAGGCCGCCACCTGACGCGTCAGAAAGCTCATCGGCGGCGGCTGGTCGTTCTCGTCGTTCCTTGCCCGTACGCGACGGTGTGAAGTCGCGCCGGAAACGTTCAGACCAAAGGCGACGTCGGGACGCAGCAAGTGACCGGCGATGCTGCGGAGCACAGGCGCAGTCTCAGCGGGATCGGAACGCGTGCCGATTTCAGCCTGAGAGGTGAACACGTAGCGGTCGCAGAAAACGACGTCGCCGCGTTCCAGTGCCGGTACGACCGTGTCGGTCAGATGCTGGACGAGGTCTCCCATGATGGACAGCAGAATGCCCAGCATGTCGACGCGCCGTCGGTTTACGTCGAGTCCGGAACCGGCGCTCGATGTATGCCAGTGGCTGTCCACCATGTCCCGGAACAGCGCATCTTTGCGGATCCGACGGGTCGGCGTAAACGTCGTCACGCAGTTGAGCCCCGCACGCGTGCACGCGCTTTCGAGCCTTTCCATCAGTGACGACTTCCCCGCCCCATCCACACCGCACAACGTGACCAGAACCCCCGGATAAGCATGCGGTTTGAGCTCGAGCGTTTCGAAGACACCATTCGACATGAAATCACCTCAGACCATAACTTCCCGAGACTCCGCCAGCATCTCGTCACGGGCCTCGATCGGCGCGAGGACCGCGGTGAAGTGCTTGAGCATCGACGGTGCCGAGACGATGCGCATTCCCCGGATCGCATCGCGTCGTTGGTAGACCCGGATCAACGCGGCGGCAACCGCCGCGAGGTGGCTATCGGTGTAGACGCGGCGAGGAATGGCCAGCCTCAGCAGTTCCAGCCTCGGGGCGCTGACAGTGCCCGTCGACGGATCTTCTTTCAGGAACGCCAACGAGCCCAGACCGACGGCGCGCACGCCGCCCTCCAGATAAAGCTCGGCAGCCAGCGCCTCGGCCGGGAACTGCGAGCGCGGCAGGTGCGGCAGGAAGGCGGCCGCATCGACGTACACCGCGTGTCCACCGGTCGGCCTCAGTATCGGAACGCCGCTGGCAAGCAGTGTGTCCCCTAGCCGTTCGACCTGACCTACGCGGTGTTGCAGGTATCGGTCGTCGACCATCTCGCGCAGACCGATCGCGAGTGCCTCGAGATCGCGGCCCGCCATCCCTCCGTAGGTGACGAAACCTTCGTACAGCACGAGCAGCGGCACGACCTGCTCGTAGAGCGTGCGCGACCGTGTCGCGAGCAAGCCGCCGATGTTGACCAGCGCATCCTTCTTGCAGCTGAACGTGCAGCCCTCGGCATAGGAAAACTGCTCCTTCAGAATTTCCGCCACGGACCGGTTCGCATACCCGCTCTCGCGCTGCTGGATGAAGTAAGCATTCTCCGCGCAGCGCGCCGCATCGAAGTAGACCGGAATCGCAAACTCATCGGCCAACGCCCTCACCGCGCGCAGGTTCGCCATCGATACCGGCTGGCCGCCGCCCGCGTTGTTCGTCAGCGAGACCATGATCAGCGGAATATTGTCGCGCCCTTCGCTTTCGATCACGTTGCGCAGCTTCTGCACATCCACGTCGCCCTTGAACGGGTGCTCGACAGCGGGTTGGTAGCCGATTTCGGCGACGCACGGTATCGCGGTCCCGCCGGCAATCGATACGTGTGCCTCGGTCGAATCGAACGGCGCGTTGAATGGCACCACCTGGCCTGGGCGCACGAGGGTCCGAAACAGGAAGTGCTCGGCCGGCCGGCCCTGATGGGTTGGCAATACGTAGTCGAAGCCGAGCATGTCCCGCACGGCCTGCGTCAACTTCGTGAAACTGCGGGAACCGGCATATGATTCGTCGCCGGTCATGATGCCGGCCCACTGGTTCGCGCTCATCGCGGAGGTGCCGCTGTCCGTCATCAGATCGATGTAGACGTCGTCTGCTTCGAGGCGAAAGACGTTGTACCCGGCGGCGACAAGCCGCGCCTGCCGTTGCTCGCGGTCGATCAGCCTGATCGGCTCGACCATCTTGATCCTGTACGGCTCAGGCTGGCTGTTTTCTAAAAGCATGCACTCCTCCTGGGTTGAAAGTACGCGGGCCACTGGATGACTGGCCGCTTCGGGCATCGCACACCGCATCAGGCACTTTGCTCGATCGTCACAACCTCGATCGGTGCCCAATCCGCATCGCCGCCGGCCGCGGACGTGCGGTGACATCCGCGAGCGTCGTGGGCCGCTTCGAAGCGTTTCTCGATCCGGTTCAGGATCGACCAATACGCGCCCCGTTCGCCTTGCGCGATCGCTTCGACCAGCGCGTCGTTCGCGTTGTAGTTGAACAGACTCGCGTTGGTCCCGAAGAACCGCCGATCATTGCCGATCAGATCGGCAATGAATTGCTGCGGGTCCGGGCCCAATGCGGTCGGCAGATAGAACACCGGATGCAGCAGATGGTCGTTGCCTTCGATATGGCCGTGAAGATTCGGATTTCCGACGTGCAGGCCTTCGCCGCGAATCATCTGCTCGAGTTCGGTGCCGGGGAAAATCCTCAGCCCGACCGTCACCGAAACGCGCTCCGGATCGACCCGCTTGATGAACTCGATCGTCTCGCGCGCGGTTTCCTGCGTCTCGCCGGGGGCGCCGAACAGCAGCTCGATGATGTGCTCGAGGCCGTGGCGCTTCGCCGTATTGACCGCATGCTCGATGTCGTGGGCGCTAAAGGTGCGGCGCAGTATCTTCAGCATCGTTTCGCTGGCGGTGTCGACGCCGAAGTTCATGCCGACGCAACCGGCTGCTTTCATCGCGGCCGCGAGTTCATCGGGAAACGGCCGCGGCATCCCGTACGCATACCACTGGATTTTGCCGGCGAGCCCGTGCCGGATGATGGCCGCGCACAGCGCAAGAGGATGCGCGACGCTCAGATTGAATTCCGAGTCGTTGATGTGAAAGACGTTGACCCCGCGTTCTTCGAGCGATGCCATCTCGGCGACGACATCATCGGGTTCGCGCATGCGCACCGTGCGGCCTTTGATCAGCGGCTCGACGCAATAGATGCAGGAGCGATTGCAACCGCGCTTCGTTTCGATGCCGATCTGGCCGCCTTTGGCGAAATAGTGGGGGTTGTCGACCAACTCGCGTTTGTGAGGCCCGATGCTGGCCAGCGGTCCGCATGCGTTCGGGGCGAGCGGCGTAGCACGCACCCCGGCCGTATCGCGGTAGACCACGCCGGGTATGTGCGTGAAACTCCTGCCTTCTTCGAGGCAGGTCAGCAGCTCGGGAAAGCTGAATTCGCCTTCCCTGACGATGCCGAAGTCGGCGTCGAGGTAAGCAAGCAGTTTTTCCGGCATCACCGAGTAGCCCGCGCCGCCCATCACGACCGGAACCGCGCGCGCGCGCCGAAGCAACGCGACGATGTCCCTGATTCTGTCGAGAAAGCTGTAGCCGCTGGAAAAATAGACGTCGTCGGTATTTCGCAGCGTCACCCCCCAGTAATCCGGCGCGGCGGTGCGGCAGTGCGCGGCAATGGCCGCCTCGCAATCGTCGGAGAAGCACAGGTCGAGCAAATCGAGCGCGAACCCGGCTCGCTCCATCGGCGCCGACAGGTAGTCGAACGCAATCGGCGCAATCGCCGGTTTGATCTGGTTCGTGTTGACGAAGGTGACGCGCTTGGCCATGTTCGATCGGTCTCGGTGGAAAGGTTCGCGAGGGCTCGCAGGAATGCGCCTAGACGGCGACGTCGATGGACAGCTTCTGGCCCGCGCGGGCCACCGTCATCTCGCTCATGAAATCGCTGAACCGATGCATCATCACCGCCGCGAGGTGCTTCGCCTTGTCCTCGCAGTCGGAGAATGCATAGAAGCCCGGACCCGCGCTGCTCATCCCCGCGTACACCGCGCCCTCGCGTTGCATCGTCTCGTCGAACTCACGCATCACGTCGGTCCGGAAAATGCCTTCGAGCACCTTCATGTTGCTCATGCTGTTGAGTTCCCAGCCGTGCTTCAGAAACGCGAACAGGTCGTTGCGATGCAGTGCTGGCCGCAACTTCTGCTCGATGAAGTTGCGCCACGCGATGCCGTAGCGCTTCTGCCACTCGACAAAATGCGTCGGCACGAAGCCTGCCTCGGTGGTGCCGGACATGTCCGCGCCTTCGCCATGGGCGCGCAGCGCTTCGGTCGATAGCGTGTCGTAGTTGCCAACGGCGGTGGTCACCCACAGGTTTTCCGAACTCAGGTTGCCGAGAAAACGGCCGTTGCCGTGCTTCTCGTCGACCCAGACCAGACCGCCGAAGAACAGGCACGCTTCGCCAACGCCAGTCTCCAGTCCGAAATACACGTGCTCGTCATCCTTCGCGGTCTCGACGTAGTTGCGGGTGATCATTTCCCACATGTCGTGCGGCGAAAACGGTGAGCCGAACAACGCGTTCAAGCCGGCGAGCGTCGCGGTATTGAACGAGACATTCGAGCCGAAGCCGCTGTGCTGGTGCTGGATGCTGCGCACCCGATCGACGCGGATGTCGTCACGTGCGTAACCGACGGCTCGCTTGAACAACTCGAGCATGTGCCGCCCGCTCGGCACGTCGCAGCCGCCCTCACCGTTGGTCGTCTTCGTGACGGTAATCCGGTGTCCGACCGTGCTCGTCGATACGCCGAGTCCGCCGCCACCGAAGCCGGGCGCCATTTGCATAAAGTCGAATACCGCGAAGTGAAGGCGCCCTGGCACCGAGACCTCGGCACGAACGTAGCTCGGTACCGCGTCGCGCTCCCAGTGCGGCAACACAGTCAGATTCGCACCCGGCAGGAACTGCCCCGCTTTCGCCTTCCATGCCTGATTCATTGCTCTACCTCCATCCTCGTGAGTATTCCCAAGCGATACGTTTCGCGACCATCAATGCGCACCACTCACTGTTCGCGCTCCTGGCGCACGGTTCGTGCCAGGCGCGCTCTTGCAGCGCGACGTGAGTCCTCGTCAGAAGCAATGACGCAAGCGGGCAGCCAGATTTCAAAGGGCAGCGCGATACATGCGCACGTTTAGATGTTTGGACGTCGGCATGCGTACCGGGCCGGTATCGAATGTCCCGCAGTCGATCTGCAACCAACAGATGCGCTTCGCCTGTTGGCCCGGCACCGACATCCAGCAGGCTGCGACGGGCTCGCTCCGAACGTGCGTCGGCAAATCGCAGACTCCGCTTCAATCGGCTCGATACCCGCGCGGCCTTTTGAGATCTGGGCACTTCGGTCCGTTCTTGCAGGGAATGAGGACGACCTTCGTGCTGCCGACGCACGACTGGCATGAACCCTGCAAAAAGCATCCACAGTTGGTGGCCGGCCTGCCTTGATTCCTCTTTGCCGTATCCGAACCCGAATCGCGAGGCACCGGTCGATTGCCACTCGTGACTCGCCCTCTTGATCTTTGCCGGGAGCCGCAGATGACAGCAACCTCGAAGGACGACGCGCTGGCGCGACGCCACATCGATTGGCCGCGCGCCTTGCGGGCGATCAAGGCGTTGAGGGCGAACGTAGACGATATTCAGCATGCCTACGAAGTGATGATCGCGCTCGACGGCGGCCAGATGGAGACGATGTACCAGCGTTTTCTCGGCGAGCCCGGCGCCGGCGCGCTGCTTGCCGAGCAGCCGTCACTGCTCGGCACGCTCGCGGATTCCGACACGCTGCTGCGCTTGCCGCCGGGCTCGTTCGGCCGCGCTTACGTGGCGATGATGGAGCACAGCGGCTACAGCGCCGATGGTCTGCTGCAGGCGAGCCGGCTGGCCGCGGGCCTCGAAGAAATCCTCCCCGGCCCGGACCGTCAGTGGTTCATCGAGCGCACCGGCTGCATTCATGACCTGCTGCACGTGTTGACGGGCTATGGCCAGGACTGGGCCGGCGAGACCTCGCTTCTCGCATTCGACTGCGGGCTCGAACCGATGCGTGCGCGCATCGTCGGTCTGCTCGGCACCGCGCTGACCGCGCCGTGGTGGCCGAACTTCTGGGTCCATCGTTTTCTGCGCCGCGCGTGGCTGCGTGGCAAGCGCGCGCGCATTCCCCTTTCCTACCGCTGGGAAGAAGCGTTGCAGCGGCCACTCGAAGCCGTCCGCCTGGAGCTGGCGATCGAGCCTGTCGCGCTCGCGCATCCACAGGGCATCCTGGCCGGCGGCCAGACACTGCCTTGGCGCTACGCCGCGTCGAGCAACGCGTGAACGGAAAGGGATCCAGCATGGCCAGCACATCGAAAAATGCGTCGACGCGCAACACCGTATTCGGAGTCGTACGCACGCAGTTACTGCGCGTCTGCCGCGAGCATCAGCGTGACTTCAACACTGAGATTCGCCTCGACAGTTCGCTGATCGCCGATCTTGGCCTCGACTCGCTGTCGCTCGTCGAAGCCGTGGTCGCAATCGAGCAGGCGTTTGGCATCGAGCGTCTGCCTCTGGAAGCGTTGAACGAAGAACGCGCCGAAGCGTATTTCACGGTCGGCTCGCTAGTGGACCTGTGCATCCGGCACGCGGCGGTCCGTATAGACGCCAATGAGGGGATGCGCACATGAGCCCGCGCCTTTCGCTGGCCACCGCGCATGCGAGACGTGGCCGGCTTGCCGCCGCGGCAGCCGCTTTCGGCAACACGCTCGGCCGCTTGCCTCTGGCGACCGAGGCGGTGCCGATCGCCGGCGCGTTCGTCTGCTCGCTGCTGCTATACGGACGGATAGCCGGCGTCGCCATTGAACCGGGCTGGCGCTTGCTGGCCGGTCTTGCGTCGTTTTTTTTGCTGTTCGTCCAGCTTCGCCTGATCGACGACCTCGACGACCTCGAACGCGACTATCCCGCCGGGCACGCGCTGTTGGCGCGACGCGAGGCGCGACGCACACGCCTCGTCGCCAGCCTCGCGGCAAGCGCGATCCTGCTCGTTGCGCTGAACGCCGGCATGGAGCACGCGCGAACGGCCGCCGCTGCCGCCACCGCACTGGCCTTCGCTGCGCCGTTCGTCTTCAAGCGGCTGCTCCCGACCCACCCGCTGCTGTGCCTACCCGTTTTCGAGGGCGCGCCCTTCGCCATCTTCATATACGGCTTTTTCTTGTGGCGCGACGTTGCTGGGCGCGAACTGAGCTTCTACGTCGTGGCGTGCGTAGCGGGTTCGATGTGGACCGGCTACGAATTCTGGAAGTTCTCGCGCAAGGTCGGCACCACCGCACTGCAGCCCTATCTCCTGTCGGCGCGCGCCATTCGGGTCGCGCTGAATGCCCTGCTGATTCTGGCGCTCGGCATCACCGTGTCGCTCTCGCGCCTGGCAAGCCTGTCGCAAACGTATGCGATCTATGCCGCAACGCTGCCGCTCGTGTGGCTCGTGTGGCTCAACGCGAGCTGGCCGGGCCCCGCGAGCAGACCGGGCCGGCCACGCTGGGCTGGCACCCGCTTCATCGTCGCCGTCGAGCTCGGACTGCTGGCCGGGCTTCTCCTCAAATGACACGCAACCCTGGATGGTCACCCACGATGGATAAGCACGTTCTCGTCACCGGTGCGCGAGGTCTGTTGGGCGCCGAAGTGATCGCCCGGCTGACGGCGATGGGGTACCCGGTCGTCGCATTCTTGCGCTCCGATGGACCGGTTGTCCGCAACGACGGCACACCGCTCGCGGCAACACCGTACGGCGGCCACACACCCGCTGCCGGAACCTTCGCATGTGTGCGGGGCGACGTCGCCGAGCCCAGGCTCGGGCTCGATCCGCACACCTACGAGGCACTGCGCGCGGCAACGGGCACGATCGTCCACTGTGCCGCGCTAACCAGCTTCGGGCGCAAGCCCGAGGTCTACGACGCGATCAACTTTCGCGGCACCGAGCGCGTCGTCGAGTTCGCGCAAGGTAGCGGCGACGCGCCGATTCCGCTGCTCTACGTGAGCACCGCCTATGTCTGCGGCGAGCGCCCCGGCGTATTCCGCGAGGACGATCTCGAACTCGGTCAGCGTCTGGGCAACCCGTATGAGCAGAGCAAGTACCGCGCGGAACAGTCGGTGCGAGCGGCGATGCGCAGCGGTCTGCCGGCGGCGGTGCTGCGCCCGTCGATCATCGTCGGCGACTCGGCGAGCGGCGTGATCCGCAAGTTCGACACGCTGTACACCGTCGTGCGCCTGACGGCCGCGGGACTCGTGCGCACGATGCCGGGCGACTACGGCGCGACGCTGAACATCGTGCCGATCGACTGGGTCGCGGACTGCGTCGTCGAAGCGCTGGCGAAGTTTCCGCTCGTGCGCGGACGCACGCTGCATCTGACCTCGGGCACGCCGACGACGCTGCGCGAAATCAACGACGTCTGCGCGGAGTTTCCCTCGTTTCACGTGCCTCGCTATGTGCCGCGGCATGTCTTCGACGCCGCCGCGATGAAACCGCTCGAGCGGCGTTACTACGACGAGGTCGTGAAACTGTACGAGTCGTACCTGACGCGCCAGGTGCGCTTTGCACGCGACGCGACCGCCGCGATCCTGCCGGCCCTGCCTCGGGCGACCGGCAAAACGCTGCTGCGCAGGATCTTTCGTTACGGGATCGCGGCCGGCTACTTCGTGCCGCGTACGGCTTGACGCTCAGGGAGCCTAACTATGTTGATGACTGATCCGATGCTCGCCGAGCTCTGGCAAAAAGCGCGGGCCGCGCTCGGCGCCCAGTTCGAACAGCGGGCACCGAGCGCCGTGTTTCTCGAAGGCTCGATCGCCGAAGGCTTTGGCAACGAGCGCTCCGACGTCGACTTCGTCGCGATCGTCGATAGCGGGCTAGAGCCAGCCACGATGCCGTACATCCTGTTCATCGACGGCCGCCGCGTCGAGGTCAGGTTGCTGAGTCCGGGGCGGCTGCGCCGCGAACTCGCGCAGGTTCGCGCAGCGCTCGGCAAAGGCCGGCGCGCGGTCGCGCGCCTGTCGTGGAATCTGCTCGAACGGTGCCAGCGCTTTATCGGCGCGCTGCCGATCGACAACCCGGCGTTGATCGAGACGCTGCAAGCGGCGCTTGGCCGCGAGGCGCTCTGCGAGGCGGTGGCGCTGTGGTTCGAGGATTTCGCGCGTCAGACCGGCCGTTATGCGGTGGCGATGTTCGCGCTCGGCGAGCCCGACTACGCACGCGCCTGGATCAGGACCGCCGCGTTTCATGCGGCGAAGAGTCACGTGGCACGCCTCGGCGAGTGCTACATGAGCCCGAAATGGCTGTCGCTGCAACTCGAACGCGCGACCGTCGACGCCGGCCGCGTCGGCCGTCTGTGGAGCCTGCTGCACGCGCCGCGCGAGCATGGCGCCGAAAGCGGGTTCCTCGCGGCGGGGGTCGCGCTGATCCGCGAGTTCGGCGTCAACGGTGTGAGCCTCATGGCCGACAACGTGCTGATCGGCCCCGGCAAGGACACGACGACCTGGCAGATCGGCGAACGGGTCCACGTGCTGCGAGGTAGCGACGTCTTCGCGCTCGACGACGAAGCGGCCGAGGCCTGGCGAGCGATCACCTTCGACACGCCATGCACGGCCATCGCCAGACGTGGCGACGCGCAAGCGGCGAGCCGGCAGCGCGCGCTGATCGCGGACTTCAGCCGGCTGGGTCTCGTCAGCCTGCGCTGGAAGGGCAGCGGAGAAATCCACGCACGTCAGCAGGCGACGTCGACGCCGGTGTCGCGCGCGCCGTTGATTTCGATCGGCGGCGCGCGCCTCGCGGGCGGCCGCGCGAGCGGTGCCCAGTTGCTGCCGATGCCCGCCGGGCGCTTCGCCGAAACGGGTCTCGAGATGATCTGGGCCAACATCGGTCTCGAGAACGCGCGAGAGGATGCCCAGGGCGCACTCCAGCGCGGCCAATGGAAGGTGCTCGAGTACGCGCTGCAACGGATGATGCAGACCGCCTGCATGATCACGCTCGGCGCGCATGGCGTGACGCCGCAGTCGACGATGGAAGAAGCGACGCTCGACGCGATCCGGCTGCTGCCGCTCGATGCGGCGCTGATCGACGGCATCCGCGAACTCGAACAGTGCTCGATCGGATCGGCTCGCGATGCACAGCGCTCCGTCGCGCTCGCCGATGAACTCGCGCAGCGTCTGCGCGACCTCGGCGGCGACCCGCAGTTTCCGGCGAGCTTCGATACGGCGTCGGGCTGGCGCGGAACGATCCACGCCGCCTACGACTGGATCAACCTCGGCGCGCATCTGCACGCGCGCTTCCCGCAGACCGCTCACGGCGGGCGCGGTACAGCCGAGGAAGCAAGAGACCTGCTCGCTTCGTCGAGCACCTGAGCAACGGGGACCTCAATGACTTTCGACACCATTACGCGCGCACGCGGCGAATTCGAATCGGCCGAAAGCTGCGCCGCCCCGACAGCATCGCCACGCGTGATCCTGACCGCGGCGAGTCCGGCCGAAACGATCGAGCGGCTCGCCGGCAACAAGGGGCGATCGCTCCATCGGCTTGCCAACCTCGGCGTGGCGGTGCCGCACTGGGCGATTCTCGGCACCGACTGCTTCGCGGAGTTCCGCCGCGACGGCGGCCTCGATCAGACCATCGCCGCGCTATTGCGCGACTTCACGCCTGCGAACGCCGCCGCGATCGCGAGCGCGATCCGCGAGGCCGTGCTGACATGCGACATCAGCGCCGCGTTGCGCGCCGACATCGCTCGCGCGCACGACATCATTGGAGACGGACCGCTCGCGGTGCGCTCGTCCGGCATCGAAGAAGACAGCGCGAGCTTCTCGTTCGCAGGCCAGTTCGACACGTTCCTCGACGTCCGCGGGCTCGACTCGACGCTCGAACACGTACGCCGGTGCTGGGCTTCCGCGTATTCCGAGCGCTCGCTGCGCTACCGGCATCAGCACGGACTCGATATCGCCGGCGCCGGTATGGCCGTGATCCTGCAGCGCCTCGTTCAGGCGGACACGAGCGGCGTCGTGTTCACGATCAACCCGGCCAACGGCAACCGCGACGAGGTCGTGCTGAGCGCGGTCTACGGGCTTGGCGAGGGACTCGTGTCGGGCGCGGTCGACGCCGACACGATCACCGTGGACCGCCACACCGGACAGCCCAGGCAGGTGGTGATCGGTGAAAAACGCGAGCGTCATGAAGGCCGCCACATCCGCGAGGTGCCGGCCGCGCTGCGCGACGCAGCGGCCCTCTCTAACGGCGAGATCGAGCGCGTCGTGGCGGCGGCCCGCACGCTCGAAAGCGAGCTCGGCGAGCCGCTCGATATCGAATGGTGTATCGCGGAGCACCAGCTGTGGATTCTGCAGGCGCGCCCCGTGACCACGCCGATCGCACCGGCCCCGTCGCGGACCGGCGAATTTCAGCTGTGGGACAACTCCAACATCGTCGAGAACTATCCCGGCGTGACGACGCAACTGACCTTCACCTTCGCGCAGCACGTCTATGCGCAGGTGTTCGGCGAGTTCTGCCGGTTGCTCGCGATTCCGCACAAGCAGCGGCGCGAGATGGATGGCTTCCTCGGCTCGACGCTCGCGTTCCTGAACGGGCGCGTGTACTACAACCTGCTGCACTGGTACAAGCTTTCCGGGCTCGCGCCGTTCCAAAACCTCGGGCGCAAGATGATGGAAGTCCAGATGGGCGTCGACGAGCCGCTCGATCTGGCGAGCTTCGCCGCGCTGATCGCGCCGTACAAGACCGGCTCGCGCGCCGGACTCGCCTGCATCCGGGCCTTGAGCGGCACGAAGTTCGCGTGGCACTTCGCGCGTCTCGCGCGCAACGTCGAGCGCTTCCGCGCGTTTTTCTATCCGGTCTACGACGAGTTCAACGCGCTCGACTATCGCTCGCTTCCCGCCGACGCCGTCTATGCGCACTACTGCCGCTTCGAGCAGGCGCTGCTAGCACGCTGGGGCATGATGATCGTGCTCGAGTCGGCGATCGGGCTCAGTTACGGCGTCGTCCGGCGGCTGATCAAGCGGTGGATGCCCGGTGCGCCCGACTGGCTCGAAGTGGCGGTGATCGGCGGCATGGACGACATCGAGTCGATCGAGCCGGTCCGCAGGCTGAGCGCAATTGCGCAAGCCGTGCGGGCGAAGCCTCAGGTCGAAGCGCTGATCCGCAACACGCCGTCTGCCGTTGCGTATGCGGCGCTGCGCGGATGCGGCGCGCCCGAGATCGTCGCCGACATCGAGCGCTACCTCGCCGACTTCGCGTACCGCAGCAACAACGAACTGAAGCTCGAAGAGCCCGACCTGCGCGAAGACCCGGGCGTGCTGTTCGATATGTTGAAGGCCGCGCTCGCGCATGGTGCCGTATCGATCGATCGCAGCGCCACCGAAGCGCACATCGACGCGTTGTTGCGTGAGCGGCTCAATCCGCTGCAGCGCTGGATTTTTGCACGCGCGCGCGGCCGCGTGCGCGCCGCGATCCGGGCGCGCGAGACCGTGCGCTTTTGCCGTTCGCGCGCGTTCGGGGTCGCGCGCCGGATGTTCCGCGCAATCGGCGAGGGTCTCGCCGCCGACGGCGTGCTGGCGACGGGCCGCGACATCTTCCATCTGCGCCTCGAGGAAATTCGCGGGTGCTTCGAAGGCACCGTCTCCCACCGCGAACTGCGCCCGCTCATCGAGCAGCGCAAGCGCGACGATGCCAGCTATCGCAACATGGCTGACCTGCCGCCACGCTTCGTCACGCATGGCCCGGTAGCGGCCTGGCTCAGCAACCCGGCGAACCTCGCCGCGTTGCGCGCGGCGCCTGCCCACGCGGCCGGCGCGACGCTGCGCGGCACGCCCTGCTCGCCGGGCTTCGCCGAAGGACGGGCGAAGGTCGTGCGCGAAGCGAACGAGTTCGACGGCGGGATCCTCGTCACCTATCGGACCGACCCCGGCTGGGTGCCCGTATTCGCGTCGGCGACCGGGCTGCTGATCGAGCGTGGCAGTCCGTTGACCCACGCCGCGATCGTCGCCCGCGAAATCGGCATCCCGACCGTCGTCCAGATTCCGGGCCTCACCACGCGCGTGCAGTCGGGCATGCAGCTCAAGGTCGATGGCCATAGCGGCGTGATCGAGCTGCCCGAGCCGACCTGACATGAATTGACCGCCCGCTGACCACTGAAACCGCCCCTGAAGGAAACCACCATGTACCGCCTGCTCAATGATCGCCGCGACCTGCCGCATCTGCGGCTCTACCTCCAGTGCGCGCTGATATTCATTCCCGCCGCAGCCGTGCTGTATGGGCTCGGCCGCTTTCCCTGGTGGCTGGGCGTTGCATACGTGCTGGTCTGGAACGCGTTCGGCGACCGTTTCACGATGAGCTACCACTGCACGCTGCATCGGCGGCTCTTCAGGAAGCAGTACCGCGCGCTCGAAATCCTGCTCGACTGGGTGCTGTGTCCGTTCTTCGGTCAGACGCCGGGCACGTTCTATGTCCATCACATGGGCATGCATCACATCGACGACAACCTGCCACGCGACCTGAGCTCCACGATGCGGTTTCAGCGCGATAGCGTCATCGGCTTTCTGCACTACTACCTGCGCTTCGCCGCGCTGGTGCCGCTCGATCTGTCCGTCTATCTGTGGCGCTCGCGCAATACGAAGCTGATCAGGCAACTGCTCGTGGGTGAGGTCGCGTTCTACGCAGCGGTTGCCGCCGCCGCGTACTGGAACCTGCGGGCGACGCTGGTCGTGTTCGTGTTTCCGTTCGTGTTCGTGCGGCTGATGATGATGATCGGCAACTGGGTCCAGCACGCGTTCATCGACCCCGATCAGCCTGACAACCCGTACACGAGCAGCACCAATACGATCGACTCGCGTTTCAATGCGCGCGTCTTCAACGCCGGTTATCACATCTACCACCATGTCCGCAAAGGCACGCACTTCAGCGAGCTCACGAAGGAATTCGCGGCGAATCTCGAGAAGTACGGTCGCGAGGACGCGGTCGTGTTCGATCGCATCGACATCGCGCAGATCTGGCTGCTGCTCGTCACGCGCCAGCACCGCAAGCTCGCCGCGCATTTCGTGCGCTTGCCGGGCGCGCCGGTGCGCAGCGACGACGAGGTGATCGCGCTGCTGCGCCGCCGTCTGCAGCCGATCCGCGACTGGACGCCCGCTGCTTCGCTCGATCACTGAATCTAGATTACCTGACCGGGACCCGTCACCATGAACCAGACGCTAGTCGATGCCGTTGCAGCGCTGCCGCGCGGCGACGCTCGAGGCCTTCGCTTCGTCTCCACGCACGGCGACGAGCACTACTATCCTTACGAGGCGCTCGAACGCGAGGCGCGCAACCACGCGAAAAAGCTCGTGGCACTGGGGCTGAACAAGGGCGAGCGCGTCGCGCTCGTGGTCCTCGACCCGGAAGCGTTCATCCTGAGCTTCCTCGGCGCCTCGTTCGCCGGTCTCGTCCCGGTACCGATATTTCCGCGCGGAAGCCTGAACTTCAGGACCCGCACACGTTACGCCGAAACCGTCAGTCACATCGTGCGCTCGGCAGGCGCCCGGATGCTGCTCACGTCGAACTCGACAAGAGAGACCATCGAGGACGTGCTCGCCGTCGACACCGGTCTCGAACGTATCGTGACCATTGAAGCGCTGCTCGACGGCGAGCCGCCCGAGTGCGATTTGCCCACGCCGCATCCCGATGACCTGTGCTTCCTGCAATACACGTCGGGCAGCACGTCGCTGCCGAAAGGCGTGATGGTCACGCATCGCAATCTGGTCGCGAATGCGACAGCGTTCCTCGGACCCCGCGGCATCGATCTGCGCGAGCAGGACGTCTATGTCAGCTGGCTGCCGCTGCACCACGACATGGGGCTCATCAGCGTGCTCGGCGCGCTGATCTGCGACTTGCCGTGCGTGCTGCTGGCAACCGAAGCGTTCGTGCGCCGGCCCGGCCTCTGGATGGAGGCGATCACGAAATACCGCGGCACCATCAGCTTCGCGCCGAACTTCGCGTACGCGCTCGCCGCTCGCCGCAGCCGCGACCAGGACCTCGAGGGCCTCGATCTGCGGCGGCTGCGCGTCGCCGGCTGCGGTGCCGAGCCGATCAACGCGCAAGCGCTGCGCCAGTTCCGCGCGCGCTTCGAGCCGGCCGGTTTTCGAGCCGAAGCGCTGCTGCCGTGCTACGGGATGGCCGAAGCAACCCTCGCGATCACGTTTCACGACCACGGCCAGCCGCTCGTCACCGACGTCGTCTATGCGGCCGCGCTGGGGCTTGGTCGAGCGATACCGGCTGCGCGTGATAACGGCTTACGCACGATCGAACTGGTCGGCTGCGGCCATTGCTTTCCCGGCCACGAGTTGCGGATCGTCGACGAATCCGGGCGCGCGTTGCCCGAACGCTGCGTCGGCGAAATCGTCACGCACGGGCCCAGCATCACCGTGGGCTATTACGGCCAGGCCGACGCGAGCGCCGACGCGTACCGCGACGGCTGGCTGCAGACCGGCGATCTCGGCTACCTCGCCGGCGACCAGCTGTATATCTGCGGCCGCAGCAAGGACCTGATCGTCATTCACGGCTCGAACCTCTATCCGCAGGACATCGAATGGGCGGTGGCCGAGTTGCCGAGCGTGCAAAGCCGCGGTGTCATCGCGTTCAGCGTGATGCGCAACGGCGACGAGACACTGGTCGTCTGTGCCGAGGGCAAGCCGGCGGAGGCCACGGCGCTGCGGCGTGCGATCGCGCAGAAGGTCGCCGAATGCGCGGGCCTGCAGGTCGGTCACGTTGCGATCGTGCAGGCGGGCAGCTTGCCGCGGACCTCGAGCGGCAAGGTGCAGCGCCGCCGGACCAAGGCACAGTTCGAAGCCGGCGAGCTGGAGGAACACTCGTGAGCAAGCGCTGGCGCGAGATCATGCTGACGCTGTCGGGCGCGCTCACGCTCGCCGCCTGTCACGCGAAAGAAGCCGAGGTGACGCTGCCGCGCCCGGTCATCGCCGTGGTCGTGCACCGGGACAGCAAGCCCGTGCTCGCGACGCTGCCGGGCGAAGTCAACGCACGCTATGCGACGCCGCTGTCGTTTCGCATCGCGGGCAAGCTGATCGAGCGGAAGGTGCGGCTCGGCGATACGGTCACGGCCGGCCAGGCGATCGCGCGGCTCGATGCCGACGACGCGCAACGCAGCCTCGCGAGCGCGCAGGCCCAATTGATGGCGGCGCAGCATCGGCTCACCTTCGCCGAGCAGCAACTCGATCGCGACCGTGCGCAGGCGCAGGAACAGCTGATCTCGACAGCGCAGCTCGAGCAGACCCAGGATGCGTATGTGGCGGCCGCCGCGCAGCGCGATCAGGCGCTACAACAGTTCGCGCTGCTGAAGAATCAGACGCAGTACACGGTCCTCACGGCGGACCATGCCGGCGTCATCACCGCCGAAGACGCCGATACCGGGCAGAACGTCGCGGCGGGACAAGCGGTCTACCATCTCGCCTGGTCCGGCGAGCTCGATATTCTCTGCGACGTGCCCGAGAGTCTGCTGAACGCGCTGGCGGTCGGCAGCGCGGCCAGCGTCTCGCTGCCGGCCGCCACGGGCAGACGCTTCACGGCACACGTGCGGGAGCTGTCGCCGGCCGCGGACCCCGGCAGCCGCACCTATCGCGCGAAACTGACGCTCGATGCGCCAGGCCCCGAGGTCCGCCTCGGCATGACGGCCACCGTCACGTTCGCCGCCGCGGCCGGCGAGGCGCAAGCGGACGACCCGATCACGCTGCCCGCGAGCGCGCTCTTTCACGACGGCAACGCGCCGGCCGTCTGGGTCGTTCGGCCGGGCGACCAGGCGCTGGAACTGCGCCGGGTCCAGGTTGGCCGCTACGACGACCGCACGATCTCGGTCGCGCGAGGCCTCAACGACGGCGAGCGCGTCGTGCTGCAAGGGGTGCATACCGTCAGCGCCGGCGAAACCGTGCGCGCGGTAGCGCCGTTGCATCCCGAGGACTTCGCATCATGAGAGCGCCGTTCGGCCAGGGGCCCGACGGAGCGGGTGGACCCGGCGGACCCGGTGGAGCGGGCGGACCGCGGCGGCCGGCAGCGGACGATACCGGCCGCTTCAATCTGTCCGCGTGGGCGATCCGTAACCAGGCGCTCGTCATCTTCGCCGTCGTGCTCGCGACGCTGTTCGGTGTGCTCGCCTATGCCCGGCTCGGACAATCCGAGGACCCGCCGTTCACGTTCCGCGCAATGGTGATCCGGACCTTCTGGCCCGGCGCGACCGCACGCCAGGTCGAGGAGCAGGTGACCGACCGGATCGGCCGCAAGCTGCAGGAAACGCCTCATCTCGACTATCTGCGTAGTTACTCGCGTCCCGGCGAATCGCTGATCGTCTTCACGATGAAAGACTCCGCGCCGGTGAACGAAGTGCGCGAGACGTGGTACCAGGTACGCAAGAAGATGGCCGACATCGCGGATACGCTTCCGCCCGGCGTGCGGGGGCCGTACTTCGACGATGAGTTCGGCGACGTCTACACGAACATCTATACGCTCGCCGGCGACGGGTTCTCGCCGGCGCAATTGCACGACTATGCCGACGAACTGCGCGGCGTGCTGCTGCGCGTGCCCGGGGTCGCGAAAGTCGATTATTTCGGCGACCCCGACGAGCACATCACGATCGAGATTCCCAACGCGCAATTGACGCGGCTCAGTATCACGCCGCAACAGCTCGCGCGGGCGATCAACGCGCAAAACGCGGTCACGCCGAGCGGCACGCTGACCACCGCGTTCGACCGCGTGTACGTACGTCCAAGCGGCCAGTTCACCGACCTGAAGGCGATGGCCGACACGCTGATCGACATCAATCACCGCCTGGTTCGTCTCGGTGACATTGCCACGATCAGGCGCGGCTACGACGATCCGCCGGTCTCGCAGGTTCGCACCGGCGGCCGCGCGGTGCTCGCCATCGGCATCACGATGCAGGCAGGCGGCGATGTGATTCAGCTCGGCAAGCGGCTCGATGCGCAGACAGCGGAATTGCGTGCGCGTCTGCCCGCGGGGCTCGAACTCGTCGAGGTGTCGAGCATGCCGCACGCGGTCTCGCATTCGGTCAACGGTTTTCTGCGGGCCGCCGCCGAAGCCATTGTGATCGTGCTGGCCGTGAGCCTCATCTCACTGGGCTGGCGCGCCGGCGTGGTGGTGGCGATCTCGATCCCGGTCGTGCTCGCGGTCACCGCGCTATGCATGAACGGCTTCGACATCGGCCTGCACAAGATCTCGCTCGGCACGCTGGTCCTCGCGCTGGGCCTGCTCGTCGACGATGCGATCATCGCGGTCGAGATGATGGCCGTGAAGCTCGAGCAGGGCTGGGGCCGCGCGAGGGCCGCGGCGTTCGCCTACAGCAGTACCGCATTTCCGATGCTGACGGGAACCCTCGTCACGGTGGCGGGATTCCTGCCGATCGCGCTGGCAAAATCGGCCACCGGCGAATACACGCGTTCGATCTTTCAGGTGTCCGCGATTGCGCTGATCGCTTCGTGGTTCGCGGCGGTCATGCTGATTCCGTTGCTCGGCTATCACCTGCTACCCGAACGCAAGGACACCGCACGCGAGACGCCTCGGCGCGCGCTTCGCAAGCTCCGCCGGCGCGACGATGCGCAGACGCGCCGGAGCCCGGTGGCGGCGCCGCGCGCCAGCCGCTTTCATGACCGCCTGCGCGACTGCATCGCGTGGTGCGTGAAGCGGCGCCTCGTCGTGCTCGGCGTCACGGCCGCCTTGTTCGTTGCCGCGTTGGCCGGCTTCGCGCTCGTGCCGCAACAGTTCTTCCCGAGCTCCGAGCGGCCCGAACTGCTCGTCGACATGCGGCTGCCCGAAGGCGCGTCGTTCCAAGCGACGCTGCGCGAAGCCGCGCGCCTCGAAAAGACGCTGGCCGGCCGGCCCGAGATCGATCATCTGGTCGACTTCGTCGGCGCGGGCGCCCCCCGCTTCTACCTGCCGCTCGACGTGCAGTTGCCCCAGCCCAACTTCGCGCAGCTCGTGATCACCGCGAAGTCCGTCGACGATCGCGCAAAGCTCGAACGCTGGCTCGCGAGCACGCTGCAAAACAGCTTTCCCGCCGTGCGCGCGCGCGTTTCGCCGCTCCAGACGGGCCCCTCGGTCGGCTATCCGGTGCAGTTTCGTGTCAGCGGAAGCGACCTCGCCACCGTGCGGGAGATCGCGGAAAAGGTCGCGGCGACGATGAAAGCCGATGCCCGCACAACGGGCGTCCATTTCGACTGGGACGAACCCGGCGAACGCTCGGTGCGCTTCGAGATCGACCAGCAGAAGGCGCGCGAGCTCGGCGTCACGTCGGAAGACGTGGCGAGCTTCCTCGCAATGACGCTGTCGGGCTATACGTTCACGCAGTACCGGGTCCGCGACCGCTTGATCAGTGTCGATCTGCGTGCGCCCCAGCGCGAGCGGGTCGACCCCGACGAGATCGTGAACCTCGCGATGCCGACGCCGAACGGCCCGGTGCCGCTCGGCGCGCTCGCCCACCTCAACAACGAACTCGAATACGCGGTGATCTGGGACCGCGACCGTCAACCGACGATTACGGTCCAGGCCGACGTGCGCGGCAACGCGTTGGACATCGACGTGACCCAGGCGATCGATCGGACGCTCGCGCCGCTACGCGCGTCGCTGCCGATCGGCTACCGGATCGAGACCGGCGGCGCGGGCGAGATCAGCGGCAAGGCGCAGGCGTCGGTGATCGCGCAGCTTCCGCTGATGCTCGTCGTGGTGCTGACGCTGCTGATGATTCAACTGCGCAGCTTCGCGCGCGTGCTGATGGTCGTGCTCACCGCGCCGCTGGGGCTCATCGGCGTGGTCGCCGCACTGCTGCTGTTCGGCAAGCCGTTCGGCTTCGTGGCGATGCTCGGCGTCATTGCGATGTCCGGCATCATCATGCGCAACTCGGTGATTCTGGTCGATCAGATCGAACGCAATATCGCCGCGGGCCAGGGGCGCTTCGATGCGATCGTCGGTGCCACGGTCCGGCGCTTCCGCCCGATCATGCTGACCGCCGCGGCAGCCGTGCTCGCGCTGATCCCGCTGCTGCAATCGGCCTTCTTCGGACCGATGGCGACCGCACTGATGGGCGGCATCACGGGCGCCACGGTGTTGACGCTGTTCTTCGTTCCCGCGCTGTACGCGACCGCGTTCAAGGTGCGGCACTTCGAACGCGGTGTGCGAACCGCGACCCCGACAATCGAATATACGTGGAGCTGATCGTGGGCACAGACTGCAACCCCGTCGACGGGCCGGCGCTCGCGAGCGCGCCGCATTCGGCTGGCGCGCCGGGTCGAGCGCGGGCAGCGGCGATCCATGGTTGGCGCGCGGCGTTCGGCGCGGCCGCGACGATCGCGCTTGGCGCATGCTCGTTCGGTCCGAACGGCGAGCCGCCCGCGATGCCCTCTCCCGCCCATTACGGCGTCGAGCCTCAGCCCGCGCAAACGGTCGCCGCGCTCGGTGTCGCGCAGCACTTCACCACCGGCGCGCAGCCTGTGCCGCAATGGTGGCGGCTGTTCGAATCGACAGCGTTGAATGACCTCGTCGAAGAAGGTTTGCGCAACAGCCCGACCCTCGCTGCCGCCGACAGGCACCTTGCCGCCGCGCACGAACAACTGCGGGCGCAGATCGGCGCCTCGCTGCTGCCGTCGGTCGATCTGGTCGGGCAGGCCTCGCGCGGACGCGATCTCGGCATTCCGGTCCCCGGTGGCCCGAATACGCTGCTTTACAACGAGTTCATCGGCGTAGTCCAGGCGCAATATACGTTCGATCTGTTCGGCGCGGTGCGTAAAGCCAACGCGGCCCGATCAGCGCGTGTCGACATCGACGCGTATCAACGCGAAGCCGCGCGCCGCGCACTGGCCACCAACATCGTCACGGCGACGATCGAGGCGGCGATGTTGCGCGCCGAGATCGACGCGACCGAGCGATTGATCGCGCTTGCGGGCGATCAGGCTCACGATATCCAACGGCATTACGAACTCGGATCGCTGACGCGCGGCGACGTGTCGACTGCCCGGCAAGGCATCGCCGCGCTCGAGGTCAGCGTGGCCGATCTGCGGCAACGGCTGACGGTGACGAGACATGCGCTTGCGGTGCTGCTCGGCCGCACGCCCGACGCGGCGCCGCCCGAGCCCGAGCTGGCAAACCTGCACTTGCCGCAGGACCTGCCCGTCGTGCTGCCATCGGACCTGTTGCGCGCGCGGCCCGATATCGCGGCCGCCGAGTCGGCGCTGAAGGCCGCCGCAGACGACATCGGCGTCGCGACGGCACAGCTGTTTCCGAGCCTGACGCTGAACGCCTCGATGGGACAAGGCGGCTTCAACTGGCCGCTCGCGCTGTCGGGCGCAGGCGCGATCTGGAGCATCGCCGCGACGATGTCGCAAGCGCTTTTTCATGGCGGCGCGCTCGTCGCACAGCGGCGCGCGGCAATCGACACCTACGAGGCCGCCGTGTTCGAGTACAAGCAGACCGTGCTGGCGGCGTTCGAAAACGTCGCGGACACGCTTGCGTCGCTCGAACACGACGCGCAGGCGCTCGACGCGGCGAGCGGCGCTGCCCGTGAGGCACGCGAGGCGTTCGACGATGCCACGTCACGTCACCGGCTCGGCGCGCTGCCCGCTGCATCCGCCCGCGGCGGCGAGCAGCAGTACGAAGCAGCGAGGCTCGAAGAAATCCGCCTGATCGGCCGGCGCCTGGCCGATACGGCGACGCTGTTTCAGGCGATGGGCGAACTGCCGGCGGGCAGCAGCCAGACACCTGACCATCTGGCCGGCAAGTGATCGGCCCGCCGCTGCCGACGGCGCCCGCTTGCGTTCAGCCGGCGCGTCCGCGCGGAACGCCCACAAGGTAAGTCAGACCGATCGGCGAGCCCTGCACCGGCAGTGTGCCGATGTCCCATTCGAAGCTCTGCTGGTCCGGGATACGCGCCACCATCTCACGCAATTCGTCGGGGTTGTAGATGCGCAGCATCGACACGATGCCGTCGAACAGACACAGCAGCGGGATAGCCGGCAGCACATAGGTGAGCGCTAGTCGCGACCAGCGAAACGGTCGGATCAGCGGAGTCAGCGCGAGCATCATCAGCGGCATCGCCAGGATGAACACGACACCGAGCAGCCGGTGGTCGGCACCCTCGACGATGACGATCGCGCGGCGCTTCATCACCGCGTCGGCGAGGATCGCCCGCGCATCGTCCGGCCGAAAATGGTGGAAAGCGTTGAACATCGTGCGCACGCCGTCGAATCCCGATGGCACGTCCATCGCGTCCACCGGTTCGCTCACATAGGTGACGCGGCCGGCTGCCCCGGCGGATACGCGCTCGTACGCGGCGCGATTGGGATAGAAGTCGGTCAGCTGCACCGTCACGCGTCCGGACTGCGCGAGCAACGGTGCAAGCGTCAGCCACGGGCCGCCGCCGCCCGAACATAGATCGACGATCCGGTCGTTGCCGACCCGCCGCATCGCTTCGCGCAGCTTGCCCGCGATGACGTTGAAGCCCTTGAGGGTATTCGCCAGGAAATGCAGCCAGTCCGTCCCGCCGTCACGGATCGCCCGTGGGCACCACGGCTGGTCTTCGATTTCGAGCAGATGCAGGCGTCGCATGATCACGCGGGCAACCGAGGTAACTGAAAACCGGCGGATTTCATAACGTGCCCTGGCAGGGGTGCAACCGGGTAGACAGAGAAGGCCTGCACGCTAGGGCCTGTCAGCCTTGGCGAGCGGCAACTTGCTACCGAACTTAAACGAGCCAACGCGTGGGCTTCTTAACGACGTCAGTCGACTATACGCTGAGCCGCGCCGGCGACGTTAGCGGTTCGCATCCTGCATAATGACCACGCATGAGGATTTACCCGCATCATCCGCCGGACGGCGGCCGGGAGACGAGCGATGCAAAACGACAGACCCCCGCCGCGGCGGGTGACATATGAGAAAGGGATCCGGATCGGCGGCCCCGGCTGGTTCGGCCGGTTGCTGGCCGTCGCCCTGAGCGCGATCCTGTTCGTGGTGGCCGCGATGCTGTCGATCGTGCTGTTCGCCGTGCTGTTCGCGGTCGGCACGATCGTCGTCGGGTATCTGTGGTGGAAGATGCGCGCGTTGCGCCGGCAGACGGTCTCGTATGGCGACGACGCCCGCACCATCGACATGGAGGTCGTCCACAAGGACCCGCCCGACGACGATTCCGCGCCACGCTGAGGATCGGCTACGCGCGCCTCAAGCTGCAAGGGCCGCTTCGACCGCGCTTACGTAATTGCGAAAGCCGGCCTGCTGCAGCGCCTCTCGCAGTCGCAGCAGTTCATGTCGCGTGGCTTCGCTGAGCGGCGCCTGAAGCGCGAGTGCAAGCGCACGGCCGCGCGCCGCGAAAAGCTCGGACCACGGCAACGGTTCGCGCTGTGTATAGGCCTCGAGTGCGTCCACGTAGTGCAGCATGCCAGCAGGATCGCCCGCCCCCAGCATCGCTTCGACGGCGTCGCGATAAAACCACAGGTGATTGTGGCCGACCGCGCCGAGGCGCAACAGCGCCTCGCCTTCAGCTAGTAGCCGCGTACGCTCGCCGTTATCGTCAACCGCACGGCTCAGTGCGCTCAAGGCCTTTGGCCCGGAAAACTGAGTCCCTACCTCGCGTGAGATGGCGAGTGCTTCGCGCAGCGCCACCACTGCTTCACTACGGCATCCTTCGTCCAGTAACAGGCGCCCCTGCATCTCCAGATTCTGCGCTTCGAAGCGGCGCGCGCCCAATTGCCGGATCACACGCATTTCCTGCACCAGATGCTTGCCGGCCGCCTGCGCATCGCCTAGTTCCTGGCAGGCGAACACCCCCAGCGTCTCCCCCAGCAATTGCGCGCGAGGCTGCCCGATCAACTCGGCGGCGCGGGCGGCGGCGCTTGCGTCCTCGCGAGCCTGACTTGCGTCGTTCAGATAAATGCGGCTGAAGCCCTGCATCGACAGATTGGCAACCTCGATGCGGCCGAACCCATGTTCGCGGCTCATCGCTACGCATTCGCTGAAATGATGGAACGCGGTCCGCATGCGCCCCTGCGCATACGCCGCATCCGCCAGACCGCCGAGCGCGCGAGCCTCTGCCTCGGGCAGACCGAGGCGCCGCGCGTAGCCAAGACCGCGCTCATGCTCGGCGCTGCAGGCGTCGATCTTGCCGAGCGGAAAGAGAATGTTGCCGCGCAGATGATGGAGGCTTGCAAGCTCGGCCAGCCGGTTGTCTCGCTCCGCGATCTTTTGCGCTTGCGCGAGTAAGCCGAGTGCTTCGTCGAGACCCTCGCTGACACGCAGACCTTCCGCGAGCCCGAGTTGGCAGTCGCAACGGGCGGCGTCGTCGGTGGCGGCGACGAGTGCAGTGCGGTACGTCACGATCGATCCTGCGATGTCGCCCAGGTCGCGCTGAAGTTCGCCCTTGCAGCAGCTCAGTGCATGGCGGTCTGCCTCTGACTGCGCGATTTCGAGGCCGCGCTCGGCCAGCCGCAGCGCGGCTTCGAAACGATGGGCGGCACGCTGTGCGGCCGCCGCGCCCAGGTAGGCGTGCGGCGCGTGCTCGTCTTCGGCGCGGTCGAGGTGCTGGGCGTACAGCGTGACATCGCTCTGTGCGAACCATTCGGCCGCGCGCAGATGAAGTTCACGGCGGCGCGCGCGCAACAACGTCGAGTAAGCGCTCTCCTGGATCAATGCGTGGGCGAACAGGAAGTCCTCGCCTTCCGGCAGCACGAGTGCATTGACGAGCAGGCCGTCGCAGACGTAGCCAGGATCGTCCACCAGTTCTCGCAGCAGCGCGAGGTCGAAACGCTGGCCGATCACGGCGGCCGCCTGGAACGCCAGGCGGTCACGGGGCGCGAGCCGGTCCATCCGCGCGAGCACGAGACTGCGGATCGACGCGGGCACGTTGCCGCCGCTGCCTTCTTCAGCGTTGCGCAGCAGTTGTTCGAGAAACAACGGATTGCCGCCCGCGCGCTCGATGCAGGCCAGCGCGACGCGCTGGGTCGCATCGATGAAATTGCCCGCCAGGCTCAGGGCCTCGTCCTTGCGAAGCGGTCCGAGATCGATCGTGGCGAACGGGGTGTCGCGGCAACGTGCGCGCCAGCCTGCATCGATCGGATCGCCTTCCACGCGCGAAGTCGTGACCAGCAGGCCCGTGCCGTTGGCAATGCCTGACGCGAACGCCGACAGGTAGCCGATGAGTTCGGCATCGGCCCAATGCAGGTCTTCGACGACGATGAGCGTCGCCGCACGGGCGCAAGCGTCCTCGGTCAGCCTCACGGCGAGCGCCTGCTTGCCGCGCTTGCGCGCGCCGTGGTCCATGGCCTCGTAGATGGTTTGCCATTCGGCGGCCTGCGGGAGATCGAGGAAGTCGTGCAGAAACACGATCTGCTCGGCCTTGACGATACCTTGGGCCGCGACCTGCGCGGCGGCGACCTGCCGCGCTTCACTCGATGCACCGGCCGGTAAGCCGAGCAGGCTTCCAATGATGGTTCGCACCGGATCCTGGCCCTTGCCGACGCCGAAATCGAGCACGAGGCTCCGATGGAGCGTGAAGCCCTGTGCCTGCGCATGGCGGCGCATCTCGTCGACGAGCCGCGTCTTGCCGATCCCGGCTTCGCCTCGCACATGAACGACATGCCCTGCGCGCCTTGCCATGCACGCATGAAGGATGCCGTGAAACTGTTCGAGCTCGGCTTCGCGTCCGACGAAGCGGCTGCGGCTCGTCCTGACGGGCTCGCTGCCAAGCGCGACGAGCCGCCATGCCCGCACCGGCGTGTCGATGCCCTTGAAGCGCCGCTCGCCGATTGCTTCGCAACTGGCGGCGTCGCCGAGCGTGCGCGCCGCGTCGTCGGATATCCAGGTTTCGCCGGCGGCCGCGGCTGCCACGAGCCGAGCGGCCAGGTTCACCGGATCGCCATGCACGGTGTAGTCCTGCGCGTCGGCGCGGCCCAGCGCGCCCGCGATGACCTCGCCACTCGCTATGCCGATATGCGCCTGCAACGGCCGCCCGGTCTGCGCGGCCAGCCGCGCCAGGCCCTCGTGAATGTCGAGAGCGGCACGGGCGGCGCGCAGCGTGTCCGTCTCGTGCGAGCGGGGCGCGCCGAACAGCGCCATCACCGCGTCGCCGATGTGCTTGTCGATCGTGCCGCCATAGGCGAGCACGATCCCGTCGACCAGCGCCGTGTAGCGTCCGATCAGCGCGCGCAAGTCTTCGGGATCGAGCGAGCGGGACAGCATCGTGTAGCCGCAGAGATCGGCGAACAGAATCGTGACCTGCCTGCGCTCGTCCGCGGGCACCTCGTTGTCGGCGGAGGTCTGGGACGGTAGCGGCGCGGCCGCCGTTAGGGCGCCTGCCGCCGCGGCCAGAATGCGCTTACGGTGGCCGAGCGACTGTACCCCTAGCTCTTTCAGGTCGACGTCGGTCAGTTGCCCGAGCAGCGACATGTCGATGTCGTTTGCCGCGAACGCCTGAGCGTACTGCTCGAGCCCGAGGTCCCGCAGCCATTTCTCGATATCCATGTTCGTCGCCCCGCCTCCGATGCGTGGCCCCGCGGGCAAAAACTCAGACGAATAGCGCGCCTGCCGGCCGCCGGTGTGAACGGCTCCGGAGCTGCATGGCCTTTGCGTGGAGTTCGCCAGGTACGGGGCCGATGAATAATCAGTGTAGGTGTCCGATAAGGACGCTGCATCGCGTTTGACAGCCGTTCGAGCCGCGCAGGATACTGGCTTGCGCGCCTCACGGCGCCCTTGCATTCGACCGGGAATCCACGTGAAGCCGGGCAAGACCGTTTCCGTCTCCGAGATCCCGCTGCGCTCGCGTTTGGCGGGTCTGCCAGGCGACGTGGCGGCGGGCGCCGTTTCGACGCTCGTCATGCTGTGCTATGCGATGAGCCTCGGCACGATGATCTTTAGCGCCGATCTTGCCCGCTACGCGATGCTGGGCGTGCCCACCGCGCTCGTGAGCTGCGTCGTCACGGCGCTCGTGATCGCCTTGACGAGTTCGATGCGCGTCAACATTGGCGGCCCCGACAGCAACGCCGCCGCCTTTCTCGCCGGCGTGGCGGCGGGGGTGGCCAGCAGCGTGCGCGCGGACGGCGGTTCACCGCAGACGCTGATCCTCACTGTGCTGATCGCCATCGCGCTCTGTTCGCTCATGACGGGCATCGTGCTCTATGCGATCGGCTCGTCGAAGCGCAGCCGCTCCTTGCAGTTCCTGCCCTATCCGGTGCTCGGCGGATTTCTCGCGGGCACGGGCTACCTGCTGCTCGCCGGGGCGTTCCGCGTGCTGACGGGCCAGCCGCTGCAGTGGCACACGCTCGCGTTGCTCGCGCACCTTCACTGGCTCACATGGGTTCCGGCGCTGGTCGTCGGCGTGCTGGCCACGGTATTGATGCGCACGTGGCAGCACATCGCCGCGCTGCCGCTCACGCTGGCCTTCGGCGTCGTGCTTTTCTACGTTCTGCTGCAGGTTGCCGGAGTTTCGATCGACGACGCGCGCGGCATGGGTCTGCTGCTGCCGCGCGTCAAGCTGCACCTTGCCGGGCTGCCGGAGTTGCACCTGGCCGCTAGGCTCGGACGGGGCGGCATCGACTGGTCGGCGGTCGGCGCGCATCTTCCGGAGAGTCTGGTGGTGACCTCGGTATCGGCCGTGACGATCCTGATGAATTCAACGGCGATCGGCGCGGCCACCGGGGAGGACGTCGACCTCAATCGCGAGATGCGCGCCGCCGGCCTCGCCAATCTCGCGAGCGGACTGCTGGGCGGCATGGTCGGCTACCAGTCGTTCAATCGCTCGATGCTCAACGCGCGGGTGGGCGCGACGAGCCGGGTGGCGGGCGTGTTCGCCTCGCTCGCGTGTGTGGTCGTGCTCGCCACGTCGCCGGACGTCGTGGCGCTCTTTCCGGTGCCGGTGCTGGTCGGCCTTCAGCTCTTCATGGGGCTGCGCTTGCTCGTGCATTGGCTCGCGGGCGCCTGGACCAAGCTCAACTGGTATGAGTATCTGCTCGTGCCCGTGATTCTCGGCACTATCGCGGCGTACGGCGTGATCGTCGGCGTAGGGGTGGGCGTCGTTGCAGCGTGTGTGATGTTCACGCTGCTCTACGGTCGGGTCGGCTGCATACGCATGGAGTTCGACCTGCGCGCGCGGACCTCGAATGTTGAGCGCAGCATCGAAGACACCCAGGCTCTGCGCGCAATCGGCCCCCAGGTATGCGGAATGTGCCTGCAAGGGTTTCTCTTCTTCGGCACGGCCAATTCGATTCTGCAGCGCCTTCGCGAGCGATTCGGCGCCGGGAATCCGTCGCAGGTCCGCTTCGTCGTGCTCGACTTTGCGGCGACACATGGCATGGATGCATCCGTATCCATCAGCTTCGTCAAACTCAGGCAGCTCTGCGCCGCAAGAAGCGTGGACCTCGTGTTGACCGCGCTGCCGCCGCGCTCGCGCGATCTGCTCGTGAAGACCGGCACGCTCAATCTGAAGATTCATGAATTCGATACGCTCGATGCGGGTCTCGAATGGATCGAAGACAAACTGCTCGCGTCGAACTCGCTCGCGATCGCGCATGGCGGCGATCTGCGGGCGATGCTCGAGCCGCATTTCACGGCCGGCGCGTTGAACGGCTTGATCGCGTGTCTGGAGGTGCAGGATCTGCTTTCGGGGCAGGCGCTGTTTCGTCATCGCGAGCCGGGCGACGCGCTGTATTTCGTCGAGCAAGGACGTGTCGCGATCTCGCTGCCGCTCGGCGATGGCCGCTCGGCGCGTCTGCGCTCGTTCGGCCCGGGCACGGTCGTGGGGGAAATGGCGGTGTACACGCAGCAACAGCGCAGCGCGGATGTGATTGCCGAGGCACCGACGCGCGTGTACCGCCTGTCGATCTCCCGGCTGCTCGAACTCGAACAGCAGGATCCGGCGACGGCGCAACAGTTGCATCGGTTTCTCGTGAAGACCATTGCGTTGCGTCTTGCCGTTGCCGATGAGGCATTACGCGCGGCTTTGTAAGCGGCAGCGCCCCTGACCGGCGGCGCCCCCAACCCGTCACCACGTCCCGCTGAATGCCTGCTGTACCTTGACGGGATCGGTCACGCCGTTGGCCACCAGCAATTGCGTCAGCAATCGCGCCTTCTGCGGATTCAGATCGAGCGATGCGACGAATCCGCGCTTGTCGTCGTCCACCTCGACGTTGCGGTTCACGAACCCCGACACCAGGCGCGTCGAGCGAACCACCACGATGCCTTTTGCCGCCGCGCGGTCGAGCGCCGCGAGGGCTTCCTTCGACATGTCACCATCGCCTTCGCCGGCGACGACGATGCCCTTCGCGCCATCGGCGATCGCATGATCGATCTGGCGGCCATCCATGTTGCTATGCGCGTAGACGATATCGACGCGCGGCAATTGCCCACTCGCGGGCAGGCTCAGCGCAGCGCGCGTCGATTGCACCGCCGGCATCACGAAGCGCACGCTCGCCGGATCGACATAACCGATCGCGCCGGCATTCGGCGACGCGAACGCCTGTACCGCCGTGGTATTGGTCTTGGTGATCCAGCGCGGCGCGTGAATCTGGTCGTTCATCACGACCATCACGCCTCGGCCACGCGACTGCGGGCTCGCCGCCACTTCGACGGCTTCGTACAGATTGCCGGGACCGTCGGCGCTCGCGGAACCGCCCGGTCGCATCGAGCCGACCAGCACCACCGGCTTGTCGGAGCGCAGCACGTTGCTCAGGAAGAACGCCGTTTCCTCGATCGTATCGGTGCCGTGCGTAATCACGATGGCGTCGGCCTCGTTCCGCTCGAAGACCTCGTCGATCCGCCGCGCAAGCTGCAACCAGATCTTGTCGTTCATGTCCTGCGAGCCGACGTTCGAGATCTGCTCCGCGCTGATGCTCGCGAGCTTCTCGATGCCCGGCACGCCGCGCACCAGTTCCTGCCCCTTCACGTTGCCCGAGTTGTAGCCGATCGCCGAACGGGGATCGGCGGTTCCCGAGATCGTGCCGCCGGTGGCCAGCACCAGAACACGCGGCGTTGCCGTGACGGCGCTTGCCTGTTGCGATGGCGCGCCGGCAGCCTGTGCGCAGGTACCCGCGGCAAGTGCCGCGATCAGCAGTGCCGCCGAACCGCACAGCCGCTTTGCTTTTCGATCGATCGTGTTGCCGTTCATCTTTCTCTCCTCCATCGTTTAAAAGAGTCGCGTGCGTATGCACGCGACCTGTGAGCGGAACAACCTTCGTCGCTCACGCCGCCGACGACATCTTTCTTGGTTGCGTCAGCATGGCGGGTTGAAGAATCTCGTCGAGCTGCGCCTGACTCAACAGCCCTTTGTCGATCACGATCTGCGCGACGCTTTTGCCCGACGCAAGCGCTTCCTTCGCGACTTCGGTCGAGTGCGTATAGCCGATGTACGGGTTCAGCGCGGTCACGATGCCGATCGAGCTCTCGACGATCGCGCGCAGCCGCTCGTGATTCGCGGTAATGCCGTCGACGCATTTCGACGCGAGCGTGAGGCACCCTGCGCGTAAATGGGCGACGCTCTTGAACAGGCTGTGCGCGATGATCGGCTCGAACGCGTTGAGCTGGAGCTGCCCCGCTTCGGCGGCGAAGCTCACCGTCACATCGTTGCCGATGACTTCGAACGCGATCTGGTTGACGACCTCCGGAATCACCGGATTCACCTTGCCCGGCATGATGCTCGAACCCGCCTGCACCGGCGGCAGGTTGATTTCGCCGAGGCCCGCGCGAGGACCGCTCGAAAGCAGGCGAAGATCGTTGCAGGTCTTGGAGAGTTTTACGGCGACGCGCTTCAGTACGCCGGAGAGCTGCACGAACGAACCGACATCCTGCGTCGCTTCGATCAGATTCGGCGACGTGGTCAACGCGATACCGGTTATTTCGCTCAAGTGCCTGCATGCAAGCTGCGCGTATTCCGGATGTGTATTGATGCCGGTGCCGATCGCCGTCGCGCCGAGATTGATCTCGCAGATGAGCTGGGCCGCTTCCTTCAGCCGCTCTTCGTCTTCGCCGAGCATCACAGCGAAGGTGCTGAACTCCTGGCCGAGCGTCATCGGTACGGCGTCCTGAAGCTGCGTGCGGCCCATCTTCAGGTCGTTGCCGAATTCCACCGCCTTACGTTCGAACGATGCGCGCAACACGCCCATCGCGTCGACCAGTTGCATGATGCCCGCGTACGTGGCGATCTTGAGCGCGGTCGGATAGACGTCGTTGGTGCTCTGCCCGAGATTCACGTCCTCGTTCGGATGGAGAACCGCGTATTCGCCGCGCTGTTGCCCGAGATGTTCGAGCGCGAGATTGGCGATGACCTCGTTCGCGTTCATGTTGGTCGACGTGCCCGCGCCGCCCTGAATCACGTCGACGACGAAATGCTCGTGCGCGGTGCCTGAGCGCACTTGCCTGCATGCGTGCACGATGGCCTGCATCTTCACCGCGCTCAATAGGCCGAGATCGTAATTCGCGAGCGCGGCGGCTTGTTTCACGCTCGCCAGCGCGTTGACGAGGTTCGGATACACGGAGATCGGAATACCCGTGATGGGAAAGTTTTGCAGCGCGCGCAGCGTGTGTACGCCGTAGTACGCGGTCGCGGGCACGGCGAGATCGCCGAGAAGGTCGTGTTCGATACGTTCGGTCGGTGCAAGCATGATTACCTCTCAGGTTCTGAAATCGACAGGCGAGCGGGGTCATCCGCCACACCTCGTGTGCAGGTCCGTCGCATTGACTGGGTGATGCGGTTGGGTTATCGAGGCGGCGCTGTCGCGCAGGCAACACACTGCTTCGCGAGCACGTCGGTCGGATCGACCACGCTCACGCGCGCGCCGTTCGCGCCGATCACATACGGCTCGCGAATCAGCAGCGGCAGTTCCGTGCAGCCGAGAACGATTACTTCGACGCCGTCGGCGATAAGCCCGTCGATCGCCGCGGCGAGGTCTTGCTGGCACTGCCCCGCCGTGAATCCGGCCTTCACGCCTTCCTTGCCGTAGATCGCGTCCATCACGCGCGCCTGCAGCGCGGGTGCCGGGACGACCTGCCGCAAGCCGTGCGATTCGAGCGCCTTTTCGTAGACGCCGCTCGCGAGCGTGCCGCAAGTCGCGAGCACGCCGACCGAGCGCAGCGCGGGAAACGACTCGCGCAGATAACGCACCGTCACCGTCAGCATATTGACGATCGGCACGCCGAGATAAGGCTGTATCCGCTCGACGAAGGCATGCGCCGTATTGCACGGGATCGCGATCAGATCCGCGCCGCCCGTTTCGAGTTTCTTGCAGGTCGCATAGAGCGAGATGGTCGGGTCGGGTCCATCGCCGATCAGATTGTCCGTGCGATCCGGGATCTGCGGGTTCTGCTCGACGAGCAGCTTGAGGTGGTCCTGATCGCGCCGCGCGGGCGTCGCGCGCACGATCTTGTGAATGAAATCGACGGTGGCCGCCGGACCCACGCCGCCCACCACGCCGACCTTGAAGATCGTCTCGGGCGTGTGGTACTGGCCGGACACCACGTACTGCGCATAAGCCAGGTTCGAATCGACGAGCGGCACGCGCAACGCACCGAGTTCGTCCGCGACCAGCGCGATCTCGGTGAGCCCCGGCACGATGACGTTGGCGCCCTGTTCGATCAGGTCCTCGCACGCCGCCCGCAGCAACTCGGCCGGACGGCCACGCAGATTGCCGCTCTTCACGCCATCCTCGCCATAAACGGCCTCGGTGACGAAATCGATGCCGTCGCCGATGCGCGGGTGGATCACTTCGAACTCGGGCGCCGCGAAGTACTTCTCGAACAGGCGCCTGCGCCGCGTATGCGCCGACGCGAGCACGCCAACGCGGCGCACCGCGGGGAATCTTCTGCGCACGTGGCTGCGCACCGCATCGATCATGTCGACGATCTGCAGCGGCGAATTGGCTTTCAGTTCGTCGATGAACGTGTGACTCAGGAAGCACGGCAGCACGACCGTCGTCACGCCGCGCTTCTCGAAGCTGCTGATCAGATCGAAGATGTACAGCTTGCGCTGCGTCAACGTCTCGCTGTCGGCATCGGCGCTGCGAAACGGCTGCTGCTCGAAGATCGCATCGAAGTGCTCGGCGTCGCGCGTGGCCGGCGTCGATTTGATCAGTTTGAAGAACACGTCCGCGCTCGCGAGCGGGCCGAGCCCGCCCACCACGCCGAACTTGCGCGCGCTCGTGGCAGCCGTTGCGTCGATGCCGCTCATTTCGTCTCGCCTTCGAGCTGGCCGAACGAAGCCGTCGCCATCGCCGTGCGGCGTTCCTGCCGCGTCACGCGCTGGCCCTCCCACTTCGCGATGGCTGCCGTCGCGATGCTGTTGCCGATCACGTTGGTCGCCGTGCGCCCCATGTCGAGAATCTGGTCGATCGCGAGCACCAGCACGACGCCCGATGGCGGCAAATGGAACATCGGCGCCACGGCCGCGACGACCACCACCGAACCGCGCGCGACACCCGCCATGCCTTTGCTGCTCACCATCAGCACGAGCAGCATCACGATCTGCGTGCCGATCGGCATGTCGATGCCGAACGCCTGCGCGATGAAGATCGCGGCGAAGGCCTGATACATCATCGAGCCGTCGAGATTGAACGCATAGCCGAGCGGCAACGTGAAGCCGACCACTTTCTTGTCGACGCCGAATTCCTCCAGCTTCTCCGTCAGGCGCGGATACGCCGCCTCGCTGCTCGCGGTGGAGAACGCCAGCATCGCGGGTTCGCGGATCGCCTTGAGCAAGGCCCAGACCGGCTTGCCGAGAAACGCGTAGCCGGCGAGGATCAGCGCCGCCCACAGCAGCGCGAGCCCCGTATAGAAGCTGGCGACAAGCTTGCCGTAGGTCGTCAGCACGTCGAGGCCATGCACCGTGATCGCCGATGCCAGCGCGCCGAATACACCGACGGGCGCGAGACGCATCACATAGTCGGTCAGTTTCAGCATGGTGGGCACGAGCCCTTCGACGCCCGCGATCAGCGGCGCGACGCGCGGGTCGGACTTGATCACGCTGAGCACGATGCCGAACATCACCGAGAAGACGAGGATCTGCAGGATATCGTTGCGCGCCATCGCATCGACGATGCTGGTGGGGAACGCGTGTGTGACGAAGTCCTTGAAGTTCAGGCTCGACGTGTTGAGGCCGGTGGCCACGTCAGCGCTCGTCTGGGACATGTGCAAGCCCGCGCCCGGTTGCAGCAGATTCGCGAGCACGAGGCCGAGCGCGAGCGAGAACAGCGACGCACACAGGAACCACGCGATCGAGCGCAGACCGATGCGGCGCACGTCGCTCGTGCCTTCCATGCCGGCGAGACCTGACACGAGCGTGGCGAACACCAGCGGCGCGATGATCATCTTCACGAGCCGCAGGAAGATATCGGTGACGATGGAAAAGTAGCCGGCGATCTCCTTCGCCTGCGCGGCATCGGCCGCCGTGCGATGGCAGACATAACCGACGGCCACGCCGAGCAGCATGCCGGCGAGGATGTAGAGGGTAAGCCGATTCTTCATGTGTCTCCGTCCTGAGATTATTTGTGACTGGACGGAATTCTAGAGACGGCAGAAAAGACGTGAATGCTAGTGTTGCATACGGCTATGCAAGTTTCGCATAACGCGGGATAACCCTAGCGGCGCTATTCGGCTGACCCCGACGAGGCCCGCAGATGCCGCCACAGCGTATCGAGCAGTTCAGTGCGGTTCGTGAGGTCGCGATACACGCGCAACTCCAGCTCCAGTTGCCATTCGGAGCGGCCGGCGGCGACAAGCTGGCCACTGTCGAGTTCGGCGGCGATCGAACTCTTCGGCAGCCAGGCGACACCCTCGCCTTCCAGCACGAGCTTCTTCACGACCTCGGCCATGTCGGATTCATAGTGAAGTTGCAAGGCGGGCGACGCTTTGCTCTGCTCCATCAGCAACGCGAAGCAGCGCCCAAAGTAGCTCGTCTCCGTATAGGCGATGAACGGCATCGGATGTTCGATCACGCCGGGCAGACGGTACACGTGCGCAAGCCGCTGATTGGGCCTGCATACCGGCATGAAAGTATCGACGCCCACGGTCACGCATTCATACCTGGTCGGATCGAGATGCAACGGCAGCTGCGGATGGTGATAAGCGAACATCAGCTCGCAGTTGCCGTTGACCAGCATCAGTATCGAATCGTGCACGTTCGCCGGAATCACGCGCGCGCGCACTTCGCCGACATGCTTGGACAGCGTGCGCAGCCACGCGGGCAGGAAGTTGAGCGCGATCGTGTGGCCGGCTGCGATCTGCAGGCTCGTGCCGGCGATGCGTTGTTCGGTGCGAATGATGGCGCGCGTGTCGAACAGCTTGTCGAGGATGTCTTCGGCCGCGTCACGAAACAGTTGCCCCGCCGGGGTAAGGGTCGGCGGAAAGCCGCTGCGATCGACGAGATCGGCGCCGACCCATTGTTCGAGCGACTGGATCCGTCTGCTGAAACCCGACTGCGTGACGTTGCGAAACTCCGCCGCCCGGGAAAAGCTCTGATAGCGGGCGAGCGCGATGAAGTCTTCGATCCACTTGATTTCCATCAGCCATCGGTCTCCGGTCCGGCGACGAATGGACTCGCCGCTGCGCCCGCAATTCTACGCTTGGCCGTGCCGCACGCTGACTATCGGACCTGCGTCAAACCGCCATGCACAGGTACTTCGAGTTGCTCCGCCACGCGCCAGATGCGGCCGATATCGCGCCCTGGCGCGCCAGGTGCAGCAGGCAACGGGAGAAACCGTGAAAGTGGCCTTTGCCGATCAGGGTTACCCGGGCGAAGCTCCTGCGCAGGCCGACGGGTAGTCGAGCGCAGCTTCGGATGGGGCTCAACCGCTTTCGACGCCTCGCACGGGACTACGAACGCTTGCCCGAAACACTCGCAGGTCTGCATTTTGTTGTCTTCGCCATGCTTATGCTTGTCCATGCAATCCCAGTACTTCGGAGTTCCTGACACCGTCGAGCAAGTTTTATAGAACGGCGGTGCGTTTGGCAAGCCTGCGGCCAGGAAAGGGACCGTCTCAATCGCTTAACAGAACGCCATATCCCGGCGACTTCGCAGAGATGTTCAGCTTCCTCAAGCAGTACCACAACAGCGCGGAATTGCTGCTGATCACCGGGCGTCCGACTTCCGTCTCGATCGAAGCGATCACGCTGCTCACCCGAATGCCCGCGCAACTGATCAGCAACGCGTCAAAATCGCCCGGTAGTCGCGTCGCGATGTCGGACCAGACCTCGGGCTGCACCGTGCCCTGCTCGAAAGGCGTGCGGCACGCGCGGCTCGCTTCGGCGACGACACTCAGCCCGCGTTGCTCGAAAAATGCCTGCTCCGCCGCGACGACGCGTTCGCCGTAAGCCGTCACGAGTCCCAGCTTCTTCGCGCCCAGCGCGTCGCACGCGGCGAGCACGGCCTCGATCGTCGTGACCGCCGCGATGTTCGTCGCCGCCGTCACCCGCGCATTGATCGCGTCAGGTCCGTTCACGACGCCCGCCGCCGTGCAATTGGTCGCGATCAGGTCGACCTTCGCGTCGGCGAGCAGTTGCGCGTGCTGTTCGATGTCGTCGATCAACGTGCGATCGGATTCGATCGACGTGTCGCGAAACGGCAAACGCGTCGTGACGAATTGCACGCCGTCGGGCGCCATCGCCTGAATCTCGAAGTCGCACAGTCCACCCGACGGGTACAGATGCCCGATACGCGCGAGATGACCGAAGCCGATGCTCATGCTTGCCCCTTGCGAATCGCGTTAGTCGAAGAAGGTCGTGCGCGCCGCCATCGGATGATGGATGTTGCTGCCCTCGAACGGCGGAAATCGTTCGAAGTCCTGCCGCATCGCGTGGCGCACCGGCGAGTGCATCGCCTCGGTGATCGCCCGTGCGCTGTCGAACATCAGCTTGTTGCGCTGCATGTAGTGCACGCGTGTCCATGGCATCGCGTCGAGCCAGTCGATGCGCGTGAAAATCTCGATCTCGCGCACGCCCGGAAAGTCGAACATGATCTGCGGATGATGCCTGAGGTAGTAGTTGATCCATTCGTCGAAGTCGAGCGCGCGGCCCGGGTAGTGCACGAGGAACTGGCATGGCAGGCTGCCTGCTGGCACGCGCGCGTCGGCATCGGCCACCGGAAACGGACGGCGCAGCATCGCCTGCTGCTCCACGCGGCATCCGGCGAGGCTCGCGAGATTGGCCGCGGCGAGCGCCTGCAAATGGCCGCCTGCCGCGATCGGCGCTTCGAGATCGAACACCGAGTCGTAGTCGAGTTGCATCGCGAAGATCGGCGACGCGCCGTCCCGCGTGTAGTAATCGTCGGCGGATTCCGGCGTGTAAAGGCGGGAGCGGCGCAGCGCGGGCGTCGAGTTGACGATCGCGGCGATGCGTTCGAGGTCGTCGGCGCTGATGCATGCCGCCGGGTCCGGATGCACCCAGGTCACGAGGTAAGAGAACTGCATGATTCGAAATGCCTCCTTGCGTGCCGAAGCGTTCACAACGCGAGCAGAATGGTTTGAATGCGTTCGCGCCGTTGCGCGAAATCGGCTCGCGAATCGCCATCGAACGTGAGTGCGAGCATCAACGCAATGCGCAACTTGTGCGGCGCGAGATCGCCGCCCGCGACTACGCCGTCGCGTGCCAGAAACGCCTGAGGCGGCACCACGCCACGCGCCGCGCGGCTCGATTGCACGACCACGACACCGGCCTCAACCGCCTTGCGATATGCGGCCGCCTCGGCTGCCGCCGGCCGTCCCGGCACCAGTCCCGCGCTGATGATGCCGGCGCTGCCTGCCGCGACCAGCGCGTCGATCGCCACACCGTCGGCACCCGCATACGAGATCGCGATATCGACGCGCGGCAGCGCGAATGGCGCATCCGCTTCCAGCAGCGCTCGTGAGAACCATGCGGATTCGCTACCGCGACGCGTTGCAATCGCACCGCGCCGCCACGCAATACGCGCGTCGGGCTCGATGCGCGCGAGCGGACCGTAGCCCGGCGACTCGAACGCGTTCAGTTCGAAACTGGCCGCCTTGGTCACGTCGCGCGGCGAGAACAGCCAGCCGTCCATCGCGACCAGCACGCCGTGTGCCGCGCTCAGCGGATCGCGCGCTGCCGCAATCGCGCCGCGCAGGTTCGCGAGCACGTCGCTGCCCGCGGTGTTTGCGGGCCTCTGCGCTCCCGTGACGATCACCGGCCGCGCGATGTCGAGCACGAGTTGCAGGAACCACGCGGTTTCTTCGAGCGTCGCCGTTCCGTGGGTCACGATGAACCCTGTGATGGACGGATCGGCGAGCGCCGTGTGCCGTATCAGCCGAGCGAGTTCCACCCAGTCCGCCGGCTGGATCGCCACGCTGCCGAGGCTGCGAAACGTGACGGGTAGCAGTTCGACGTCGGGCGCGAGCTCGCCGAGCGTCGCGAGCAGGGTGTCGAGCGGATGCACGACGCCGCTTTCCGAATACTCGACCCAGTCGAACGGGCCACGCGCGTGCATCGCAAATGTGCCGCCCGTACCGATCACGGCGATTTTCGGCCCGCGCGCGGTTTTGGTTGCAGTCGATAAAAAGCTCATCGTCTCAGCGGCGCAGCCGAACGTAGAGATTGGCGCCGTCGATCCGGACCTCATGGCGCCGCGTATCGCGCACGATCGGCGCGGTCGTGCCCTTGCCCGTGCGCACGTCGACGAGGCCGGCGTGCAACGGACATTCGATCTCGTGACCGTCGAGCAGGCCCTCGCTCAGCAACGCGTTGCCGTGCGTGCAGAGATCGTCGAGCGCATGGATTTCGCCGGCGACGCGAAACAAGCCGACCTTCACGGTGTCGATCGTCACGCCCAGACAATCGTTACCGTCAAAACACCGATCGAGCTCGCCGACCAGATGCCACGCGTCGGCGCCCATCGATAGCGCCGGCGCCCCGCCGCTCGCGAGCGCCGCCTCAGCCGCGTGCGCAGGCGCGCGAACCGTGCGCCCGCATACCGAGGCAATAGGAATGACCTTCATAGCGCATAGTCCTTTTGCAGATTGATCACGTCATGACGCTGCATCGCGCCGATCAGGTCCGCGACGCGCGCGAGACCGCGCTGCTCGCAGAACGCACGCAGCCCATCGATCACGCGCGGCATCGCGTTCGGCGTAATGAAGTTGGCGGTGCCGACCTGGACCGCTGCGCAGCCCGCGAGCATGAACTCGATCGCGTCTTCCGCCGTGCTGATGCCGCCGCAGCCGATCACGGGAATCTCGACGGCCTCGGCGCACTGGTGGGCCATGCGCAGCAGAATCGGCCTGGTCGCGGCGCCGGTCAGGCCACCCATCACGTTCGCGACGCGCGGCCTGAAGGTCCGCACGTCGATCGCCATCGCCAGAATCGCGTTGCAGCACACGAGTGCATCGGCGCCGGCGGCTTGCGCGGCGAGCGCGACTTCGACCAGGTTGCCGGCGTTCGGCGTCATCTTGACCCACACGGGGACGCGGGTGCTCGACTTCATCGCGCGCACGACCTGATACGTCGCCTCGGGGTCCATGCCGAACGCCTTGCCGTTCTTTTTCAGGTTCGGACACGACACGTTCGCCTCGATCGCCGCAATGCCGCTCGTACCGATGCGCCCCGCCAGCTCGCCGAACTCGGCCGCCGAATTCGCGGAGATGCTGCCCACGATCGGCGGCGTATAACGCTGGTAGAACGGCACCGTCGTATTGATGTAATAGTCGGCGCCCTTGCTCGGAATACCGATCGAAAACAGCGTCGCGTCCTTGAACTCGGCGACCCGCGGCGGCGGTACGCCTTCGCGAATGTCGGCGGTGATCGTCTTGGTGACGATCGCGCCGAGGCAATTGAGATCGAACACGCGCGCGTTGCCGTCCGCGAAAGTGCCGGACGCGGGCATGACGGGATTGGCGAGCGTGAGTCCGCCCACCTTGACGCTCAGATCTACCATGATGTCGTTTCCTGCAAATCGAACACGGGGCCCTCCCAGCACACGCGCCGGAAGGTCAGACGGTCGGAATCGGCATGCGCGCGGAATGGACGCACGCACGCATAGCACGAGCCGATTCCGCAACCCATGTGCTGCTCGATCGCGGTTTGTCCCGCCACGCCCCACGACTTGCCGAGCTTCTGGAGCAGCATCAGAAGCCGGTTCGAGCCGCAGGTGGACAGGAAGTCGAACGGCGCTTCGGCGTGCAGCGCTTCGAGTTGCGCTTCGACGCGCGCGGGATCGCTGCTGCCGTCTTCGTCGGTGACGATATGAACCGTCGCGCCCGCCACGCGCAAACGCTCGGCGGACATCACCACGGCCTGGCTGCGCGCGCTTAGCACGGCGCTCACGCACGCGCCCCGCGCGGTGGCATGCGCCGCGAGTGGCGCGAGCGTCGCAAGGCCTACGCCGCGCGCCAGCAGCAAGACATGGCGCGTCTCTTCAGGCAATTCGAAGCCACGACCGAGCGGTCCGAGCGCATCGAGCGTGTCGCCTGGCCGCAACGTCGCCAGCCCTTGCGTGCCGATACCCTGCACCTTGTAGAGAAACTCGACGGTGTGCCGCAGCGGATCGGCGCCGTAGACGCTCATCGGCCGCCGCAGAAACGACGTGCCCGCGGCGCCCGGCGGGCACGCGAGATGGAAGAACTGGCCCGGTTGCGCGAGCGCGGCCCCGATCGGCGCGGCGACGATCATGTGACGATACTCCGCGTTGACGGGTATGTTCTGCAGCACGCGGCACGCGTGCTCGGCGATATCGAGCGCGACAGTACCGCGGCAAGAATCCGTATGGGTCGCGCAGGGCGACGCAATGACTTCTGTCATGACTGATTGTCCTCGGTGCGGTCGACGCGCAGCGCGTCGAGGTCCGCGAAATTGCTGGCGATCGGCAGCGGCCCATCCGCCAGGGTCATCATGTGGAGCGCTTCGAATTTCATGTAACTGATCAACCAGAGGCCGCTCGCCGCGTCGCGCCGGTAGTGTTCGGTCGTGACCGCGCCCAGCCACACCGCGCCTGCGCGCGTGTCCGCGTCCTCGCGCAGCGCCACCTGCATCAGCCGCCAGTTCGCCTGCGCCACGCCGCGCGCGACATCCACCTTGAGCGTCTCGCTGACGTAGTAGTGCATCGCGAAGCGCCACGGCGAATCGAGAAACCAGCGCTCGATCGCTTCACGTCCGACGAGGTCGCCGCCGAAACCGTTGCCGCCCGCCCAGACGGCATCGCCGGTGAAGCAGGCCGCTTGCTGGCGTGCGATGTCCGCGAGCGCTTCGCGGTCGAGCTTGCGGTAGTCGCCACCGTACTTCGCGTCGGCGAGCGCGCCGTAGTGCGCCTTGAGTGCGCGAATCGCTTCGATCGCTTCGAGCCGTTCGACGCGTTCCGCAAGCGCTGCCATCTGCGCGCCGCTGTATGTGGGCGTGTCGTTGCGGGTACGTGCGTCGGCCATTCCCATCGAAATCGCGCTCATCCGGCAAGCTCCTTGAGCGACGTGCCGGGGTCCGCGAGGCGCGCGACGTCCACGGGCATCGCGCTGGCGACAAGCTTTTCGAGGAAGCGCCGCTCACGGCCCGCGTTGACGAGCACACCCGCGACGATGCGACCGTCGCGCATGCTCAGCGCCGCGCAGGGTCCAGCGCCCGGTTCGCCGCGCAGCACGACCTCGTCGCGCGGATCGGGCTGGCCCACGACCTGGATGTTGTTGCCGAGCTGATCGGTCCACATCCATGGCGTTTCGCGATACGCCTGCGCGCGGCCGATCAGGGTCTGCGCGACCGCGAGCGCCTGGTTCTCGGCATTGCGCCACGTTTCCTGACGCAGACCACCGCGCTCGCTCTCGCCATCGAGCACATGCGCGACGTCGCCGACCGCGTAAAGCCACGGCGCATGCGGACTGCGGCAGGTTTCGTCGACGTCGACGCCCTGGCGTCCCGCGAGCCCCGTGCCCGCGAGAAACGCCGGCGCGCAATCGACGCCGATCGCGATCAGGATCGTGTCGGCGGCGACGTCGAAGGCTTCGCGTGATCGCGTTTGCGCGGTGTCGACGAGTTTGCAACGCACGACATAGCGCGTGCCGTCGGTGGCAAGTTGCGCCGCTTGCGCTGCGTCCGCGATCGACTCGACGGCGACCCCCAGTTCCACCCGCACGCCGCGCGCACGATGCTCGCGCAGCAGCCATTCGGACATCACGGGGGACAGGCAGCGGGCGAGCACGCGCTCGCCCGCTTCGAGCACCGTCACCGGCACGCCGAGCTCGAGCGCCGACGACGCCACTTCCATGCCGATCACGCCTGCCCCGATGATGGCGAGGCCACGGCTCTCGCGCAGCGCGCGGCGCAGCGCGAGGCTATCGTCGACCGTGCGCAGCAGGTGTACGCCGGGCCGGTTCGCGCCGGGAATCGCGCCGTCGCGCGGCGCGCCGCCCGTCGCCACGACCAGGCGATCGAACCGCACCTGGGTGCCGCTCGCGAGTGTCAGCACGCGCTCAGTCGCATCGAGCGCGACCGCACGTTCGTGCAGGCGGTCGATGCGCGCATCGCGCAACGCCGACGGCTCCCAGAACGCTGCGGGCGCCAGAACGAGCGGCGACGCCGCGAGCGTCGGCTCGGTTTCGCTCGTCAGCCATTCCTTCGAGAGCGCGGGCCGCTCGTAGGGCGGATGACGCTCGTCGCCTACGAGCGTGATGCGCCCCGCGAAGCCCAGCGACACGAGATGCTGCACGACGCGTCCGCCAGCATGGCCCGCGCCGACGACAACGACGTGCTTCACGTCATCCGGTTCAAATGGATCGTGCTTCATGATTGGATCTCACACACTGGTCCCGGCGCGATACAGCACGCCCTTGGCGCCGATGCACGTAAAGCGACGCGGCTCGCGCGGCGGAATCAGGATCGCCTCGCCCGCGACGAGCCGGTAATGCTCGCCGGCCGCATCGATATCGAACTGGCCTTCGAGAATCGCGACGACTTCCTCGCCGCGCGCTCCCGCTGCCTCGTCGCGCACTTCGCTCGGCTCGAACACCGCGAACTCCGTGCTCAACAGCGCGCCTTGCGCGCGCACCGTTTGGCTCGCCGCGTGCGGATCGCGCCAGCGCTCACCTGCCTGAACCGCCGTGCATTGCGCGATGTCGCCGGCCAGATTGTCAGTGCGATTATTCATTTGCGTCCCTCATCATCGATTGGCGAGCGGGTAATACGGCGTGTCGTCCTGCGCGCCATATTCCGCGCGCGGCGGCGACACCACGTTCAAGCGCATGCTCACGCCTTGCGCGCCGTAGCAGTTCTTGCCGTAGTGACTGAGGCCTGCGGGAATGATCATCGCGTCGCCTTGCGCGAGCGTGCGCTCGACGTCGGGCGTGTCCGGCCGCACCTCGAAGATCGAGCACGAACCGAGCACCTGCAGCGACGCTTCCTCGCCGTGATCGTGCGCCTTCGCGGGCAGATTCGTACCCTCCTGCTCGACGAACCTGATCACCGCAACACTCATCGTCGCGCCGATCATCGTCTTCATGTACAGGCCGTTTTCGACCACGGTCTTCAGGCCGTGATCGATGCCAAACACGCGGCATTTCGCCATTTGCTGTCTCCTTCAGGTTCAGACCGGACGCACCGGCCGATCGCGTCAACGCTCAGGGCAGCGGACGCATGACAAAAGTCTCGTCGGCGCGAAAACGCGCGGACTCGTATCCGTCGATGACGGCCGGCTGGTTATAGAACTCGATTGCAGGCGCGATCTCGGCCAGCGACAGCAGCAGGTACATCAAGGTCATCGCTTCGGGATGCTCATCGAGCGTCGCGAGCGCGTAGCCGTTCAGATATGCGACGACGTCGTCGACCTGCGGCAGGATCGCGTCGCGAAACGCAAGAATGGCTTCCATGCCGACCGCGTGGCGTTGCGCGTTGCGTGCGGTTTCGGTCTCGAGCGCCCAGATGTCGACGAACGGCGCGAGCGACTCGAAACCCGCGGGCAACGTGCGGGCGACGGGCGCTTTTCTGCTGACGAAATTGACCGGCTGGGTAGGCATTGCGGTGCTCATGTTCGATTCCTGGTTAAACCGTCGCACCGGCCGCGACGCCTTGCGCCAGCATCCGTTCGACGACGTGATACGCGTGGCGCACCAGCAGTTCGTTGTCCTGCAACACCATCACTTTTTTCGCGCCCGTTTCGGCCGCGCGTTGCGTGCGTTCGAGCGTGCTGAAGTCTTCGAGCAGCACGTCGCGCAGCGCGACTTTCATGTATTCGAGGAAGAAGCGGCCGCCGGGCGTCGTCATTTCGGGGTAGTACACGCGTGCGTCGACGAGCGTCTGGTTGTACGAGATCGGACGGAAGTTGTACGCCTGGCAATAGTTCGGACGCAGCGAAACGTAAAAGTCCGGGAACACGATGTTCATGTCGAACAGCCAGTTCGGGCTCCTTGTCCAGTTCACGCCTGACGGCAGCGCGTCGAGCGCAAACGCGTGCTTCGCGCTGCCGATGCCCGCGCGCAATGCCGCCGCCGCGATCGGGCGTTTATGTCCCTGCTCGGACAACGCGTTCTGCGCGGCGGCGCCGCCCTCGGTCACCGCCTTCGGGTTGCCATAGACGGACTTCTGGTTGCCCGCCAGCGAGAGCCGCCGATGAAATTCGCCGCACAGCGCGTCGAGCGGCGGCATGCTTTCGTTGTCGCTTTTGTCGATCGCGTCCGCGATCGAATTGCCGTGCACGTAGGCGACGTGATACGCCTCCTGGAACGCGTCGAGCGCGAGCTTCCAGTTGCAGTTGACGACCGTTTGCCAGCCGAAGCCAGCGGTGAGCTTATCGAACGGATAGCCCTCGATGTCGCCGAACATCGGCCTCATGTAATCCGCGAGCGAGACCGGCGGATTCGGGTCCATGTTCACGAAGATGAAGCCTTGCCACACTTCGCACGCCACACGCGAGAGGCCGAACTGCTCGCGATCGAGACCGAAGAAGCACTTCTCGTCGGGCACACCCGTGAGTTTGCCGTCGAGGTCGTAGGCCCAGCCATGAAACTTGCAGAAGAATTTGCGGGTGTTGCCGCACTTGTCGTAGACGATTTCGTTCATGCGGTGCGCGCACACGTTGTGCATGGCGCGGATCTCGCCCTGACGATTGCGCACCACGATGATCGACGTGTCGCACGCGGCAAGGTCCTTCACGAAGTAGTCGCCCGGCTTCGGAATCTCCTCCACCCGACCGACCTGCAGCCACGTCTTCTTGAAGATGTGTTGCTTCTCGCGCTCGTAGTACTCCGGCGAAATGTACGGCTCGACCGGGATCGGACCGGAGCCGAGTTCGGGATACCGGCCGGTCAGCGTGCCTGCCGGCGCGGGGACTTCGGGGGACAGCAAGGTCGTGGACACGATAGCTTCACCTCAAAAACGAATGTCGTTTATTAATGAATGGTATTCTGTTTTGAAAAATTTTGATCGTCAAGTGTCTTTTGTTGATTTCGCGAAACGCGGGGGCATGTCCGCGCGAATCCGGACGGGAGCGATGTAATGAAACACGGGAAGCATGAGTTGATCGCGCAAGCCGCACGCAGGCTCTTTCAGCAGCAAGGCTGTATCGAAATGGAAGTCGCGGTCGGCAGCGTCCGACACGCACCGGCGTGGGCGTGGCGGCTTGATAGAATGCCCCGAACCGACCACCGCCCTTCCGATAGAGAGCCCTCAAGTGCCGCAAATCAAAAAAGCCGTCAAGCGGGAAGCCATTTTGACGGCCGCGTTCAACGCCTTCAGTGAAAAGGGTTATTCGGCCACGACGATGACCGAAATCGCCCGTCTCGCGGGCACCACGGTCGCCAATCTGTATGTCTACTTCGACTCCAAGCTCGTCATCCTTTATGAAATCTACGAGCCCTGGCTGATCGAGCAATTGCATCGGCTGCGCAGCGAAGTGGCGTTGCTCAACGGTCCGCGCAGGAAGATCGAGCGCATCCTGGCGGGCATCTGGGACGACATCCCGGCCGCCGACAACGCCTTCGCGAACTCGTTGATCGACGCACTCGCGAGCGCGCCCGCGGGTCTCGCGAAACCGAACAATCTGCTCGTATCGGTCGAGAATTTCCTCACGCAGCTCCTCAAAGACGCGCTGCCCGCCGAGCGCGTCGCGGCCCTCGGCGGCGACCTGTTCGCTCACGTGATCTGGATGGCGTTCGACGGCTTCGTGATCAATCAGCGTATCGGCGATCACCGCGACATCCAGCGCATCACCGCGCTCATGACCACGCTGCTATTGGGCGAGGCGCCGCGACATGACGTAAGCTGAGCAGGCGACGCGGCCTCGACCCAGGATTTTCCCGAACCACGCCTAAATTTATTTTGAAATCTTTGACGCCTCGAAAATAGAATGTCATTCTGTATTCGAGCGCAGACAACAGCTTCCGCCTGCGCCGGGCGGGCAAGCCGCACAAAGCGCGGATAGACAAGTGATCGGCGCTTTCGGCCACGAGGTCATCCACGAGGGACTGGCATCGTGCTTGCCTGATCTTTCCGGTAGTTCGTTCGAAAAAGTCATCCCATGGCGGCCATCTCCGAAAGTCCTCTCGCACTCGCACTCGACCCGCCCGCGCACACCACGCGCCGCGTGCTGGCCCTTTGTTTCCTTACGATCGTGACCGAAGGCTATGACATCGGCGTCATGGGCACTATCGTTCCGTCGATGCTCGCCGACCCGGTGTGGAAGCTCACGCCGATCGAAGTCGGCGCGATGAGTAGCGCGGCGCTGTTCGGCACGCTGTTCGGCTCGTATTTCATCAGCGTTCTGACCGACCTGATGGGCCGCAAACGTCTGCTGATTGCGTGCGTGGCGCTGTTCTCGCTGTCGATGCTGGGCGCGGCCGTTGCGCCCACGCCGTTCATTTTCAGCGTGATGCGCTTCATCGGTGGACTCGGCCTCGGCGGCGTCATTTCCGCGGCGGCGGCGCTCACGGTCGAATACTCGCCGGCGCCCAGGCGCAACCTCAATTTCGCCATCATGTATTCGGGCTACGCGATCGGAGCGTTGGTTTCCGCTGTGATCGGGATGGCGTTTCTCGCGTCGCATGGCTGGCGCTTCGTCGTCGCGGTAGGCGCGTTGCCGCTGCTCGCCCTTCCCGTGCTGATCAAGCTGCTGCCCGAGTCGCTCGCCTATCTGATGGCGAGCGGCAAGCGACACGAGGCCGATGAGCTCGCGCAACGGCTCGGCCTGTCGATCGCGTCGCTCGACAGCATTCCTGTCGAGGCGGTGGCCAAGCCTTCGTTGCGCGTCGTGTTCGGCGAGGTGTTCTCGCACGGCAACTGGCGGTCGACGCTTTGTCTGTGGCTCGCGCAAGTCGCCGCGGTACTCGTGATCTACGGGCTCGGCACCTGGCTGCCGCAACTGATGCGCAAGCTCGGCTACGACCTCGGCTCGAGCCTGTCGTTTCTGGCGGTCTTCATGCTCTCCTCGGCGATCGGCGGCATTCTGATCGGCCGCGTCGGTGATCGGCTCGGCCCGCGCAAGACGATCGTCGGCGGCTACGTGATCGGCGCGCTCGCGATCTGCGGACTGACGGTGAGGGGCGGCGTGTTCACGAACTACGCGCTGGTGGCGCTCGCCGGGCTGGGCAGTATCGGGGTGGCGATGGTGCAGCTCGGCTATATCGCAAGCTTCTACCGGCCGTTCGCACGAGCGAGCGCGACGGGCTGGGCAGTCGGCATAGGCCGGATCGGCGCGATGGCGGGGCCGATGCTCGGCGCGTGGTTCGCCGCGTCGCATCTCGACGTGCGCCTGAATTTCATCGCCTTCGCCGCATCGGCCCTCGTCGCCGCGCTCGCCATCGCTCTGTGCAGGCCGCGCCACGCATGACACGCCGCAGAGCCGGTGCAAACCGGCCTGCGACCTGATCTCCTCCTCCTTCTTTTCCCCTACCTGCCATCGGCATGAGACCGTTCCCTAATCCTTTCGCATCCGCAATCAGTACCCCTTACGTTTCGTTGAGTTGTCTGATGTTGTGCATGGGTGTGACAGCATCGTCCGCACATGCGCAAAGCAGCGTCACGCTGTACGGCAGCATCGATGAAGGCGTTGGCTACGTGACCAATGCGAAGGGAAGCTCGCAAGTCGTCATGGGGCCGATCAGCGTGCCCGACCAGTTCGGCTTCAAAGGCTCGGAAGATCTAGGGGGTGGATCGAAAGCCGTATTCCAGCTGGAGAACGGTTTCTTCTCGAATACGGGCGCTTTCGCGACTTCGGGCGTACTGTTCAGCCGCAAGGCCTTCGTCGGGCTTTCCGACAACCGTTGGGGCACGCTCACACTCGGCAGGCAGTGGGATCTGACCGACGATGTGCTTCTGCCCAACGCGAACGGCGCTGTCCAGTACAACTACTTGCTGTACCGCCCCGCCAACATCGACAACGATGCGGTCACCCCCGTGAACAACACTGTGAAGTACGCAAGCAATCCGTGGCATGGAGTGTCGGCGCGCGCGATGTACGGCTTCACCGATCCTTCGACGGGACAGGGCCGCTATGTAGGCGGCGCGCTCCTCTACAAGTCCTCGGCGCTGCAACTGGGCGCGGTATATAGCGACACCCGCGACAAGTCGTACGCCTTCAATACGTCGCTTGGCTACGCCAGTTTCCTCGGACAGGACCTTACCGGCGGCACGCCATTCAAGGCGCGCAATACCGAGATCTTCGGTGTGGCCGGCACGTATATACCCAATCGCCAATGGGCGTTTCACGCTGTCGTCGATACGGTGAAAATCGCCAGCGATACGGATTCGACGCGTGCTACGACAACTGAGTTAGGCGTGGACTGGAACGTCACGCCATTCGACACCGTGCTGCTCGGCGGCTACCGCACGTGGTTCGGCGGAAAGACCTACACGACCGCCGGTCTCTCGAACCTGTATCACCTTTCGGTGCGCACCATGCTCTACGCCGAGCTGACCTATCAGCACGCGCGTGGCGGCGCGCAAGCGGCGCTGCTCTCGTTGTCGCCGTCGTCGCGCAGCGATCAGGCGTCGGTGCGCATTGGCGTGCAGCACTTCTTCTGACTGAGCTTGCGACCGGTGCTTCGATCGACGACAGCAAGTCGCATATGGGTGCACCGGTAACGACCTGGGAGAACGGTCGCATCGCGATGCGACGGCACCGGCTCCCGGCGCACAGAGAAAATCGATCGGCGCTGCCGCCACCCCATCGACGATCCCGTCACGCTGGCGAGGTTTCGATGTTCAGCTTCGACACCGCACCCGTCTTCTCGTCGTAGCGGTAGCCTTGTTTCTCGAGTTGAGCGCTGATCGTTTCGACGAGCACCTGCTGCTGAATCTCCTTGCGCAGCAATTCATGCTCCGGCTTGATCTGGCCCAGTTCAGCGGCAAGCCGGCGGCTCAATGTCGCTTCACCCGCGCCACGGGCAAGGACGACCACCATTTTTTCATTCGCCTGAGCCAGTTGCTGCTTCAGTGCGTTCGAGTAGTCGGACCATTTCCTGACGGTCTCCCGCGCTTCGGCAATTGCGGCGGCATGCGCGTCCGCGTCGCGCGTCATCTGCGCCTTCAATGCCTCGAGCTGCTGAGAGTCGGCAGTCACCGGCGACGCCGACTCCAGGCCCGCGACGTTCTCGCTCGCCACCGTGCTTTCGGCCAGCTCGGCCGCGCGCTGCTGCTCCGCGTCGGCACGCTCCTGCGCTTCGGACAAGCTGGCCGACAGTCTCGCGATTTCGGAGGCGCCCGCGTCACGCTCATCGGTCAGGCTGGCGATCTGCGTCTGGACATTCTGCAATTCAAGTGCGGCGGCATTGCGTTCAGCCTGCGCGCCCGCGACCTCTTCCCGGCGGGCCGCGTGCGCTTCCTGCTCGGCCTGCAGCTCCGCGCGAATCGCTTCGAGCTCGCTTTGAAGACGAGCGACCGCTTCGGAATGCGCCGCTTCCAGCGCCGCACGCTCCGTTTCGTCGGCCGGCGTTTCGACGACTGACCCAGCCGACTCGTTCGCCACCTCGCCCTCGCCCGCGGCGTCGGTCTCCTCGTGCGAAAGCGCTCGGCGCTCCGCGGCCAGTTCCGCGCTCTGCAGTTCCGCTTCGAGGAGCGAAACGCGCTCAGCAAGTTCCTGCGCGCGCTTCTCCGCCGCGTCGGTCCGTTGCACGGCGAGCGCAATGTCCTCTTCGAGCCCGGCTACTGCGTCCACTTTCTCGTCGTAGGCGCTCGTCATCTTATCCAGTTCGACTTGCAGCGCATCGAGTTCCTGGACGGTGGTTTGCAGCTCGGCGAGCGCGTCGTCGCGCTCGTTGCTGGCGTCCTCGACGCGCTGGCGCATCGCGGCAAGGCGTCGCGCCACCGCGCGTTCCGCTTCGTCCTGCGCTGAACTCCACAGCCGGTCGAGCGCATCGCGCATGGTGTCCGTCACGGTCTCCGGCAAAGCCGGACGTTCGACGACCTGCGGCACCCGCGGGGCGCGCGTTTCACGCCACTTGCGCAATGCCGCGGCCACCGCGACCACCGAGCCTGTATGGACTTCGGACCAGATGGCTACCGGAGACACCTTCTCGCCTTCTTCGGCCAACCGGTTTGCGATTTCAGCGACGAGTTCGTCCGTGATCGTAATGTTGCTTGACATGCCTGCCTCGACAAAGTGCACGTGGTGACGAATACCGTTTCGTCGTTCGGGAGGCGGCCCCGCGCTGGGACCCGCCTCGCATACCTACGAATTGTCGAGTACTTCCCCGGCGGTCAATCGTTCGAAAAGCCGAGGTTACGGGGAGGTATTCATCGGATTGCGCCACCAAAGGTCCGGCACACATGCATTCAGAGCTTTCCGGCGATCCGATCCGCGTGATACGACGAACGCACGAGCGGCCCCGACACCACTTCCATGAACCCCATCTTCAAACCTTCGTCGCGTAGCATGTCGAACGTCGCGGGCGGCACGTATCGCCGCACCGCCATGTGAAACCGCGACGGCGCGAGATACTGGCCGATCGTCAGCACGTCGACGTCATGGGCACGCAGATCACGCATCGTCGCGAGCAGTTCGCTGTCGGTCTCGCCGAGCCCGGCCATCAGGCCGGATTTGGTCAACACCGCCGCGTTCTGGCGTTTCGCGCGCGATAGCAGTTCGAGCGAGCCGAGGTAGTCCGCGCCTGCCCGCGCCGCCCGGTACAGCGACGGCACCGTCTCGATGTTGTGATTAAAAACGTCTGGCCACGCCACGGACAGAGCATCGAGCGCGCGGTCGATTCGCCCGCGAAAATCCGGCGTCAGGATTTCCACGCGAATGCCCGGCACGCGCTCGCGCACGAGCGCAATACAACGCGCGAAGTGCGCGGCGCCGCCGTCGCGCAGATCGTCGCGGTCCACCGATGTAATCACGACGTAACGCAGCCCGAGCGCCGCGACGGCGTCGGCAAGCCGCGCGGGCTCGTCGTCGTCGAGCGCTTGCGGCCGTCCGTGCGCGACGTCGCAGAACGCACAGCGCCGCGTGCAGATCCCTCCCATGATCATGAATGTCGCCGTGCGCTGCGCGAAACACTCGCCGATGTTCGGACACATCGCCTCCTCGCAGACCGAATGCAAGCTGTGCTCGCGCAGCACCGCCGCCATGCCCGCGACGGTTTCGCTCATCATCGGCCGCGCGTGCAGCCAGGGCGGCTTCGGCAATACGGTCGAATCGTCCGCCGGCACGATCTTCACGGGAATGCGGGCGAGCTTGTCGCGGTTGCGCTTGCCATGCTGGCCAAGCGCCGTGAGGCTGTCGGTATGAGGAGCGGCGTCCATCGCGGTTATCCGAAGAACTCGTTGAGCAGGCGGTTCACCTCCGATGCAGCCTCCATCTGCACCATGTGTCCTTTGCCGTCGATCACGTGCACACGCACCTGAGCGGGCAGCCCCTGCGCGTGCGCGGCCGGAATGATCTGGTCCTGCGCGCCCCAGATCACCAGCGTGCGAGGCGCGAGCGTGTCGAGCCGCTCGCGATAGACGCGGCTTTGCACCCCGCCTTCGAACGCGGACGCGGCAATCTTGCGCAACGCGTCGTTCACGCCTTCGAGCCGCTTGTACTTGACGATGTCTTCGATCAGTTGCCGCGTGACCAGCGACCCGTCGGCAAAAAGCTTCGCCAGATGCGGCTTCAGCGCGTTGCGGCTGCTGCCCTCGACGAATCCTTCGATGTACTCGCGATTGATCTCGTCGCCGAGCCCCGCGCCCGCGATCAATGCCAGCGAGGCGACGCGTTCGGGCGCCTTCGCGGCGACCGTCATCGACACGGCGCCGCCCATCGAATGGCCGACGAGATGCGCGCGCTCGATGCCCCGGTCGTCGAGAAACGCGATTACGCTGTCGGCCAGTTCGTCGAGGCTGCCCGTGTCGACCGCCTTGCCCGACTCGCCATGCCCCGGCAGATCGAGCGCCCACACGGCGCGATGCGCGGCGAGATCCGCATGATTGAAGAGCCAGTTGTTCAGATCACCGCCGAAGCCGTGGATCAGCACCGCGGGTGTGCCGCCGTCGCCGATCTTCAGGTAACGCACGGTGCGCCCGCCGATCTGCGCCTTTTCCGGCTGCGGTCCGGCCTCCGCCGTGTCCGTGGTGGCCGGCACGAAGTCGCGCTGGAACGCCTCGACCGCCGCATCGATGTCGGCCTCGGAGCTCGCTTCGTCGGCGACGACGCCGAGCAGCGCGCCGATCGGCAGCGTGTCGCCCTGCCGCGCGATCTGCCTGCGCAGCGTGCCGTCGAAAGCGCACTCGACGCCCGACGAAATCTTGTCGGTCTCGACATCAAGTATCTCGTCGCCCTTCGCGACTTTTTCGCCAACCTCCTTCAGCCAGCCGTTGACCTGTCCCTGCTCCATCGACAGCCCCCACTTGGGCATCGTGATCATGTGAATCGGCATTGCTCAGCTCCTCACTTTCCGCACGGCCACGGCGATGTTCTCCGCGGACGGGATATACAGATCTTCGAGCACGCCTGCGAAAGGCGCGGGCGTATGCGGCGCGGTCACGAGTTCGATCGGCGCCTTCAGCGAATGGAACGCGCGCTGCGCGACCAGCGCGGCGATATCGGTCGCAATCGAGCAGCGCGGATTCGCCTCGTCGACCACGACGACGCGCCCGGTGCGCTCGGCGCTTTCCAGGATCGTTTCCTCGTCGAGCGGGGAGGTCGTGCGCAAATCGATCACCTCGACCTGGATGCCCTCTTTCGCGAGCTTTTCGGCGGCATCCGTCGCGTGGTGAACCATCCGGCCATAGGTCACGATGGTCGCGTCGTCGCCTTCGCGCACCACGTTCGCTTCGCCGAACGGAATCGCATACGACTCTTCCGGCACGTCGCCCTCGCGGCCATACAGCAGCTTGTGCTCGCAGAAGATGACCGGGTCGTTGTCGCGAATCGCCTGGATCAACAGGCCCTTCGCGTCGTACGGCGTCGACGGGCACACCACTTTCAGGCCGGGGATATGGGTGAACATCGACGTCAGCATCTGCGAGTGCTGCGCGGCCGCGCGCAGGCCAGCGCCCTGCATCGTGCGAATCACGACTGGCGTCAGCGCCTTGCCGCCGAACATATAGCGAAACTTCGCGGCCTGATTGAAGATCTGGTCGAAGCACACGCCCATGAAATCGATGAACATCAGCTCGGCGACGGGCCGCATGCCGCATGCGGCCGCGCCGACCGCGGCGCCGATGAAGCCGCCTTCGGACAACGGCGTGTCGAGCACGCGCCCCGGATACTTGTGAAAGAGTCCTTTCGTCACGCCGAGCACACCGCCCCACGCATCCTGTTCGCCTGGGGACCCAGCGCCCCCCGCGTTGTCCTCGCCCATCACGATGACGGTTTCGTCGCGCGCCATCTCCTGGCTCAGCGCTTCGTTGATCGCCTGAGAAAACGTGATCTTCCTTGCCATGACTGTCTCCTGTCGATCGGAGTTAGCGCTTTAGCTGTCGAACAGAGTTGGCGCTTTAGCGCTTACTCTGGTCCCATGCAACGCACTTATTCCGATCCCATGTAAAGCTGAAGATTGAATGGTTTCGCGCCGCGGGTTACGGATAGGACACGTAGACGTCGGTCAGCAGGTCGGCGGCCGTCGGCAGAGGCGCGGCCTTCGCTTCGGTCACCGCGCCGTCGATCAACTGCTTCACCGTGGCATCGATGCCGCGCAGTTCGTCGGTGCTGAGCATTTCGGCGCGCACCACGCGCTCCTCGAAACGCTTCAGGCAGTCCTTTTCGTCGCGCAGCTTCTGCACTTCGCCGGGCGCGCGATACGTTTGCGCATCGCCCTCGAAGTGACCGAAATAGCGCGACAGCTTCACTTCGACGAGCGTCGGGCCACCGCCGCCGCGCGCCCGCTCGATCGCGGCGCCGAGCGCCTCGTGCACCGCGAAGAAATCGAAGCCGTCGACGATCACGCCGGGCATGCCAAAGCCGCTCGCGCGGTCGGCGATGTTGTCGGCCGCGACCGACCACGTCGACGAGGTCGCCTCCGCATAGCCGTTGTTCTCCGCGACGAAGATCGCCGGCAGGCGCCAGACGGAAGCGAGATTCATCGATTCGAAGATCACACCCTGGTTCGACGCACCGTCGCCGAAGAAGCACACGCCGACGCCGCCGGTCTTCCTGAGCTTCGCGGCGAGTGCGGCGCCGCACACGAGCGGACCACCCGCGCCGACGATCCCGTTGGCGCCGAGCATCCCTTTCGACAGATCGGCGATATGCATCGAGCCGCCCTTGCCGCGGCACACGCCGGTGCTACGGCCGTAGATTTCGGCCATCATGCCGGGCACGTCGACGCCCTTCGCGATGCAGTGGCCATGACCACGGTGCGTGGTGGCGACATAGTCCGCGTCGTTCAGATGCATCATCGTGCCGACCGCCGACGCTTCCTCGCCGGCATACAGATGCACGAAGCCGGGTATCTCGCCGGTGGCGAATTCGACGTGCAGGCGCTCCTCGAACTCGCGGATCGTGCGCATCATCCGGTACGCTTCCAGCAGCTTTTCCTTGCTCAACTGCGTCGATACAGACATGGTGTGTCTCCAGGGAATGATCTCGATGGTCACTGCTACTTCAGCCAGCTGTGCTTCAGGCGTTCGCTTCCTCCTGAGTTGATTACCTCCGACGCGCCGCCGCTTCACGCATCAACTGCCGCGACGCGCAATAGCGCAGCGTGCGGCCGACATCGACGGTGAGCGGTCCCGCCCAGTCGAGCGCGATCTCGTAGCGGTCGTCGCGTTCGAGCTCGATCTCGCGCTCGCCGTCGAAGGCGAGCGTCCCTTGTTCGGTATGCAGCGGCGTCCAGCAGCCCGCTTCGAAGCGCTCGCAGGTGCGCATCGTCACCCGATCGACACGGCCCGGCGCGAGCGGCGCGAAGATCGGCACGCCGGATTCGCCCGCGCGCGCGAACGTCAGATGCAGCCCGTACGGCGCGCCGCGCTCGACCGGCGCCCACGCGCCGCCGATCGAGGACAGGCCGATACCATCCGGCGCCGCGAAGGTCAGAAACAGCGCTTCGATATCAGCCGGCTCGCAGACGGCGCGCGCACCGACGAAACGCTGCCGGCTCAGGCACACATCGACCAGCGCGATTTCCTCGCGCCCCTTGTTCGGGCCCGCGACGCAACGGACCACGAGACGCTTGTTGCGCGTCAGCGCGACCTCGGGCGGCACGAGCCCCGAAGCGGCGAGCGCGCCCGCGAGGCCCGCCACCGTCGCTTCGCGCATTTCCGGAAACGCGTTGTTGGTACCCGTCGACAGCGTCAGCAGCGGCACCTCGCCGCAATGCGCGGCAACCGCGCGATGCGTGCCGTCGCCGCCGAGCACCGCGATCAGATCGACACCCAACCCGACCATCCGCGCGACACCCGCATGGGTGTCGGCCGCGCTGTCCGTGATCGGCAGTTCGAGAAATTCGACGGTCGGCCAAGGCTGCGGCTCGGCCACGGCCGCGTGCGTTTCAAGCGCACGCAGTACCAGTGCAGCGACACCGGTCCGGTCGCGCAAGGTCAGCACGCGAGCGACGCCGAGCATGCCGAGGCCCGCGAGCAGGCGCACGACCATGTTCGCCTTCTCGGCGGTCGGAAACACCGAAGCGTGCGTGGTGAGGCGTCGAATATCACGGCCCGATGCCGGGTTCGCGATCACGCCGACGGTGATGGGTGATGACACTGGCTTGTCTCCTGTGCGCGAGTAGCGAAGCGACTTGCTGTGATGAAGCGCGCTTGCTTTCGCGTTTGCTTGTCTGCCAGCGATACTGCAAAGGTCGGGCCAGTTGCTTTGCGCGTCGTGCGTACGCGCCGAAAGCGCCGTATTCACGGGGTGGACGCGGAGGTCGAACGGTCGCGGCCGCTTTCATCAGACCTGCGCCGCGCAGTTCACTGTGTCTCACGGGCCCGTCCCGCGACGTGGTGCGAGACTCACAGCACGTCGCGACGCTTGCGCGGTACCGCGCCAGACAAGGGTTTGCTCGATGCGACCAGCGTCTCGCTCATCGCTGAGACGTTCGTCTCACGCCCCTGACGTGCTGCGCCGCAATGTGATCGCTCAGTGTGGATGTGCTACAAGACAGGGACGCGCCCTACTCGGTGTCGCTCGCCTGGAGCCGGCCATGCCCTATGTTTCTCAAACGCAGCACGTCGATCGCGTACGCGGGGCCATCGAAGGACGCTTGCCGGCCCCTGCCAATTCGTCGCGCCTCGTGTCGTCGTGGCAGCGTTCGTACGAGCAGTACCGGCTCGACCCCAGTTCGGTGATCGGCCCGCGCGTGCTGACGTCCGCCGAACTGCGCGAAGTCCAGGGCAAGGAGGAAGCCTTTCTGCGCGCCTCGGGCCAGTGCCTGACGCGGCTGCACGAAATGATTCGTGTCGCCGACTATTGCGTGATGCTGTCCGACGCGCACGGCGTCACGATCGACTATCGGATCGACCGCGACCGGCGCAACGATTTCAAGCATGCGGGGCTGTATATCGGCTCGTGCTGGTCCGAGCGCGAAGAAGGCACCTGCGGCATCGCGAACGTACTCACCGATCTCGCGCCGATCACCGTGCACAAGACCGATCACTTCCGGGCCGCGTTCACGACGCTCACGTGCAGCGCTTCGCCGATCTTCGCGCCGACCGGCGAATTGATCGGCGTGCTCGATGCATCGGCGATTCGATCGCCCGACAACCGCGACAGCCAGGGGCTGGTTTTTCAGCTGGTGCGGCAAAGCGCGAGTTTGATCGAGGATGGCTACTTTCTGAATCAGACCGCGCAGCACTGGATCCTGTTCGGCCATCAAAGCCGCCATTTCGTCGAAGCACAGCCCGAAGCACTGATCGCATTCGACGAATGCGGCAACATCGCCGCCGCGAACCGCAAGGCGCACGAGAGCATCGCGGGGCTCGACGGGCCGCGTCACATCGACGAGATATTCGACACGTCCGAGGTCCGTCTGCACGACGTCGCGCGCACCGACATGATCGTGGCGCTGCGGCTGCGCGCGACCGGCGCGATGCTGTATGCCCGCATTCGCGCGCCGATGAGACGCGCGGCTCGCCCGCTCCTCGCGACACGGCCGGCCGATCCGCATGCGGACGGCAGCATCGGCGCGATGAGCCGCTTTTTGCACAGCTCGGACGAACGGATCGCGCGCAACGCGCAAGTCGCATTGCGGATCGCCGGCAAGCGGCTCCCGGTTCTGCTGCTCGGCGAAACCGGCGTCGGCAAGGAGGTGTTCGCGCGCGCGGTGCACGACTCGGGTTCGCGGCGCACGCGGCCGTTCGTCGCCGTGAATTGCGGCGCGATTCCGGAGCCGCTGATCGAGAGCGAGCTGTTCGGTTATGCGCCTGGCGCGTTCACCGGCGCGCGCAGTCGCGGCGCGCGCGGCAAGATCGCCCTCGCGCATGGCGGCACGCTGTTTCTCGACGAAATCGGCGACATGCCGCTCGGCCTGCAAACACGCCTGCTGCGTGTACTCGCCGAGGGCGAAGTGGTGCCGCTTGGCGGCGATACGCCGGTGCGCGTCGATATCGACGTGATCTGCGCGACGCACCGCGATCCGATGCAGATGGTCGAAGCTGGATCGTTCCGCGAAGATCTCTTCTATCGCCTGAGCGGCGCGACGCTGCGGATACCGCCGCTGCGCGAGCGCACCGATATCCGCGATGTGATCGATACGGTGTTCAACGAGGAAGCCCAGGCGGCCACGCATGTGCTGATGCTCGATCCGCAATTCGCCGGGCGTCTTGCCGCTTTTTCGTGGCCCGGCAACATCCGGCAACTGCGCAACGTGCTGCGCTATGCGTGCGCGGTCTGCGATTCGGCTCGCGTCGAGTTGCGGCACGTGTCGCCGGACTTCGCGGCGCAACTCGCGCCCGCCGTCACGCCGGCGCTCGCGGCGAACTCCACGTCGCCGGCCAGCGCCGACGACGAGCGGGCACGGATCGTCGCGGCACTCACGCGTTGCCAGTGGCGGCCTAACGCCGCCGCGCTGGCATTAGGCATATCGCGCGCGACGCTGTACCGGCGCATCGCGCGGCTGGGCATCGTCGGGCCGCATCGCACATAAGCGGCATTGCGATCGCCCGTCTGAGTCTGCCGCTGTGCAGACAGCGTCCGATTCCCACGCCCTCACCCGCAGAGTGAAATCTTTTCGCGGTTCGTCTATCGCGAGCGAAAAGATTTTATTTCGGCACAACCCTGCTCCCATGCGCAGTTTGTGCCGACAGACAGGCATGACTTGCCGGACTCAGTGATCGGTCGCAACGAGAGACCACCCACGAGCGCGCATCGAATGTCCTGAGCGGCTCACGCGACGCACTCGCGACCCGAAGGACTCCCCAACTTCTCTCCGGATTCCTTGCGGGCCGCCTCGCGGCAGCTCGCGCTATTGTCATGATTGCGCGACGTCAATTTCTTGGTTGTCTCACTGCGCTCGGCGGAAGCGTCGTATTGAGCGCCTGCGGCGGTGGTGGTGGTGGTGGTGGTGATAGCGGTACTGCGGATGCCGGCGGCTCTTCCACGGGAAATTCCACGAACCCGTCGAGCACGACGGCGGCACCCTCTGCGGGCACGGCAACCTCCGGTATCGCGACCTCGACGGGCACGACCAGTTCCGGTATTGCGACTTCGACTAGCGGCTCGACGACGGTGGCGAACGGCTCGTCGCCGACCGCCTCGACTGGAACAGCGTCCACCGGTACCTCCGGCTCGACCTCGGGCGACAGTTCTGGCGCTCCATCGGACCCGAACTCGGGGTCACCCGGCAACACATCGAACGCTTCGCCACAGAACACGACCATCCCCCCGGCGACGGTGATTATCGACAGCCAGAACGCGTCGTGGACCCTGGTCGGCGGATCTGTCTACAGGAACGGTGTCGCGGCGGGCAACACCTACAACGTCTCGTTGATACTCTGGTACGGGGGTACGATCTATCACGAGGGAACCGGCGGCCAATTTTACGGATGGAATGGTTCGGGATGGCAGTCGTGCAATGACCCACGTTTGGGCGGCACCTCCGCCGACGGCACCATGATCCCGCCCGCGTCGTATCTGATCGACAAGGTCGGCACGATATGGACCGTCGTGAACGGTGTCGTGTACCGCAATCGGAGTGCCGTCGGCACGATGTCGAATGCTGCGCTTCTGCTGTGGTACGGCGGCAAGTTCTGGGCACAATCGACCGGCGGTCAGTTCTACGTGTGCGCCGATGCGGATGAATGGTTGCCGTGCAACGATCCGCGCATCGCGACCGCGGCGCCGGCCGGCTCGTTTCACGGTATCAACGGGCATTACGATTATTTGTATTCCACATCGCAACTCGTGTCGATCATGCAAGCCCTGGGCTGCTCGACGTACCGGCTCAGCTGTACCGACTACGCACCGCAACTCGCCGCGGTCGTGGCGTTGGCACAAGCATTCCAGCCAGCGGGCTTGACCCTTTTCGTGCTGATCGATGCCGGCATCTACGACGGTAACGGCAACCTGTTCACGAGCGAATCGACCGCCTACACACGCGGCTTCAATTGCGCGGTAACTGTCGCGACGGCGTTGCAACCCTACGGCGTGACCCTGTATGAATGCGGCAACGAACTGACGCGCGCGAACGGAATCATTCTCGACTCCACCAACGCAGGAACGAGCGTCGTCGACTTCAACAATGCGAACTGGCCGCTGATGCGCGGCGTGATGCGCGGCATGATCGACGGGGTCAAGTCGGTGCAGGCGGATGCTAAATGCGGCGTCAACTTTTGCGTCGCGGACACCGGCGCATCCGACGCTCTGTGGGATGGCAAGCAGCCCGATGGCACGAGCGGCCATCCGACCGTCAGGTGGGACTTGACTACGTGGCACAACTACGAGGTGTACGGCGACATCTTCGATATCGGCTCCGACGGGTCCGGCCCGGGCTTCGATTTGCCCACCTATTGCAAGGCCCGATATGGCGTCCCCTTCGTGATCTCGGAATGGAACACAGGACCGGAGAAGACCGAGGCGTACCGGGCCAACTACATCACGTCGCGCCTGCTCACTTACTATCAGGCGAGAAAGACGAAGAACATTCAATCGGCGATGTATTACGAGCTCGATAGCGGGGATGCAACCTACGGTCTGGTGATCAACGGCACGGCGCTTGGGCTTCCGTACAATGCGTTCGCGAGTTTTGTCGCGAGCCATCCCGATAGCTGAGCGTCCGCACTCGCTGAGTCCGCGCGCTGCCTACGGTCGATCCGACCTGCGTGAGACGTTGACGGATAACCCGTCCCGGCCGAGACCGCGATAGGTCTCCTAGCCCGGGGCGACGAGTTGCGAGTCAGGCGACCTCTGTTGCAACGCGGCTGTGTCCGTGCATCAAGTTATGCCCACAGCCGCATCGCTACAGCGCACGATTCGTGCAATCAGAAGATCAGAACTGGTGTCGCAGTCCCACGGTGACCGCGACCTGCGTGCCCGTCGACGATGGCGAGAGGGTATTGATCATCGCATCTGCGAGCACGGAATCCGCCGGCGCGCCATGAACATGCTGATAGACCCCTTCCAGGTACACGTCGGTACGCTTGCTCAACGAATAGTCGGTCTGCAGCATGACCGAATTCCATTTTGGAGAGGCCTTCGTGGCCCCCTGGTTGTAAGCACCGTCAGTGAACGTATAGGCACCGGATACGCTCCACGCAGACGTCACCGAGTAGTGTGCGTTCACCTCGTAATTGTCCAATCGCAGATTACCGCCAAGCGGTAGATAGCTGCCGAGGCCCAGCGAGATGACGCCCGCCATGTTGTCGATCTGAGTATGGCTCCACACGAATCCGACAGTTGCGGGGCCGAACGTGTAATTGCCGCCGGCGCCCCAGATACGCTGGCGCTCCGCGATGAAGTTCGCGCTGCCGTCGCCCTGCGCGATTGCCCCATTCGGATTCGTGGCCGATACGCCACCGCCTGCGTTATTGAACTGCAGGTACCCGCCAGCAAGATTCACTGGGCCCTGCGCATAACCTACGCTAAAGCCGTACGCGCGATTGTCAGCGAATCCTCCCGCCTTGTTGCTGAACGAATACATGCCTTCGAACGTCACGCCGGCATAGGTCGGGCTCACATACTTGACCGAGTTGTTGACGACCACCGAATCAGCCGCCAGGTTGTCGTTCTCGAACGGGTGTGCGGCGAGGTTGCCACCCCACGTGTTGCTCCCCGCGGTGATCGGTCCGAGCTGGTCGTTCAGCACATCGAACTGGCGGCCCAACGTCACGGTGCCGAGATTGTCGCTTTGCAACCCGACCCAGGCCTGAGAACCGAAGGCGTCACCCGGAAAGGCCTGGCTACCGTTGTTCAGATTGAAGCCCTGCTCGAGTTTGAAGATCGTACGAACACCACCTCCCAGATCTTCGGTACCCTTGAGGCCAAACACCGTATTCTGCGTGGAGCTGGTCGCCATTTGCCAATTGCTATGACCGGCCTGGTTGTTGGTATAGATGAGTCCCGTGTCGATAAGACCGTACAGGGTCACGCTGTTTTGCGCATACGCGGAAACCGAAAATGCGCCGAGGACCCCGATTGCCAGCAAGGTTTTTTTCATGTCTTTATGCCCCATTTGCGATTACAGAAAAATAGAACAGCTTTTTCTTAATTGGAGTTCCATCCCGGGACATTCCACCTGGGATGGTCAGCTCGCGCCGATCTGCTTCTAAATCGAAATGTGCTTTCCAAGCGCATCAAACAAGCAGAATGGCCACTAGCTGACCGGCGGTCGCAATCACGATCGCCAGATCAACCGGATTGGCCAGAAGAAATCCGAGAAAATCTGAATCGACGGCGCGCGTGCGCCACATCCCGACAAAGCCGACCGACAGAATCAGCCCGAATAAAAAGTCGAATCCGAATCCTGCGGCGAGCCATCTGTTATGCCTGACGACAGGTTCGGCGAATGCGAACATTGCCAAAAAGGCGATTTGCGATATGAGAACGACCAATACGACAACATGCTGCTGATTATTCTTTTTCATCGGCTGGCGGAAATCCGGTTGCTCGAACCCGGCACGACCTCCTCGCTCGTCCGGGCGAGCTTCGGCAGTACCGGCGGCCACCCCCGCGAACGGAAAGTGACCGTCGTACCCGCTCCATCCGCGGCGCAACCGTTATTCGACCGCCTCGCCATGCAGCACCAGGTCCAGTCCTTCGCGCTCTTCTTCCTCGGCGACACGCAACCCCATCACTGCGTCGATTGCCTTGAGCAGAACAAACGAGACCACCCCGCTGTAGATCAGCGTCGTCGCGACACCCTTGAGTTGCAGCATCACGTCACCGTCCGCGCCGCCGATGTCCTTGACCGCGAACACGCCGGTCAGCAGCGCACCGACGATCCCGCCCACGCAGTGCACGCCGAACGCGTCGAGCGAATCGTCGTAACCGAGCTTGTGCTTGAGCCACGTGGCCGCCCAGAAGCAGACCACACCCGCGACGATACCGATCACGAGCGCGCCGAGCGTGCCGACGAAGCCCGACGCCGGCGTAATCGCCACCAGACCCGCGACCGCGCCCGACACGATACCGAGCACCGACGGCTTGCCCTTGGCTGCCCATTCGGCGAACATCCACGCGAGCGCCGCCGCGGCGGTCGCCACCTGCGTCGCGAACATCGCGAAGCCGGCACGGCCATCCGCTGCCACGGCCGAACCCGCGTTGAAGCCGAACCAGCCGACCCACAGCATCGCGCCACCGATCAGCGTGAGCGTCAGGTTGTGCGGCGCCATCGCTTCCTTGCCATAGCCGACGCGCTTGCCGAGCACCAGACAGCAGACCAGGCCCGCGATACCGGCGTTGATGTGCACCACCGTGCCGCCCGCGAAGTCGAGGATGCCCGCGCTAGCCAGCCAGCCGCTCGGCTCCCACACCATGTGCGCGATCGGCGAGTAGACGATGATCGACCACAGCGTCATGAACACCAGCATCGCCGAGAACTTCATGCGGTCCGCGAAGGCACCGGTGATCAGCGCCGGCGTGATGATCGCGAAGGTCATCTGGTAGACGAAGTAGACCGTCTCGGGGATCGTCGGCGCGAGGTGGCTGACGGTCAGCGTCGTGGCCTTGTCGCCCTTGATGTAGTTCATGCCCGTCATGAACACGCGCGAGAAGCCGCCGATGAACGAGCTGCCAGGCGTGAACGCGAGGCTGTAGCCCACCACGGTCCAGACGATCGTCACGACACAGGTGATCGCGAAGCTTTGCATCAGCGTCGCAAGCACGTTCTTCTTGCGGACCATGCCGCCGTAGAACAGCGCGAGACCCGGGATCGTCATGAACAGCACGAGCGCGGTGGAGGTCAGCATCCACGCGGTGTCGCCGGAGTTGATCTTCGATGAATCGACCGAGAACGGTGCGGTTGGGGCGGCCGGTGCCGATGCAGCGGCATCCGCCGCGGCCGGTGCCGCTGGAGCCGCGGACGCTTGCGCGACCGGTACGGAGGCGGCCGCGGGCGCCGAGGCGTCTTGCGCGAATGCGGAGCCCAGCCCGCCGGCGAGCAATGAGCCGGCCATCAACAATGTCATCAACAGTTTGCGCATCTTTCTTTCCTCTTATCCCAGTGTTTTTTTATAGGGCGTCGGCGCCGGTCTCGCCGGTGCGGATCCGGATCACCTGTTCGATCGGCGTCACGAAGATCTTCCCGTCACCAATCTTTCCGGTACGCGCCGCACGCTCGATCGCCTCGATAGCCTGATCGACGATGTCGTCCGGGACGGCGACCTCGATCTTCACTTTCGGCAGGAAATCGACGACGTACTCCGCGCCCCGATACAGTTCGGTGTGCCCTTTCTGACGCCCAAAACCCTTGACCTCCGTAACCGTGATTCCAGAGACGCCAAGCGATGACAAGGCTTCTCGAGCCTCATCAAGCTTGAATGGCTTGATGACCGCACTGATTAGTTTCAATTTGCCTCTCCGTTGACCGTCGATCCCGATGTTGGCCGCGAATGACCGTGGCTCAGCGCGGAGACGTTCAAAGCAACTGTCATGCCATTTGCACGGCGGGTACTGGAGCGGGGAGTTATCGGAGGAGCCGCGCTTCGGGTCCTATGGCGCTCGGATGGATATTGTGAGGAACGGAGCGGGATTGGGCAGTTGACCTGTCAGAAGGCTTCTTAGCGGAATTCGGCGTACGGACTGGATGTACCCAGGCACCATGTGCGAGCGCGTTTTCCCGTCGTCCGTCCAATCGGGGGCATGCGTGCACGGTTCTGCCGCTTGTCATTACATATTCATTAATCGAAGCTTCCAGGTTTCCACTCGCACGCCCGACGCTCGCGGAGCGTTCAAGAGATCGAGCGCAACTCCGCCGTAATAACGTGCAAAGTACGGGGCGTACTTCCGCGACCCGGAGGGAAACAGGATTTGCGTTTGTTGTCACGATCCCGTGACTCCGTAGCATTCGGAAAGCCCCGAACACGCTATACACCGGCCTATTTTCGAAGCGGTACCCGCTTCGACTTGAAAATTGCCGTCGAGGCGGCGCGAGCGGTCCACGGGATCGGGTCGGCTACTGTTCAGTGAACCTAACATTCGGTTGACTTCCCGAGGCATTCGTCACCCCCGATGATCCCGTCGAGGGCTTCCATTCAGCAAGTCAGTCGTTAGCCGAGGTAATCTTGATGAACGGCCTGAGTTCAGGATTTGAGAGAGCGAGAAGATTGAGCGTCGCCCCGCCGAACCGACGCGCGAACTCATCGTCCAGCGTATTGTTGTAGTCGGCCACCGGCAGTTCTAAAGGAAACTGTCGCGTGGTAACCGCCAGCACCTTTTCAACGTCAAGCGTATAGGAGTTGCCTTCAATATCTTCTGCATCGTTGATGGTTCTGAAATGCTCTCTGCGAGCACACATCCATGAATCTCTGCCCACCCATTGCCATCCGATAGGCAGTGCATTCGTCCATGTCTCGTTCGTACTGCGCGTGGCATTCTGCCTCGTGCGCTTCGCTCACTCCGCGCGCCGCGATGCTCTGCACATCGTCGCTTATCGCGTCCGGTGTGTACTTGAACGGCTGCGCATTGTCGAAGTTCTGCGGCACGCGTGGGGTGTCGCGGTAGAGCGACCTTAGCATGTCCGCATTGGCCGGTTTCTGCGCGCGCATGGCGGCTGAGCGGGAAGCCTTTTCCCGCTGCTGCCGTATCGCCTGCACGCAGCCCATCATTCTTCTTTGGAACGGTTTCTGTATCGCGCGGGAGACCTGTCGCACAGCCACTTGCAACCGGATAGTGCGCAGCCAGTCGCACCATCCGCGGCGCCGTGCGGCGGTCGGTCGCGAAAGCGAGCCACGCGCACGTGCTTTGGAAAAACGCTCTAAAGAATACTGTCCAACGCCTTGGCGAGCCTGGCGACCACACCTTCGACGTCATGCAGTTTATCCAGCCCAAATAATCCGACGCGGAAGGTTTTGAAGTCTTCTGGCTCGTCGCATTGAAGGGGAACACCGGCCGCGATCTGCAAGCCGGCATCGGCGAATTTCTTGCCGGATCGTATGCCGTCATCGTCCGTATAGCAGACCACGACGCCAGGAGCCTGAAAACCTTCAGCCGCCACGCTTTTGAAACCTTTGTCACTCATGAGCGAGCGAATGCGCTTGCCGAGTTCAAGCTGCTCAGCTTTGACTTTCTCGAAGCCATATGCCTCGGTTTCCTTCATGACGTCGCGCAGCGTCGCGAGACTGTCCGTGGGCATCGTGGCGTGATAGGCGAACCCGCCGTTCTCGTAGGCTTCCATGATCTGCAGCCATTTCCCCAGATCACAAGCGAAACTGGTGCTGGTCGTTGCGTCGATTCTTTCGCGGGCGAGAGGGCTGAGCATGACCATTGCGCAGCAGGGTGATGCGCTCCATCCTTTTTGCGGTGCGCTGATCAGGACATCGATGCCGCTGGCCTGCATGTCCACCCAGATCGTACCGGAGGCGATGCAATCCAGTACAAACATGCCGCCGACGGCATGCACCGCGTCGGACACCGCGCGCAAGTAGGCATCAGGCAGCATCATCCCGGATGCGGTTTCGACATGCGGCGCAAAGACCAGATCCGGCTTGTTTTCCTTGATCGCAGCGACGACTTCTTCGATCGGAGCCGGTGCATATGCGGCCTGCCTACCTCGTTCGACCGGACGCGCCTTCAACACCACCGATTCAGACGGAATGTCGCCCATGTCGAAAATCTGCGACCAGCGGAAACTGAACCAGCCATTGCGGATGACCAGACACTTCCTGTTCGTCGCGAACTGCCGGGCGACGGCTTCCATGCCGAAAGTCCCGCTGCCGGGGACGATAACGGCCGACTTCGCGTTGTAGACTTTTTTCAGGGCACCGGAAATATCGCGTACGACTCCTTGAAAGAGCTGCGACATGTGATTGATTGATCGGTCGGTGTAGACGACCGAATATTCGAGGAGTCCATCGCGGTCGACATCGGGAAGTAGACCTGGCACGTTCGCCTCCGGTAATTGACGAGTAAAAGAATCGAAAACAGATTCTAACGAAAGCCGCCTGCAACGGCAGCGGCCGAGACGCCCCCGCCCTTCTTCGATCGCAGTCGCCCCCAAAGGTGGCGCCGCTCGCCTCGTCCCGACTGCTTCTCAGGGGAAGATCGGTGTCGTGGGCTCTGCGCCCTCGATATCGGCCTTCGGAAAATGCCGCGCGACCATCTGCTCGATCTCCTGTTCGCGCGATCCGGGCACGTCGGCCATGATCAGGAGCTGGCCGTCACGGATGGCGTTTCGAAAGCGCTCGAGTCGTGCATTCGGTTCGGCGACGCCGATCATCGCGGCCGTCCAGGCCCCGAAGCCGGCACCCGCCAACGTCAATGCGACGACGGCTCCGCCCGCAATAGCGAGCTCCGCGGGAGGAAACGCCAGCGCCACGAGGCCGACAAGCGCTCCGGTCGCACCGCCGAGCGCCACGCCGCGTTCGAGCGAGTGCACGACGTCGCTGCTCTGCAGCAAAGTTGCCTCGGGTAACTGTTCGAGTGCGACGCTGTGATTCGCGAGAACATGGAGATGTCGCCATGTGATCCGCGTCCGCAGCAAGTCGTCTACGATCGCCTTCGCCGTTGACGTGTCAGATGCGAGGAAATAAAGACGTCTCATCTCGACCCTCCATCAATCAAGCCGTCCTCAAACGGGACTATGCCGTTCATCGTACGCCTGCGGCAGGCAAAAGTTGGCTCTTAGCAGGTGCGTGCCGTGTTTGGATGGCTGGTCGCCGCTGTATGCCAGCTTACAAATTCGGAAAACTTCTCCTGGAGACATAGGGTTGAGCAAAAATCTGCTGACAGACTATTTCGCGTAGTTCCGGCAAACCATGCAGCTTTGCGGTCCACATTACGTTAGGCGTCTAAACGGAGGCAAACGATGACACGCGTTCGCGTTGCGGGCTTCACCATTTCGCTCGACGGATACGGTGCAGGCCCGAATCAAGACATCAACAATCCGCTCGGCGTTGGCGGGACGGAACTGCATCAGTGGCTAGTCCCAACACACACGTTCCAGCAAGCCTTGTTCGGCAAGGACGGCGGTACGACCGGGGTTGACGATGATTTCGCCGCCCGCGGCTTTCGGAATGTCGGGGCCTGGATTCTTGGGCGCAACATGTTCGGACCCATTCGTGGGGACTGGCCGGACACAAACTGGAAAGGCTGGTGGGGAGACAATCCACCGTATCACGTTCCAGTCTTCATCTTGACCCATCACGCTCGTCCCCCCATCGAGATGGCAGGCGGCACGACGTTCCACTTCATAACAGGAGGCATTCGCGAGGCGCTCGACCGTGCACGCGAGGCCGCTGCCGGAATGGACGTGCGGATTGGCGGTGGGCCGGACACAATTCAGCAGTATCTTCGCGAGGGCCTCATCGATGATCTGCACATTGCCGTCGCGCCGGTCCTGCTCGGCCGGGGAGAATCGCTGTTCGAAGGGGTCGACTTGCGGGCTCTGGGATACGAATGCGTTGAATTCGTAGCGTCGGAGAAGGCCACGCATGTCGTCCTAAGGCGCCAGGGGCACACGGACGCCTAAGCACTCGCTGAAGGCCTCTTGTACCGCATACTTCAGTGAATCACACCACCGAAAGGATCGACATGGTTGCCGACCTTGCACGCTCCTGGTTGACCTGGAGCGCGCCTGCAGCCGCTGCGCAGGCCTCCGGTCGCCCGCTCGTGGCGCTGGAATCGACCATCATCGCCCACGGCATGCCCTACCCGGAGAACGTTCGCACCGCGCGCGAAGTGGAAGCCTTGATCCGTGACGCGGGTGCCGAGCCGGCGACTATTGCGCTGATCGATGGGCGAATCCACATCGGCCTTTCGGATGACGAGCTGGAAACGATCGGCCGATCGGACCACGTCCATAAGGTCAGCCGCCGCGACCTGCCGGCCGTGCTGGCCGGCGGCGGGCTGGGCGCCACGACCGTGGCTGGCACGATGATATGTGCGGCGTTGGCCGGCATCGAGGTCTTCGTCACCGGAGGCATTGGCGGCGTACACCGAGGCGCGCATGAAACCTTTGACATCTCGGCCGACCTGCAAGAACTGGCGAAGACCTCGGTGGCGGTGATCTGTGCCGGTGCGAAGTCCATCCTGGACATCGGGCTCACATTGGAATACCTGGAAACCCACGGCGTGCCGGTGCTCAGTTGCGAACAGGACAATTTTGCGGCGTTCTACACGCGTGACAGCGGCTTTCGCGCGGACTTCAGGCTGGACGACGCGGAGGAACAGGCACGGTTCATTCGCACCAAGTGGGACCTGGGCCTCGACGGCGGTGTGGTGTTGAGCACTCCGGTGCCGGAAGCCGCAGCGATGTCGTTCGAAGAGATCGACGCGCTGACCCAGCAGGCGCTCGACGAGGCCGCTGCACAAGGAATCACCGGCAAGGCCGTCACCCCCTTCCTGCTGGCGCGCATCAAGGCGTTGACAGGCGGGCGCAGCCTGGCCACAAACATCGCGCTCGTGAAACACAACGCCGAGGTCGGCGCAAGGCTGGCGCTAGCGTTGGCACGCTCAAAGCCCAGCACAGGCGCGGTGTAGCCTCACTGCCGTTTCGCGCGGCTGGTGATTTCCTTGACGACCACCGCGCTGATTTCGAGCCAGTGCCGAAGCTGTTCGCCCGGCCGCTATTTGAGGCGCTGGCTCGTCGATATCTGCCTCGCGGAAGTCCCAGTCGTCCAATCGGCAACGCGCGAGACGCACCTTCTCCGCTGCTTTCCACCGGTCGACAACCGCGCCGATGGGCGGCAGCGATGCGTCGGCCGCCGCCCGGGGCGCAGGGCTCCACGAAGCCAGCCCCGTGCTATCTTTGACGGATTCGACACCTTCCTCTCGGGAGGGCGCGTGGACGTCGCCGTGTGGCTGCACAGCCTCGGAATGGAGCGGTATGAACCGGTGTTTCGCGAGAACGCCATCGACGCCGACGTGCTCCGCGATCTCACCGCGGACGATCTGAAAGAACTGGGTATTGCGTCGGTCGGTCATCGCCGCAAACTGCTCGATGCCTTGACTGAATTGCGGGCGCGAACCGGGCCCCGGCATAGCGCCGCGAGCCCTGGCGAGGCGAAAGGCGAACGACGGCAGGTCGCCGTCCTGTTCGCCGATCTGTGTGGCTTCACGCGGATGAGCCGTGAAGTCGACGCGGAGGAAGTACTCGCCGTGCTCGATCGCTACTTCGAGCAGGTTGACCGCACCATCGAGCAGCATGGCGGGCACGTCGACAAGCACGTCGGCGACTGCGTCATGGCAGTATTCGGCGCGCCGGTCTCGCATGGCAATGATGTCGAACGCGCCGTGCGGGCGGCACTCGCGATCAGGGACGGGATGCCCGACCTGTCGCGTGCGCTCGGCCGCCCGGTCTGGGTGCATATCGGCATAGCCGGCGGCGAAGTCGTCGCAAGCGGCACCGGTAGCGCGACTCACAGGGAATACACCGTCACCGGCGACACGGTCAACCTCGCCTCGCGTCTCACCGATGCGGCTGAGCCGGGGACGATCCTGATCTCGGAAAGCGTGCGACGCCCGCTCGCTGAGCGCCTGGACTGTGTCGAACGCGGCGCGCTGTCGGTCAAAGGCTTCGCGCAAGCGGTCACGGCGTGGTGTATTGCCGGCCTTCGGCGCTCACGCCCGGGCCGGCCGTTCGTCGGCCGGCATCATGAGATGCGGCAGTTTCGATCTGTGCTCCATTCCTGCCGCGAGACCGGAGGCGGACGCACCGTTCTGCTGCGCGGTGAGGCGGGGATCGGCAAAACACGCCTGGTCGAGGAATTCGAACGCGAGGCGCGGGAGTCAGGATTCCTTTCTCATACTGGCCTCGTGCTCGACTTCGGTGCGTCAACCGGACGTGGCGCAATCCAGTCTCTCGTGCGCGGCCTGTTGGCAGCCGACGGCTCAACTGACGGAGCTGCGAGTGCCACTGGCGTCGAGCACGCGCTCGCCAGCGGTTTGATCGACGCTGGCGACGCACTCTTTCTCGAAGATCTGGTCGATTTGCCGATGGGGTTCGAGGACCGGGCAGTCTACGACGCCATGGACAATGAAATGCGCGTTCGCGGCCGACGCAACGCCCTGACCCGGCTCGTCCAACGCGCGAGCCGCCAGCAACCTCGGGTACTGGTCGTCGAGGATATTCACTGGTCGGACGAATCGACGCTTCGCGACCTCGCCGGACTATCGGAAACCATGGCGGGATGTCCGGCCGTACTCGTGCTGACAGTGCGGACGCACGGCGATTCGAGTGAAGAGCCGTGGCGCGTGGCGACCGGCGGACCGTATTCGCTGATCGATCTGGGTCCGCTGAGCGCCGGCGACGCGCATGCGATGGCCAGATCGTTTCCCGGGGCGCAGGCAGGTCTGGCGGGACGCTGCATCGAACGGGCGGCGGGCAATCCGCTGTTTCTCGAGCAGTTGCTGAACGATGCGCAGGACGGCGAAGGGACCGGCGTGCCGGGGTCGGTGCGAAGCCTCGTACAGGCGCGGCTGGATCGGCTTGATCCCGCCGATAAGACAGTGCTGCAGGCTGCCTCGGTGCTCGGCCAGTTGTTCGAGAAGGAGGCGGTCGATTTTCTCGTCGATGGCGCCGGCGCCGACGCGGATGCCGGCGTTGCGCTGGAACCGCTTGTGATCGGTCTGCTGTTACGACGTCAAGGCACCGGATTTATCTTCCATCACGCACTGATTCGCGACGCCATTTATGACGGGCTGCTGAAAAGCCGGCGCCGCGATTTGCATCGTCGCGCCGCACAGTGGTACGGCGAGCGCGACCTCGTCCTGCGAGCCGAACATCTCGATCGCGCGGGAGAACCCGGGGCAGCGCTCGCCTATTGCGAAGCAGCGCGCTCGCAGGCGTCGGGGCACCGCCATGAAGCCGCGCTCCGGCTTGTCGAACGAGGTCTCGATCTCGCGGATCAACGTAGCGACCGCGCCGCGCTCGAGTGTCTACATGGCAACGTCCTGCATGACCTCGGCGACATGAAGTCGGCACTTCATGCATTCGAAATCGCCCTCGAATATGCGACGACGGACGCGGAGCGTTGCCGCGCATGGATCGGGCGGGCCACTGTGAAGCGGATCATCGACGATCTCGACGGTGCATGGGCCGACCTCGACTCCGCCGCTGAAGCCTCCCAAGGCCTGTTGCGCGAAGAGGCGCGCATTCACTTCCTGCGCGGCAGTCTGTGTTTTCCCCGCGGCGATATCGACGGCTGCGTGCGTGAGCACGGGCGCAGCCTTGCCCTCGCGCGCGACGCGTGTGATCCCGAACAGGAGGCGGCCGCACTCGGCGGCCTTGGCGATGGCGAGTACATGCGCGGCCGGATGATCAGCGCCCACGCGGCCTTCAGCCGCTGCATCGAACTCTGCCAATGCCATGGCTTCGGACGGATCGAGGTGGCCAACCTTCCGATGCGGGCGATCACGACGTGGTTTACCGGCGAAGCCGCGCGCGCACTCGACGCCGCGCTTGCCAGCGTCGCCGCAGCGCAGAAGGTGGGGCATCCCCGCGCACTCGCCGTCGCCCATCACGCTGCCTGGCACTGCCTGCACGATCGCGCGGAGTGGGATCGCGCGTGGGAGCACGTCGCTCCTGCGCTACAGTGCGCGCGCGAGCTGAAATCAAGGCGCTTCGAAGGTGAAGCGCTCGCGTTTCGCGCGGAATTGCATCGGGTCGCCGGCCGTCCGCGCGAAGCGCGCGCCGATATCGAAGCGGCGCTGTCGATCAGCCGGGAGACCGGCATGAACTACCTAGGCCCCGCTTATCTCGGCGTGCTCGCGCGCACTACGGACGACCCCGTTGACTTCGCACAGGCGCTCGCGGAAGGCGAAGCTTTGCTCGCGGCCGGAGCGGTGAGCCACAACCACTTTCTGTTTCGACGTGATGCGATAGATGCATGCATCGACCGCAAACGCTGGGATGCGGCCGCGCACCATGCTGCGGCCCTTGAAGACTACGCACGCCGCGAGCCATCGCCCTTTTCCGGATTTTTCGTGGCGCGCGCACGGGCGCTTGTCTCGTATGGAACCGGCAATCGCGATCCGGCATCGCTAACGGAACTCCAGCGGCTACGGCAGGAGGGCAGCAGCCTGGGTTTCCTTTATGCGCTCCAGGCGATCGAGGCCGCGCTTTCGGGCGAGGCCGATAGAGGAGGATAGGGTCGCCGCGCTCACTCCTGTTGACGCCGTCCAACCATCACCGTATCTTGCAATCCAAGGTAAAGCGACATGACACGGCAGTTGTGTCTGACTGTTTTCCGTTGACCTGGCCACGACGATGAACATTGACGATCGGCTTCTCGAGAGCAAAATGATCGCGATCGAGCAGGCGAGATCATGGAGTCCGCGCGTCATTTCCAAACTCGAGACTCTGATCAGGAGCGGCGACGAGCTGTCCGTCTACCGGGTCAATCCGCTGGCGTTTGCGCGAGATCGCGGCATAAGCGAGGCTGAATGCATTGACCTCTTTCTTCATGCGGCGCGATACGGATTGTTCGAGATGAACTGGGACGTTCTTTGTCCGCAGTCGGGAATGGTCCTCCACAGCTTCGGATCATTGCGCACTCTCAAGACCCATTACGTCTGTGGGCTATGCGACGTTACGGGCGAAACCGACCTCGACGATTTCATCCAGGTCACGTTTTCAATATCGCCCGAACTTCGGAGGCTGACGTTCCACGATCCCGAGTCGCTTTCCGTGGAAGATTTCCACTGGAAACTGCGATTTAACGGTGACGGTCGGTTCGCCGGCCAGCAAGTCCGGTTTCTCGACTTCTTGCGGGGGCTAGTGCGCGGCCTCACGTTCCTGCCGCCAGGTTCGACGACGACCCTGCAGGCTGTTCTTGGCCCCGGTGCCTTGACGGGTGTGAATGTCGAGACACAAGCCGCTCTCATTGTTCCGATCGCTGGTGAGGCCGCTACCTCGCCGACACTGTTGCAGGTCGGTTATGACGGTCAACGGTTTGCCCCGGCGCTCTCCGTTGTGCCGCCTGGTCCTGTCGTCATTCAAGTAAGGAATACCGGGAGCACGCGCGGGTCGCTGCTCTTGATCAATTGGCCTCCAGAGGTCGTCGCTCAGGCCATCAAGCCGCCGCTCGAATTCGAACCGTATCTCTCCGGCGGGGCGCTGGTGGCGCGACAGACCTTCCGGCGCCTGTTCCGCTCGGAGAACGTTGACGAGAAGGAAGGCCTTGGGATTCGGCAAGTGACGTTCGTTTTCACGGATCTCAAGGGTTCGACGGCCATGTATGAACGCATCGGTGATCTGAATGCGTACGGCCTCGTCAGACAGCATTTCGCCTTGCTCGAGATGATCGCACAACGGTATTCCGGCGCTATCGTAAAGACGATTGGCGACGCTGTGATGGCCGTCTTTTGTCGACCGACGGACGCGGTTTCCGCGTCGTTGAGTATCGTGGAGGAAATCGGGCGCTTCAATCGCGAACGTGGAGAACCGGCGATCATCCTGAAGATCGGGGCACATTGCGGGCCGTCGATTGCGGTGACACTGAACGACAATCTCGATTATTTCGGTCAGGCCGTCAACGTCGCCGCGCGCGTGCAGTCTCTCGCCGACGCCGGGGAGATTTGCATTTCGGAAGCGCTCTATAGTGCGCCTGGGGTCCGCGACCTCCTTGGTGGCCGCACTGTCGTCGAATTTGAGGCTCCGCTTCGCGGCCTCCCGGGCAGGGCAAGCGTGTATCGCATCGTGTCCGAGTGGTGACGGCTTACGGCGCCGATCTTGCCTCCTCCTGGGGCTATTCCTGTTTGCTCAACGTCGAACCCGACAGGTGCCGTGATGGAGAAGAACGACGCAGCCGGTTTGCTCCCTATGCACGGCGTTCGGCCGCGTTCCGAGGAAACGCTCGCGACCTGGATCTGCTGGTCAAAGAAATCGTTCGACACGGACAGCGGATTTTGCAAGGTTGGTAGAACCCAAAGGAGCCAGCATGAACATAAGCAATGCGAGCAGAATAATCGGCGCAATGATAATTGCGGCCATCGCGAGCGGCGCGGCCTATGCGAACGCGCAACAAGGTATGAGCGCGACGGCCGGCGCGGTCGCACAAAGGGTGGCGGCCTCGGGCTCGCCGCCTCGACCCAGGCCGGATACTTCGATAGTTCGTGACGTTCGCCGCGCCCTCAGGCGTGTACCGGATATGGATGATTCAGAGATTCACATCAGGGCGAGCCACGGCGTCGTCACGCTCACCGGGTCGGTGCCGGAAAGCTGGCAGATCTCGCGCGCTGGCAATGCAGCAAGATCAGTGCTGGGAGTCAAGTCGGTGACGAACAGATTGACAGAGCGAAAGAGCGATGCAGCAAGCATTGAGCAACGTCTCGCGGCATCGGCCGGATAGGCTCGAGGTTGATTTCATCACTTCGGGAAGCTCCACGAAGACGCAACGCGCGACTGTTGCGCGAAAACCTGATTTCGGGGTCGTTCTCGCCTCAGCTCGCTGCATTTAGCCCTTCACGCGTTCCGATCGCGGATCGTATGGCGCCCTAAGATGCACGATTGCCCTCACCTGTTCGCCCGCCACGTCGATCGTATAGCGGCCTTGCGTGAGCCACGCGGCATCGGCGGCACCATCGGCACGGTTCACGAAACCCATTGCAACCGGACATCGCAATGTATGCCCAAACGCGGCTGAGGTTACCGCCCCTACCGGCTTGCCGTCGCGCAAGATTGCTTCGCCACCCCACAGCATCAGATGTGCGGCGCCGTCGACCGTCAGGATCGCGAGACGCCGGCGCAGCGGCGCCTCGCGCAGACGCAGAAGGGCGTCGCGACCGCGGAAGGCGATGTCCTGGTCGAGCTTGCAGGCGAACGCCAGGCCTGCCTCGAACGGATTGCAATCCGGCGAAAGCTCGCGGCCCCAGGCCCGATAGCCTTTTTATGACGCTATCGAGCGACGACATTCGCTGCGTCTCGAGCATACTGCGTGGGCGGCAGCCCGACATGACGCGTGAACGCGACGCTGAATGCGCTCGCCGAGCCGTAACCGACACGTTCCGCGATCACCGCGATGCTGACTTCGTTCCGGCGCAGCAGGCTCCTCGCGACGGCCATGCGCCACGACAACAGATACTCCATCGGTGCCACGCCGACTGCGCGGCTGAATCGATCGAAGAAAGAGGACCGTGAAAGCGCGGCGGTTTTTGCGAGTTGTGCGATCGTCCAGGGCTTGTGCGGACTCTCGTGCATATGACGGATGGCGAGCGCGAGACGGGCGTCGGCGAGGCCGCGGACGAGTCCGGGCGACGCCCCCGTCCCCGTGGCTCGCAACGCTTCAATGAAGAGCACCTCGAGCAGTCGCGCCAGCACGACCTCGCGCGCGGGCCGCTGCGCGCGCGATTCTTCCCTCACGAGCTTGACGAGCGTCGCCAGCCTGGGTTCACCGCGCACGTGCGCGAGCTTGGGCAAGAGCGAGACAAGCAAGGCCGCATCCGGCGAACCGAACGCGCAGAGGCCCGCAAGCCATTGGGCTTCTGGCGCGACCAACGCATCGCCGAAACGAAAGCTGCCGTCGGGCAGTGCCGCGGGCGCGATATCGGAGACGTCGTCATCGTCGGGCGGGTTGATGCTCGTCATCGTGAAGCTAAAAACTTCGGGCACGAGCACGAAGTCATCGGCCTGAAGAATGAGCGGCTCGCAACCATTGACGGATAGACGGAAGGAACCTTCGAGCACCACGCAATAGAACGGCTGGCCGACTTCCGTGCGGCTCGCGCGCCAGCGCCCGGCGCCGCTCAGCACTTTCGAGAACGTGGGCGTCGGCTTCAGCAATGTGACGATTTCGGCGAGCGGGTCGATCATGATCGGACGATTTCGAATGAAACCTGGACGCTCAATTGTAGCGAGTCCGGGTGGTCAGGACTTATTGTGTTGGGACTGTCACCAACTACAGGATTCGATATGAAGACCGTCTTGATTACCGGTTGCTCGTCCGGCTTTGGCCTCGAAATCGCGCGTTATTTTCTGGATCGCGACTGGCGCGTTATCGCCACGATGCGCGCGCCACGCGAAGACCTCTTGCCGCGCTCCGATCGTCTTTCGATTCTCGCCCTCGACGTGAAGGACCCGCAAAGCATTCGCGCCGTCATCGATGCCGCCGGTCGGATCGACGTGCTCGTCAACAATGCGGGTATCGGTTTTCTGAACGCGCTCGAAGGAACGCCGATGGACACCGTGCGCGATATCTTCGAGACCAATACGCTCGGTACCATTGCGATGGCGCAGGCCGTGTTGCCGCAGTTCCGCGAGCGCCGCGAAGGTGTGGTCATCAATGTGACGTCGACCGTCACCTGCAGACCGCTGCATTTGCTGTCGGTCTACACCGCGAGCAAGTCCGCGGTCAACGCGTTCAGCGAATCGCTCGCGCTCGAACTGGAGCAGTTCAATGTGCGCGTGCGTGTCGTGCTGCCGGGACGCGCGCCTTCCACCCGCTTCGGCGAGAACGCGCAGGCACGTATGAAAAACGGATTCGCCGAGCCGTACGGCGCGCTCGTGGAGCAGATTTTCGCAAACTGGCAGAAAGAAACGGCCGTCACGCACGCATCGGATGTCGCCGAAGCGGTTTGGCTCGCAGCGACCGATTCATCGAGCCCGTTCAACATCCCCGCCGGCGAGGACGCTGTCGAGTGGTACAACGCGGCCGCTAAATAGGGGTGCCCTCAAGAAACGGATTTTTTCGTACGCTAAGACTGGAGCTTGGTCGATTTCGCAGCGCGCAACGGCCTGAATCGCCCCTTGGCGACGCGTTTGTTGGCGTGCCATACATAGTCACCTGTCAGGTTGACGTGGTTCCAGCCGAGCGGAGCGACGTGCGAAATCAGGCTGTCGTCGATCTCACGCTGCTGCCGCAAGGCGGCAATTGAACGCTCCAGATACACCGTGTTCCACAGCGTGATCACAGCCACCACAGGTTCAGGCCACTGGCCCGGTAGCGCTGGTTTTCGTACGAACGGTCCCGTATCTCGCCCAGACGATAAAAGAACACCGCTCGCGCCAGTGAATTGCGGGCTTCGCCCTTGTTCAGCCCGGCGGACACGCGCCGACGTAGAGCCGGATCCTGAAGCCACTTCAGCGTGAACAGCGTGCGCTCGATGCGGCCGAGTTCGCGCAAGCCGACAGCGAGAGCATTCTGGCGCGGATACGCACTCAGCTTGCGCAGGATGAGTGAAGCCGTCACTGTGCCTTGCTGAATGGACGCGGCTAACCGGACCAGATCCTGGAATTCCCGCTCGATCAATTTCCCGCTGATCGATCCTCCGATCAGCGACGACAGCGCCGGCCAATCGCCCGGCTCGCCGGGCACATACATATATCAGATCCTGGCGGGCGGGCGCCGCCCGGAAATCGAAGGTGTCGAGGAAAGTCGGGGAATAGCGCCGCATCTGCGTGTAGTGGTCAACGAGGAGTGCCGTGGAATCGAATTCCGCGTTACGTGCGAGCTGTTCCGCTTCGCGCACGCTTGCGGTAAAAGTCTCCCACGGCACAATGGCCTCGATCGCGCGGAACGGATCGTCCCCGGTTTCCTTTGCGGCGATCAGTGCGCCGCCGACTTCCGCATAGAGACGCACCTTGTCATTGACGGCTTTACCCTCGGCCGCGAAGCGCTTTTCATACTTGTGCTTGGCCTTGGTGAAGAACGATCCAATCAGGCGATCATGCAGGTTGAGAGTCTGATCGGTCAGCGTCGCGGCCGTACCGGCGCTCGCACGCGTGGCGCTGACGACAATCATGATTGCGGCGGTGTAGACGCGCCGGCCGAGAAAGCGCACCGAGAATGGCGTGGTACGACCGGCGACAGTCGGCGCAGCAGAAGCTGTAGCGGAACTCGCAGTGGCAGCGAGCTTCGTATGAAATTCCGCGCGGCTTGCGCGGGTAGCGGGCGCTATGGAGTACGCCACCGCAGCGACAACGCTGCGCGCGGGTCTGTTTGGCGTAGTCCTGATCGATACGTAACAGCAGGTGATAGAAGTTGGGATCGCAGGCACTCACGTGGCACACTCTGGCAGTCTCGGTTCTTGGCAGACACGAGACTCTCCCCTGGGCGTCGTTTGTACAAGATGCCTGAGGGAGACCCCCTCCGCTACATCACGCAAGCTGCTCAAAACGCCCCCAATTCCCATCGATTTACGTGCTCACGCTCACTAGCGTACGAAAAAATCCGAATCTTGAGGGCACCCCAACTTCTCCACCGTAACCGGGTTGTCGGCCTGAATCACATCGGCAGCCTGCGTGAAGAAACGTCGCATCACACGCCATAGGCGTGCGCCGGCAATGCCGACGGTTCCTTTGCCGGAATTATGCCCGGCTCGGAAACCACCAGTTCCACTCATCGCACTGTTCAAATTTCCGGCCCCAGCTCTCGTCAGCATCTCATAACAACCTATTCAGATGAATAGGTTTATCTCAAAAAATATGTGAAGTAAAAATCATGACTCGGATTTCTGAAGTTAAGGAAACGCTGATTTATTCAGCTCGGTGATCATCGCTGGCGTAGGCGAGAACGCTATAGAAGGCAGCTCACGGAACAGACCCACGACGATGAAAAGGCAGATCGGCTTCGTGGAAGCGGAAATTGCAGTCCAGAAACGAGTGACGAGGTGCCAACGCTTCCTGGCCGAGATGGATAAGGTCGTTGCGTGGCAGCGCCTGCTGTCGGTAATCTAGCCGCCCTATCCGAAGGGCACGAGAGACCATCGTTTACGCGTCCAATTCACCGAATTGAGCGTCGATGCGCTTCGTCATCCGGAAAGTTCAACGCCATCTCGCCTGCAACTTGGGCAGTTTGTCCATTGATCAGCGTTTCCTTAACGATAATTCTGGATGTCGGTAATCACATGCCACTGAATAAAAAGTTCATTTATCCGATGACCGAAGTTCCTTGAGCAGCGCGCCATTGGTAAATGAAAGTGTCTATCGTTTAGCTATCGCGCAATTCGGTTGGTTCGACTGCGTGATATCGACGGATGTACCAGTATCGTATTGGTTTCACCGCCTGTCCGGGGGGAGCCTTTCAGACGAGTTCGAACCTGTGCAGGAGATATTGATAAATGACCTACATCGTTGGATCGGGTTGCGACGGGTGCAAATATACGACTTGCGTTGATGTATGCCCAGTCGACGCCTTTCGTGAGACTCCAACGTCTCTCGTCATCGATCCGGAGAGCTGCATTGATTGCGGCGTATGCGAGCCGGAATGTCCGGTCGAGGTGATTTTCAGCGCGCGCGACGTCCCGGTGGGCGAAGCGGGTGCAATCGAACTGAATCGCACGATGGCCGCCGTCTCGCCGTCAATCACGCAAAGCCGAAGGGAGCGTGCCAGACGTCCGGTACGTCCAGCTACCCCTTCTTTCCACTGACAAAGAAGCCTTCATATGATCACAATCCAAGATATGCCCGTTGCAGACTGGGTCGCACACATGGAACGCGCGGATGCGTCGGACTGGGCGAAGAGCAACGAGAACGCCACGCTGCGGGCCGAAATCGTCGCCGCATGCGCACGGCTAGGCGAACTCGCTTACCGCGACCGCGACGAGCGTGCACTGGCGGAGATGCACCTGACGCTCGCGCTGATCTATGCGAAAGATTTCGAGTCCGCCCGCATCGAGCATGTCGGCCGCGAGACGCAGCCGATTCTGCGCGACATCGCGGCGTCGCTCGAACGCGCGATGCTGAACGCCGAGCTCGGGCTGATCGACGATCGGCAGGTGAGCGACTATCCGCGGACCGGCACCAAGTATGTCACTTGGCTGAAGAAGCTGATTTCGCAGCACACGTCGAGCGTGCATTCGCTGTACAACGACTTCATCGCGAAAGAGGCGACCCGGGAAGATATCGCGTTCTACCTCGCGCAGGAGACGAACCTCGATCCGCGCTTCGACGACATCCTCGCGCTGATGCAGGTCGGCACCGAAGTCGGCCAGAAGCTCGAAATCGCGAAGAATTATTTCGACGAGATGGGCAACGGCGAGCCCGCGCGCGTGCACTCGAAGATGTTCAGCCATGCGCTCGGCTCGATCGGCGTCGACGGCGAATTCGTCGCCGAGAACATGCTGCTCGACGCTCGGATATCCGGCAATCTGTCAGCGTGCCTCTCGCTGTATCGGCGCCACTATTTCAAGGCGGTTGGCTATTTTGGCGTGACCGAATACATCGCGCCGCGCCGTTTCAAGCACGTCGCGGAAGCGTGGCGCCGTAACCGCCTTCCGGAAGCAGGTATCGCGTATCACGACGAGCACATCGTGATCGATACGCATCACGCGAACGGCTGGTTCAATAACGTCGTCGCTCCGTTGGTCGACGCGGATCCCGCGATTGGCCGGGAAATCGCGATCGGCGCGGTGATCCGGATGAACTCGTCGGAGCGCTATCTGGACAAGCTGCTGTCGGTGCTCGAAGCCCGCCGCCGCGTGCCGGTCGCGGCGTGAGCGGCAACCGCATCCCCCAATCTTGAGAACAAACATGCCCCTGAACGAACAAGGTTTCGACATCGTCAAGCTCCCGGCGGTTGACCAGGCACTTCTGAACAGCTTCGACGATCTGCATCCAGACATCTACATCGGCAACCGCAGCCGCTTCCGCCGTTTCTCGCAGTACAAGATGACGCATCGAGACGGTCGCTGGCAGTTCGAACTGCTACCGCATCGGCCTTACATGACGTTCTCCAAATACAACAAGGTCGCCGGAGGAATCCAGCGGCACTACGAGCCGTTGCGCGTTGATTTCACCGAGCAGATCGCTACTGGTGCCAAGGCCATTCCGTTGCCGACCAACGACGAATGGCAGATCAACGTTCACCAGTACCGCGTGATCGCCAACGACAAAGTTGCCGGCGTTCCGGTGCCCGAAGGCCCGCATCAGGACGGGCACGATTTCGTGATGATCGCTGTGATGAAGCGTCACGACATTACCGGCGCGGAAATGAGCTTGCTGCCGCTCGGCGGCGAGGGCGAAGCGTTCTTCAAGGCGACGGTGCAGGAAGGCGAGGCGGCGCTGCTCGACGATCGCCAGATGTTCCATTACGTCACCGACATCGAGCCGATCGAAACCGAAGGCCATCGCGACATCTTCGTGATCGCGTTCTCGCGCTGGGCCGATCGTTGGCACGGCGAGGATTTCGAGCGCAAAGTGGCCACCGAGGAACTGAAGGCCGGGGCCGGCGCAGCCTGATCGAACGAAACGAATGGAGATAACGATGAGTGAATTTTCACGCGACATTCTGTTTAGCCGAATGATCGGTCTGGTGACGCAAGCGCAGATGGATGCACTTGCGGGCAAGCGCGTCGCGGTGCCGGGCTGCGGTGGAACCGGCTACACATACGCCGAATGTCTAGTTCGGATGGGCGTGGGCGGGATCAACGTCGCCGACGCGGATACATTCGGTCCGGAAAACATGAATCGTCAGTTCGGCTGCACGGTGGACACGATCGGCAGAAAGAAGTCCGACGTGCTGAACGAGCGGCTGGCGTCGATCAATCCGGAAGTTTCGATTTGTACATTCGACTATCTGGACGAGCACAACATCGACGCGTATCTGACCGACGTGGACCTCGTGTGCGACACGCTGGATTTCTTCGTAATCCGACCGCGCCGTCTGCTGTATGCGAAGGCGCGCGAGCGCGGCATTCCGGTGCTGATTTGCTCGCCGGTCGCGTTCGGCGTGACCGGGCATCTATTCGATCCGCACGGCATGTCGTTCGACGACTACTTTGGTCTCAACGACGAGCAGGACGAACAGGCGCAGCTTGAGCGCTTCGGCAACGGGATAACGCCTGCGATGCTGTATCGCGCGTACGCGGAATCGCCGTCGCTCGACTTCGGCGCGAAGAAGGTGGCCTCGCTCAGCGCGAGCTGTCTGATGGCAACGTCGTGGGGCTCGTCGCTCGCACTGATGATGCTGCTGGGAATCGAGCACGAGTTCAAGGCCGTGCCGTACTGCTACCAGTTCGACATTCGCGCGGCCCGGTTCTGCGAGGTTGCGTCGCCGGCCGACACAGCCAGGAATGCGACCGCGCACGCGCGTGTCGTCGATTGCTGCTGACGGGGGGCGTATGTCGGGACCTGCCACTTACACGATTCAGGACTGGGTATTTCGCGATGCGGCCGGACGCTATGAGATTGATCTCGGCGACAGCAACGCGCCGTGCCTGACGGTCGGGGATATTGCGGACGCGTCGCGCGTCGTGCTCGATTACGGCAGCGATCGCGGCAGCGCGCGCCTGCGCGAGCAGGTGGCGGCGTTGTACCGGTGCCCGTCACGCGAGGTCGGCATCGCGCACGGCGCTCAGGAGGCGCTGTATCTGATCTATCGAGCGTTGCTGCGGCCAGACGATCACGTGATAGCGTTCAAGCCTGGCTGGGCGCAGTCGTGGAACGTGCCGGCACGGATCGGGTGCGCGCTAACGGTGCTCCGGTACACGCGCGACTTCGATCTCGATCTGGAAGCCATCGCACAGGCGATCCGGCCGAATACGCGGGCGCTCGTGCTGAACGTGCCGTGCAATCCGACCGGGCGCGGCATCACCGACGACGACCGACGGCATCTGATCGCGATGCTGCGCGCGCGGCGAATCCACCTGATCGCGGACGAGGAGTATCTGCAGGACTTTGGCGAATCGTTCGTGCACGACTACGAGCAGGCGGTTTCGGTGTCGAGCCTGTCGAAGCTGTTCGGTGCGCCGGGGTTGCGAGTCGGCTGGATGTGCGGACCGAAGGAGATCGTCGCCGCCGCGATGGCGTACAAGCACGAAACGACTATCTCGAACTCGGTGTTGTGCGAGTCGCTCGCGAGCGCGGTGCTTGTCGAGCGCGACCACTACCTGCGTCACTATCGCGCGTTGATCGGAGCCGGTAGCCAGATTTTGCGCGAGTGGGTGCGCCGTCATGCCGGGGAGGTCGAACTCGTCGAGCCACAGGGCGCGCCGTTCTGCTGGCTGCATCTGCGCTCGGCGGAGCCGTCGCTTGAGTTTTGTCGGCGTGTGTTGATCGATACCCGTGTGCTGACGATGCCGGCGGAGGTCTTCGATCGCGAGCGGGGGATGCGCCTGACATTCGCACGCGAAGCCGGGGAGCTTCGCGAGGGCTTGCGGCGCATCGCGTCTCAATTCACTTCGCAAGTCGCGTGAGTGCGACCGGAAAAGAGATATGAATAAACGACACATTTTCATCGACGGCGCGTCCGGCACGACGGGATTGCAGATCCGCGACCGTCTGACACGCCATCCGGGTGTGAAACTGATCGATATCGATCACGCGTCGCGCCGTGAGGTGGAAGCGCGCTACCGGATGATGCGTGCGGCCGACGTCACGATCCTGTGCTTGCCGGATGACGCGGCGCGCGACGCGGTCGCGCTTGCAGCGGATGCGGGCTGCCGGCTGCTCGACGCGAGCTCCGCGCATCGCATCGCGGACGGCTGGACGTTCGGTCTGCCGGAACTGCACCCGGGGCAACGTGCGCAGATCCGCGACGCCGCGCGCGTATCGAATCCCGGATGCTATGCAACGGGCGCGATCCTGCTGCTGCGTCCACTCGTGGATGCGGCGCTGTTGCAGGCTGATCGCGAGTACGCGGTGACGGCCGTGTCGGGCTACACGGGCGGCGGCAATCGGCTGATCGAGCGTTACGAGGCGGCGGGCGCGCACGCGCCGGCCTTCGCCGCTTATGGCCTCGATTTCGGACACAAGCACGTCCCGGAGATCGCCAAGTGGTCGGGGCTCGGAAGGGTGCCGTGCTTCCTGCCGGCGGTCGGCAACTTCCGTCAGGGGATGCTCGTATGCGTGCAGCTCGACGATCTGCCAGGCGTGCGTGCAAACGATTTACACCACGGTCTGTCAACCTTCTACGCGAACGAGCGTTGCGTGCGCGTGCGGCCGTACGGCGAAACCGATCCCGAGACCGCGCCGTTCCTGACGCCGCATGAGATGGAGGGCAGCAATCACGTCGATCTGTACGTGTTCGGCCCTCGTGACGGCTGTCGCGCGCTGCTCGTCGCGAAGCTGGACAACCTGGGCAAGGGCGCGTCCGGCGCCGCGGTGCAGAACCTCAACATTATGCTGGGCCTCGACGAGCACACGGCCACCGTGCTCGAACGGTGACGCGGATTGATCGCGTCTCCGACATCGACGGGTCGAGCTACCATTTTTCACCTTCTCACATGCGCAACGAATCGTTCGATTTTCGAAAATACGATGCTCTCGGCAACGACTATCTGGTTGTCGATCCGCGGCATTGCGGTCTGCGAATGACGCCGGAGACGGTGCGCAAACTCTGCGACCGGCATCACGGTGTCGGCTCGGACGGCATCGTGCTCGGCCCGATCGTCGACGGCGGGCGGCTGGGCTTACGGCTCTTCAATGCGGACGGCAGCGAATGCGAAAAAAGCGGTAACGGGCTGCGCATCTTCGCCCGTTCGCTGATCGACGCTGGCTATGTGAGTGCGTCGAAGTTCACAGTCCGGCTTGAATACAGTGGACAGGACATCGACGTCGACTGCCTCGACTGCCGCGACGACCTCATCAAGGTCGCGATGGGCGCGTATGCGCTGCACGGTCCGGGCCTTCCCGCGCGCGCCGACGGGTGTGACTTCATTGACCGGCCGATTAGGCTTCGTGACACGGAGGTGCGTGCGAGCTGCGTCGACATGGGCAATCCGCATTGCGTCGTAATCGGTGAGCCGGTGAACGAGGCAACGGCGCGTTCTTTCGGAAGGGAAATATGTAGTCATCCATATTTTCCGAACAAGACCAACGTCCAGTTCGTGGAAGTGATTGCCCACGACCGGCTGAGGATCGAGATCTGGGAGCGGGGCGCAGGATACACGCTCGCGTCTGGCAGCAGCAGTTGCGCGGCCGTCGCCGCGTGCCGCGAACTCGGGCTCGTAGACGATCGCGTGACGGTCGAGATGCCGGGCGGAACGGTCGTCGTAGAGATCGGCAGCGGCAGGAACGTATTCCTGACCGGCCCCGTCAAGTGCGTGGCTGCGGGCGTTTTGGCCGACGATCTGAAGCGCGGTCTGACTGACGCACAACGATAATTTTGCATGGAACCGGAGACGTCAATGAAATTCGTTCACCGCGACGCCGACGAGGGCGATCTGCCGCGCATCGTCGACATCTACAACGATGCGGTGCTGACGCGCGAGTGCACGTGCGATCTCCGGCCGATCGATGTCGAATCTCGCGTCGAATGGCTACGCAAGCATCGCGGGTCGCGCCGGCCGGTATGGGTGGCCATCGACGGCGATGCGCCCAGCTCGCCCGTAGCCGGCTATTTGTCGTTCGGCTATTTCATGAACGAGCGCGAAGGCTACTTCGTGACCGCGGATCTCGCGATCTATCTGCATCCGGACTATCACGGCAAGGGCCTCGGGCGCTATCTGCTCGACGCGGCGATCCGCCATGCGCCGTCGCTCGGCATCGAAGTGCTCGCCACGACGATCTTCGCGTCGAACACCGCGAGCATCAGGCTGTTCGAGCGGGCGGGGTTCGCAACTTGGGGCGTAATGCCGCGCGTCGCCCGGCTCGGAGACGTCGAACGCGATCTCGTGATGGTGGGGCGTCGCGTGACGACGGACTGAAGGCTAATCGAAAAAAGATATCGAATGTATACGACAGAAGCACCCCCAATCCCGATCAGAAACGTCCTTTCGTCGAGGAACATCCGCTGGTGGCGGAAGCGACGCGGCTCCGCCTGGTGAGGTTGGACCAGAGCCTGAACATCGTCGTCAGCGGACGCGACGGCGACGCGCTCGCGCAGTTCCGCTGCATCGGGTCGTGGTTTCGGATTTTTCTCGATCTGGACGTTCCAAGCGCGCGCGGCCTGTCGTTCTTCCGCCGCTTCGTCGCTCTGGGCGCCGCGCACCAGTGCGCGAACTCGTGGCGTCGACCGTCAACTTGCATTGGCACCGTCGACAGCCATGTGACGGGCATTCTGCGCGTGTTGGACGCCGCCAACCGCGGGCATGCGATCGCGAAGACGATCGAGCTGGAATTGAACTGCGCGTCCAAGACGCGACGATCCGGGACCTGCCGTACGCCGCGTAACGCGGCTGACGCGCAGCGGCGCCGGCCTTTTCTCTGACCTTAACTGACCACGTATTCATGAAACCGATCGATCTCGCCCGTCTAGTCCTCCTGTCGGCCATCTGGGGCTCGAGCTTCCTGCTGATGCGCATCGTCGTTCCCGGCACCGGCATCGTCACCACCACCTTCCTGCGCGAAGGCCTCGGCGCGTCCGGGCTCGCGCTGGTGCTGCTGTTCGCCCGTCTGCCGTGGCGGTTCGACGGCAAGCTGCATCTCGCGATGCTACTCGGTGTGTTGAACTCGGCCGTGCCGTTCCTGCTGTACAGCGTCGCGGCGGAAGTGCTGCCGTCAGGCTATTCCGCGATCATCAACGCGACTACGCCGATGATGGGCGTTGTGATTGGCGCGATGTTTTTCGCGGAGCGCGTCACACCTGCAAAGTCACTGGGCGTCGTGGTGGGTCTGTGCGGCGTCGGCGTGCTGACACAGCGCGGGCCCGTGACGTTCGGATGGCAGGAGTTGCAGGGTGTCGTCGCGTGTTTGCTCGCGGTCGCGTGCTACGGCTTCTCGGGCTTCCTGACGCAACGCTGGATCGCCGGTCGCGGCGGCCTCGACAACCGTCTGCTCGCGTTCGGCAGCCAGTTCGGTGCGGTGGTCGTGCTGGTGCCGCTGTTCGGGTATCAGGCATTCCTTCACGCCGCGCATCTGCCGTCGGAACCGGGCACGTGGCTCGCGATCGCGGCGCTCGGGTTCGGCTGCTCGACGCTCGCCTATTTGCTCTATTTCCGGCTGATCGCCGACATCGGCCCACTCCGCTCGATGAGCGTGACGTTCCTGGTGCCGCTGTTCGGCGTGGTGTTCGGCGCAATCTTCCTGCACGAGCGTCTGACGCTCGCGCACCTGACGGGCGGCCTGTTGATCGCCGTCGCGCTGTATCTGGTGCTTGTGCCATCGCGCTCGAGCGCGGTTCGCGAACGCGCGTCGTTGCCGAGCCGTTGACGCGGCGCGTTGCGCAGCGTCGCTACGATCCCGTGAATCTTTCATTGAGTGCCAGGAGTCATGCATGAAAACTTTGGCGGTAGCGCTGCAATGGACGCTTCCATTTCTTATCGTGCTGTCGGTGCTAGAGGGGCTGGCGTTCCGGTGGCTGGCCCGCAACGACTATGCGTGGAACGAGAACCTCGTGTCGGGCATACTCGGCGCGATGGACATCGGGTCCGAGGTGCTCGCAGCGAGCGTCGGCGTGGGCCTGTTTCAATGGCTGTGGGATCACCGCTTGTTCACGATCCCGGTCGCCACTTGGTGGGGCATGCTGCTGTTGTTCGTCGCCGTCGATTTCGCGTATTACTGGCAGCATCGGTTCGCGCACGAGATCCGCTGGTTCTGGGCGAGTCACATGGTTCACCACACGCCGACCCATTACAACCTCGCGATGGGATATCGGGTAAGTTGGCTCAGTAAGATCACCGGCATTTTCCTGTTCTACACGCCGTTGATCTGGCTCGGCTTCTCGCCGGGCTGGGTGTTCGTGATGCTCGGCCTGAACCTGCACTATCAGTTCTGGCTGCATTCGCCGTTGATAGGCCGGCTCGGCTGGTTAGAGCACCTGCTCAACACGCCGTCGCATCACCGTGTCCATCACGCGTCGAATCCCCTTTATCTGGACAAGAACTACGCCGGTGTTCTGATTTTCTTCGACAAGATGTTCGGCACGTTCGTCGAGGAGCGCGACGACGAACCTTGCCGCTATGGCCTGGTTCATCCGATCGGATCAAACAATCCATTGCGCCTTTCACTGCACGAGTGGGTCGCGATGGCGCGCGACGTCTGGAATGCGAAGACGCTGCGCGGATGTGTCGGCTACGTGTTCGGTCCGCCGGGATGGCGTGAGCGGGAGCGAGGGGACCGCGACGCGGGGCAGCAGGGCACTTCTCGAAACGTAAGCGCCAGTGTCGAGTAAGCGCTAGGGCATGTCATCTTGATCGGGAGGTAAAGTGAGCTTCCCCCGGAATTTCGCCTTCCAGTAGTGGCGGTTGTTTCGTCATTGCGGATGGCCTGGAGTGGTCGTACGGGTGGTCTGAGCGACGTGGGTCAAAGCCGCATTACACATTGAGCGATTGCGAGGGTGTCAGGCGAGAATGGTGCCCCATTTTCTACTGCGCGGTTTCCATGCTCCCAATCGCCCCATCCTCTTCTGACAAACTGACTGACGACGATCGCGCTTCAGGCGCTGACGGGTATCCGCCGGCCTGAACAAGGGCGAAGCCCGCAATTCACTGGCGCGAGCGGTGTTCTTTTATCGTCTGGGCGAGATACGGGACCGTTCGTACGAAAACCAGCGCTACCGGGCCAGTGGCCTGAACCTCGTGGTGGGCTGCGATCACGCTGTGGAACACGGTGTATCTGGAGCGTTCAATTGCCGCCTTGCGGCAGCAGCGTGAGATCAACGACAGCCTGATTTCGCACGTCGCTCCGCTCGGCTGGAACCACATCAACCTGACAGGTGACTATGTATGGCACGCCAACAAACGCGTCGCCAAGGGGCGATTCAGGCCGTTACGCGTGGCCAAATCGCCTAGGGCGAAGTCTTAGCGTACGAAAAAATCCGTTTCTTGAGCGCACCCCAAATAGCACGAGTAAAAATCGCGGAGGTGAGAGCCTCGGGCCTCAGACCTGGCCGATGCCGCCGTCATTCATCAAATCCGCGCCCGTCATATAGGAACTCTGTTCGGAGGCGAGAAAAAGCGCCGCGCTGGCCATCTCCTCGGCGCGGGCGAGTCGACCAATCGGGACCATGCTCTTGTACATGCTCACCAGATCCTCGCGTGTCGCCGACTGGGAGTCGAGAATCGGGGTGTCGGTGACACCAGGGCTAAGCATGTTGACGCGAATGCCGCGATCCTTGAATTCGGCGGCCCAGGTGCGGGCATAGGAACGCAACGCGGCCTTGGTCGCCGCGTAGGCGGTATGACCAGGGATGCCCATGACGTGCATGGCCGACGAAACCAGGATGATCGACCCGCCACCTGTCATCATCGGCAGCAGCTTCTGCACCAGGAATACCGGGCCGCGCGCCATGAGGTTGAATGCCTTGTCGAAATGCTCAGGCGTGATGGTGTCGATCGAAGCCTGCTCGGTAAAGCCCGCGTTCGACACGATGATGTCGACGACACCTTTTTCGTCCCTGACTGCCGCAGCGACACGGTCGAGGTCATCGAGATTCGCGGCGTCGGCCTGAAGCGCGGTAACGTTGCGTCCGAGCAGTTTGACGGCCTCGTCGAGCTGGCCTTGGCGCCGACCGAAGATAAAGACGTGAGCACCTTCGGCGACGAATCGCCTGGCGATCGCCAGGCCGATACCGGTCGTTCCGCCGCTAATAACCGCGATCTTCCCTGTGAGAGTAGACATTGAAGCTTCTGCCTGTTCGTGAATGGAAGTGACATCGTAATTGCGGCTCCTGCGAATGATAATCGGCGGATTTATCATAAGATCCATTCACCGAGAGAATAGATCGCACGAGAGAAATACAATGGATCGGTTTCACGAATTGAACGCCTTCTTCGCCGTCGTTGAAGCGGGTGGCTTTTCCGCCGCGGCGCGCAGAACCGGCGAGTCACAGTCCGCGATCAGTAAGTCGATCGGCGCGCTGGAAAAGCGCCTGGGCGTGCTGCTATTCAACCGAAGCACACGCAGCGTGACCCTGACGGATCAGGGGCAGAAATACTACGAACGCACCAAGCCGTTGCTGGACGAGATCGAGGTGGCCGACAGCGAACTGACCAGCAGCACGCTGGATGTCTCGGGGCTTGTCCGGATCGCCTCTGCCTCTACGTTCGGTCGCCTGCACGTTGTTCCGCTCATTCCCGAGCTGCTGTCGCGCTATCCTGGTCTGCGGGTCGATCTCGTGTTGTCGGATTTCGTACGCGATATGGTCGAGGATCGAATCGATCTCGCGATTCGAGTGGGCTCCGTCAACGATCCGGATTCGGTCGTGAAGCGGATTGCCAGCACCCCGCTGGTCTGCGTCGGATCGCGTCGCTATTTCGAGCAATACGGTGTACCGAAGGATCCTACCGAACTCGCCAATCACAATTGCCTGCTCTACGGCGGTCTGATGGAGTCGGCAAACTGGCCGTTTCATGGGCCGCGAGGCCGATTCAGCGTACCGGTGCGAGGCAACCTGTCGTCGAATAGCGTCGAGACAATACGATCGGCCGTGCTCGCGGGCGTGGGAATCGGCCTCTTCGCGAAGCTCTCGCTCGCCGACGAACTCAAGCATCCCGACATTGTGACCGTGCTAGACGACTTCATTCGCGACGCCCGTGATGTAAGCATCATCTGGCCGACGCGTCGTTTCGTGCCTGCGCGCGTGCGCCGGGTGACTGACTATTTTGCGGCTGCGCTGCCGCAGCGCTTGTAGGAGCGACGTCCGTGAACTAAAAGATGGCTGGCGGCACTGCGTGCGTCTGAATCAGTCGATTCCGGCGTGCACTTCAAACGCCGTCCGTCACGCAATGTTCGCGAGCGGCGCGCGTCGAGTGCCAGCGTCGCTCGACATCGACTCGCGTACGTGGCGTGCGAATTCCTGTGCCGCTGGCTGAACCGTCGCGGGCAAGCGCAGACAGATCGCGAACGCAGGCAGTGCGGGCAAGCCGGTTACTCGAGGCGTCAGCGTCTCCAGATCGGCCGGCACCGTGGAGGCGAGCCAGGCCGTGATCGCGAGGCCCGCGCGCACCGTTGCGGCCGTCGCCTCGATGTTTCCGCTCTCGAACACCGTGCGCCAGGCAATGCCCTCGTCCGCGAGCGCGCCGAGCACCACCGGACGGAAAGCACAACGATCGTCTACCATCGACAGCGGCAACGGCCGCTTCTGCCATGCATCACTGCCGCGCCCCTTGACCCACACCAGCGGCTCGATGCAGACCACTTCACCTTCGGCTTCGCTTGCGACATATTCGACCAACGACACGTCAACGCGACCGCTATTCACCGCTTCGCTCAGCTCTGGCGACGCCGCGCACACCAACGAAATTTCGACGTGCGGATGCGCGTCGGCGAATGCCTTCATCGCGGGCGCGAGCCGCGTCACGAGATCGTAAGGCACGCCCACACGCAAGGCGCCGCGCAACGGCTGGCCGGTCATGTCGGCCCAGATTTCATCGTTCAGCCGCAGCAGCTTGCGCGCCTTCACGAGAAACTGCTCGCCCTGGTGCGACAGTTCCAGCCGGCGCGTCTTGCGAACGAACAGAAGGCAATCCAGCACATCTTCGAGGCGCTTCACCTGTTGGCTCACGGCGCCTTGCGTCATGTGCAGCAGATTCGCGGCGACCGTCATGCTGCCGCTATCGGCGACGGCAACGAAGGTGCGGATAAGATCGAGGTCGAGGTTTCGGCTCATCTATGCATTATGCGACGTAATGTACCGCATCAATATTATTAGCTTTCACGATGCCTTGACGATCCGTACAGTGCGAATTCACTGATCCGAATGTGCACCGATGACCTCGATTCTGCCGCTTCTGCTCTTCGTCGCCGTCGCGACCGTGACGCCCGGCGGCGCGACCACGCTCGCCGCCGCCTCAGGCGCACGCTTCGGCTTCGTACGCTCGATACCGCTGATGCTCGGCATCGCGATGGGCCTCGCCTTGCTCGCCGCGGTCGCCGCGCTCGGGCTTGGCGGCCTGCTTCTGACGCTGCCGTCGCTGCAAACGGCGGTGAGGGCGCTCGGCTCGGCGTATCTGCTGTGGCTCGCGTGGCGCATCGCGCGCAGCGGGCCGCCAAACGCGAGCAACGGCCCCGTGCGCCCGGTTTCGCTCGTCAACGGTTTCCTGCTGCTCTGGCTCAACCCGAAAGGCTGGGCGATGACGGTTGGCGCGGCGGCGTCTTTCGCGCTGCTCGCAAACAATCCGAACCGCCTCGCGATGCTGCTCGGTGCAGCGTTCGGGGTGACTGCGTGCGCGTCGCTCGCGCTGTGGTGTGCGCTCGGCGTGCTATTCGCCCGGCTGTTTCGGACGCCGCGCCACTGGCGCATTCTCAATCTCGCGATGGGTGTGCTACTCGCCGCATCCCTCATTCCGACCTGGAGATAAGCATGTCTTCCCATCCGTTCGCCGAATCGTTCGACCTTGAAGCCGCGTTCGCCGATGTGTCGGATCATTGGTCGCCGAAAGTTGTCGCACAGGTCAACGATCAGTACGTGAAGGTCGCGAAAGTGCGCGGGCAGCTCGTGTGGCACGACCATGAGCACGAGGAGCTTGCCGAAGAACACGAGCACCCCGATATCGAGACCTTGCTGGATGAAGCCATTCGAGACGCCGGAGACGTCGGCATCGTCTGGCCGAGGTGCCGTTTCGAGCGTGCATGGCGCCTCCGCTCGAGTCGACGCTGAAAGGCGTGCTCAGTGCAGTTTGACGTGCGGCGCGGTGCTTCGACGGAGCCGATGCGCGAGGGTATTGACGATCATGCGTGCATAGCCATGCAGCGCTGCAACGTGCATCCGATACAGCGACAAATACATGAAGCGAGCAAGCAGTCCGTCCACGAGCATGCTGCCGCCGATAAGACCTCCCATCAGACTCCCTACCGCATTCGCGTGCCCGAGCGACACTAGCGAGCCGAGATCGCGATAGGCAAACTCCGGAAGCTTTTTCCCCTCGATGCGTCGCGCAAGTGCCTTGACTAAAAACGATGCCTGCTGATGAGCCGCCTGGGCGCGCGGTGGAACATTGCGCTCGAAACCCAACCATGGACAGGCCGCGCAATCGCCGAATGCGAATATATGGTCGTCGAGATCCGTTTGAAGCGTGCGACGCACACTGAGTTGCCCCAGATGATTGACGGTCAGCCCATCGAGCGTTGAAAGCACCGCGGGTGCCTTGATGCCCGCGGCCCACACCGTGAGATCCGCACGTATCGTCTTGCCGTTTTTCGTGCGGATGAGTCCGGGCGCGACCTCCGCGACCCGCTCGTCGACCATCAACTTGACATTGAGTTTGCCCAGCAGTCCGGCAGCTGCGGTGGACACGCGTTCTTTCAACGCTGGCAGAATCCGCGGCCCAGCTTCAATGAGCACGATCCCGACGTCGTGTGTGGGGTCGAGCCGATGCAAGCCGTATGATGAAAGTACCTTCGCCGTATTGCGCAATTCGGCGGACAATTCCACGCCCGTAGCGCCCCCGCCAACGATCGCGACCTGAACACGAGGCGCGTGATCGACCGGCACTCCACATGCACTCCGCTCACCGGCGTCTCGTTGTTGTTCGGCGCGAATGCAAGCTGAAATCAGGCGCTTTCTGAAGCGTTCCGCTTGAGCGACGTTGTCAAGCGCGAGCGAATTTTCCGCCGCGCCCGGCACGCCGAAGTAGTGCGTTGTACTACCGATGGCAAGAATCAACGAGTCGTACCCGATTCGGCGCGGCGGTACCAGTTCGGTTCCGTCGTCATCGAGCAGTGGCGAAAGCAGGACCTGCCTCGAGCCACGATCCAGTCCGACAAGTTCGCCATGGATGAACTGGAAGCCGTGCCACTGGGCTTGCGCGGCGTACGCCAGTTCCTGTGCGAATGGGTCCAGACTTCCCGCTGCGACCTCGTGCAACAGGGGCTTCCAGATATGCGTCGGGTTGCGGTCGATCAACGTAATGGAGGCACGTTGCGCCCCGCTTCTTCGCCGACCACCATAACGATCGCCTAGCCTCGTTGCGAGTTCGATGCCACCCGCCCCTCCTCCCACGATCACAAAACGATGCATGCAGATTCTCCCTGGACGACGACGCGCGGTACGGAAATCCAACACAACGGTTGAGAACAACTATCGCAGAAGCCCGACAGCAGGAAAATCTCATAGTTCTGATGGTTGCCTTCAGGTTTTCTGATTGAGAGATCTCCTACTGACCTCGCCCTCAACGGCGTACTCGCACTGTCTGGAAACCCCTCCAGGTTCACACGCACGATGCCCGAGACCCGACGCGCGACTTCACTTCGGCGCAGTCGGCTCGCCGCGATGGCCAGGCGCTCGAACGTACTGCTGAACGCAGTTCGGCCCTTCCACTCGACGTGGTCGTCAAAGGGGTGATCGTAGGTGCCGCGCTGATGGCTGGGGGTCGTTCTTCGCCAGATCTGTGGTGATCAGGATGAAGCCATCAACGTTCACACTTTCGGTCGATGGATTGATACCGTCGGCAGGTATCTCATCGTTGTGGGCCTCAATGGCACCATGACTGCGTCGCCGAACTCGCTGAAACAGCGCCATCGCAGCTAGCGAAAAGATGCCTTGCGACGCCGCCGCCAGTTCGCAGATAGCGTCGCTGACGCAGTTCATTCCGTCTTTATTCTCCAATGCGCTTGAAGCTGGCGTAGTAATCGTCGGTGTAATAGCACTCGCCGGTTTGCTTGCGCGGCCCACCACATACGATCCGACGCTGCCCCCGATCCGTCGCGCCTGGTGTGCGAACCGTATAGGTGTGGTAGTAACCGCGCGGATGCTTCGGCAGCAAAGCCGCACTGTTACGAAACAAGACGCCGTCATCGCTAAACGGGAAGGGGCCGCCCGCTTTGATCAGTCGCAGAGTTTCGGCCGCCTCCGCCGGCAACTGCGCCTTGGTGACGGTGACCAGCGCGCCCGTTCCTTGGGCGCCTGATGCAGCGGTTGCATTGCTCGCACCCTGTGCTGGCTGAACCGGCGCCGAGCTCGCGGATGCGCCCGATGCCTCAGTGGCGCTTTGCGGTCCCTGCTTGCCGCATCCGCCGAAGATCGCGCTCAATGCGACGATGCAGGAGACAGCCCACGCTCTCTTCACGAAACGGTTCTCCCTTCGTTGACCAGCACCCGACGACCTGGATAGACGTAAAGGTATCGCTAATGACGGAGCGAATCAACGATCCATCGTAGACCCGTGCCTGCATGCGCGCGAGAATCGTGGTTTAACGATGGTTTCCACGCCTGCAGCGGAGTACGAAATGGACGATCCCTATGATCTTCAGCGCTTCCTCGATGCACAAGAGCCGGTCTACGACCAGGTATGCGATGAACTGAGGCACGGACGCAAGCGAAGCCACTGGATGTGGTTCGTGTTTCCTCAAATCGAGGGGCTCGGAACCAGCGCAATGGCTCAGCGATTCGCGCTTTCGTCGCTGGACGAAGCGCAAGCCTATCTGCGCCACCCGATACTCGGCCCACGGCTGCGCGAAACGACGCACCTGGTCAACGTCGTCAGCGACCGCTCCGTCGAGGAAATATTCGGGTATCCGGATGACCTGAAGTTTCGCTCGTCGGTCACCTTGTTCGCGCGCGCCACGAACGACAACGACGTATTCATCGAAGCTTTGCGCAAGTATTTCGGCGGAGAAGCCGATCCGCGGACCCTCCAGCTGCTCTAGACCATTTTGGTAGCGGTCCCGCGCACGCGGGGCGCAGCGGACCGCGCAATTCCGCTCCCGGTGCAGTGCGTGGTCACTGCCCGCTCACATCGGCTGCACGGGATCGAAAGAGCAGCAGGTGATCCGTGCCGGATTCGGACAGCCAGACCTCGCCCGGACGACCCATCATCTGACGGACGTTCGCGTGGTCACGCGGCAGCGGCAACACGTCGAACCGCTCGGCACGCGGATCGAAGCGCACTAGCGCATTAGCACTCCATTCGCTGAGCCAGACGATGTCCTGGTCGTCGACGAATATTGCATACGCGTGCGGATCGTTGCCGGGCAGTCGCCATTCGCGCCAATGATGCGTGCCAGGATCGTACACGCCGACTTTTCCGGCGTTCCACTCGCTGACCCAGATGCGCCCCCTGGAATCGGCCCAGACGCGGCGCGCGCCCTGATTCGACGTTGGTGGCTCGATGACCTGTGCCGCGCCCGTGGTCGGGTCGATGCGACCTACGTAATTTCCCGCCAGCGAAGCGAAATACAGATCCCCGGAGCGGGTCACGCAGATACCGTAGGGCCCGGCGCCGCGTGGGGCATCAAAGACGCGCATGCGCGATCGCTGCGGATCGAGTTCACCGTAGATACCACTTTGCCCCGTAAACCACAGATGCCCCTGTTTGTCGAACACGGCGGTATTCAGATTGGCGTCTGGCCGGTCCTTGGGTAGCGGAAAACGCGTGACGGCGAGCGTCTTCGGATCGATACGCACGATTGCGTTCTGGCCGCCGTCAGTGACCCACGCCGCACGATCGGGGCCGACGATCACGCCATGTGGCGCCGATCCGGCGCCGAGCGCGATCGTGTCGGTTTTGCCGCTGCGCGGGTCCAGCCGCCCGACCGCTCCCCGCGCCTGCGCGGTGTACCACACGGTGCCGTCATGCGCCGGTGCGACGTCATGCGGTGCGCTGCCGGCCGGGATGGCGAAGCTCTCGAACGACGGCGGCTGTGCTTGAGCCTGCGCGAGGCCAAGGTTGTCTGTGCTGATCGCGCAGGCGATGGCGTACAGAGCCAGGGCAATCGCAGACCGGGCAGTCGATTGCGGGGCAAGCTTCGGAAAATGTTTGAAGTCCAAGCGGGCAAATTCCATCATCGCACGAAGTCGCTCGAGCGCCGCATGCCCCGGATGGATCGCGAACATCCACCAAAGAAGCCCCACAAGTAACAGCAGAGGAATCAGCATGGTGGTCTCCATCGCTGCTTGTGCCAGCTAACGTATCACGAATGCCACTTGCCAAGGTCAACCCGACGTTTCAATGCTTGGCGGCGCGCGCTTCCTCGACGTTGTCGAAAGTGCGATTCGCCGGGATATTCGTTGCCGGGTTTGCGTGCAATGGAACCGCACCAGGGTAAATACAGATTCGATCGCTCAAAAAGCTTTATAGAATGGCCAATATTAGCAAGGAGCAATACTGCTTGCTATAGATTAATCAAAGATATCCCGCAGAACCCGGAGACGCCATGCAGATCGACTACCAATCGATGCGGTTCGACTACGAGCGAGCCGCCGACCACGATGCCGGTGCACCGCTCACCTATCCGGTCGTGGTGATCGGCGCTGGCCCGGTCGGGTTGTCAGCGGCCATCGATCTGGCCCAGCAGGGCGTTCGCACCGTGCTGCTCGACAATGACGACACGCTGTCGAGCGGTTCGCGCGCAATCTGTTTTGCGAAGCGGACGCTGGAAATTTTCGATCGGCTCGGCTGCGGCAAGCAGATGGTCGACAAAGGCGTGAGCTGGAACGTCGGCAAGGTGTTCCTGCAGGATGAACTGATCTATACGTTCAACCTGCTGCCCGAGACAGGCCACGCGCGCCCAGCATTCATCAATCTGCAGCAGTACTACGTCGAGGGCTATCTGGTAGACGAGGCGAAGCGAACCGCGAATCTGCAGATGCGCTGGAAAAGCAATGTGATCGGTGTGACCCAGCAAGACGACCATGTCGAGTTGCGGGTCGAAACGCCCGACGGCATTTATCCGATGCGCGCGCAATACGTGGTCGCCGCCGACGGCGCGCGCAGCGCGGTGCGCAAGGCGCTCGGTCTCGACAGTCATGGTCGCACCTTCAAGGACCGCTTCCTGATCGCGGATGTGAAAATGAAGGCGCCGTTTCCGACCGAACGCTGGTTCTGGTTTGATCCGCCCTTCCATCGCAATCAATCCGTACTGCTGCACAGGCAGCCCGACAACGTCTGGCGCATCGATTTCCAGCTCGGCTGGGACGCCGATCCGGTCGCTGAAAAACAGCCTGAGAAAGTGATTCCGCGCGTGAAAGCGCTGCTCGGCGACGATGCCGGGTTCGAGCTCGAATGGGTCAGCGTCTACACGTTTTCGTGTTTGCGGATGGACAGTTTCCGGCATGGCCGCGTGCTGTTCGCGGGCGATTCGGCGCATGGCGTGTCGCCGTTCGGCGCGCGCGGCGCGAATAGCGGCGTGCAGGATGCCGACAATCTCGCCTGGAAGCTGCGGCTCGTCGTCAACGGCGACGCGCCGCCGGCGCTGCTCGATACCTATGCATCCGAGCGCGAGTATGCGGCGGACGAAAACATCCTGAACTCATCGCGCGCCACCGACTTCATCACGCCGAAAAGCGCGGTTTCGCGGATGTTCCGCGATGCCACGCTCAAGCTCGCGAAAGAGTGTCCGTTCGCGCGGCGCATCGTCAACAGCGGCCGTCTGTCGGTGCCGGCGGTTCTGCGCGACTCGCCCCTGAACTCGCCCGACGCCGACGCGTTCACCGGTGCGATGGTGCCCGGCGCGGCCAGCACTGACGCGCCGGTCAAGCTCGTTGGCGAAGACGCCTGGTTCCTGAATCAGACAGGACATGGCGGCTTCACGGGTGTGCAATTCTGCGGCCCGGGAGACGACCTGACGAAATGCGCCGAACAGCTTCGCGCGCTCGCATGCCTCGCGGTGCCGGTTCACTCGTTGATCGTCGTGCCGCGTGGCGCGGCCGCGACCGCTCTTCCGGAGATGCCTCACGTCACGGTGATCGAGGACGTCGAAGGCATCGTCACGCATCGCTTCGATGCGCGGCCCGGCACCTTTTATCTGCTGCGTCCGGACCAGCACGTCTGCGCGCGCTGGCGCGCCCTCGACACCGCATCGGTCGCCAAGGCCGTGGATCGCGCAACCTGCAACGGATAACCATCATGACCAAGCTGAACATCGAAACGAATATGGCCGATCCCGATGCGTTCTATGAAAAGCTCATCGACGCGCACAATGGACTGACCGACGAGCAAAGCCATTTCATGAACGCAAAGCTCGTGCTGCTGCTCGCGAACCACATCGGCGATGCCGACGTGCTGCTCGAAGCGCTGGCGCTGGCGCGCGCGGATTGACGACCCAGGCTCAGCGCCCGATCCAGCCGAACCGCCACGACAGCCGTCGTGTCGTGGCGAGCAGCCTCTGCGCGGTCGTGCCGTGCGTGCTGAAATCAAAGCCGCCCGACGGACCGATCACCGCGACCACCAGACTGACGCTGCCCGTATGATCGAACACGGGCGCGGCCAACGCGCCGATGCCCGGCACCGGCGCATCGAGTGCGTCATCGATGCCGTCGCTGACAACCTTCGCACGACGTGCCAGATAGGTCGGGGCCAACGACGGCGGGCCCTTTTTCGGCGCCACGAGCACTTCCGCAACCGGCGCGCCCGCGAGTCTGATCGATTCCTGCGACAACAGTCCGACCAATACGTCGTCCGCAAGATGCGCGGCGAACACGCGCCCTATCGCCGTGTTGACGAGCGACATCACGGTGCCCACGCGCAGGCTCACGTGTTGTGGTCTCGCCGATTCTTCGAAACGGATTACCGTGGGACCCAAAGGTCCAAGAATCGCCACCGCGACGCTCATGCCGGACTCCGCCGCAAGCGTGACGATCTCCGGTTCGGCATCGCGAATCGGCGACATGCGCTGCAATGCGATCAGGCCGAGCTCCATGCCGAGCGGTCCCGCACTGAAAAGACCGGCGTCGTCGCGGCTCAGCAAGCCGACCTTGAGCAGACTCACCAGATGCGGAAACGCCTTGGCGGCGGCCATATCGGCGGCCGCGGCCAGATCGCGCAACGACAGCGGACGGCCGGCGGCAACGAGTGCCAGCAGGAGTTCGCCTGTGTTGTCGAGCGCGCTGATTCCGCGCTGAGCTTTCGTGTCGTTGAGTTGGGGCGTGTTCGCGTCGGACGCGTCCGGGGTTTCGATCTGCATGATTCTCAGCTGGGTGTGACCAGCGCTTCGGTGATACGTCGGGAAGTTTCGAGCAATTGACGCGCGACCACACCGTCCCACGCGACTTCGATCGAGCCCGACGAGCCGATCGCCGTCAACGCGAGTTGCATCCGTTGATCGCCATCGAACACCGGCACGCTCAGACTGCTGATGCCCGGACTCGGCGCATCGATACCTCGCTCGATGCCGCGCGCGCGGATCTCATCGAAGCGTTTGCGCCACTCCGCGCTAGTCGGCCCTTTGGCGGCGCGGCCGCGCGCCGGCGTCGGGTCCGCCGAATGCGCCTGGCTTCGCGCCATTTGCGCGACCTGCTCGGGCGCGCAGAACGCGCAGAATACGCGGCCCGTCGATGTCGCTTCGAGCGACATCACCGTGCCGATGTGCAGATTGACATGCAGCGGCGCACCGCTGCGCTCGTATCGGACGATGGTCGGGCCCTGCACGCCCGCCACGCAGATCGCCACGCTAAGACCGATCCGCTCCGCGAGCGACGCCGCGTGGGCAGCCGCGATGCGATAGACCGGCTGCTGTTCGATATGCATGAGGCCAAGCCGCAACGACAGCGGCCCCGGCTCGTAGTTGCCGGTCAGGGCATCGCGCTTGACGAGGCCGAGGCGCGTCAGGCTCACGAGATAGGTATGCGCCTGCGCCGACGACAGTTGCGCCTCGCCGGCCAGTTCGGTCAGCCCGAGCGGTTCGCGCTGTCGCGCCAGCGCCTGCAGCAGACGTCCGCCAACCTCGACGCTCTGAATCCCCCGCTGTTTCTTTTCGCTTGTCGTATCAGCCATCGTGTTGTCCGCCCTTGACCCGAAGGAGATTCGGCCCGTCCGCTGTCGCCCGTGGAAGGCCTAGATGGTATCCGATCGAACCGTGCAGACCAACCAACGGAGTTTACCCTTGCTTAGTGAATGACAAGGTATTTTGTCATTGACAAATATCAGCGTGACGACGACTATTAGTCATCCCCCAACGAGTCGTGAGACGGAGACAGACATGGCGAAGGCTTTCGCATCCCAGGCCGATCTGGAAGAGAAGAAGATCACGTGGACCCAATTGTCGGAAAACGCGTATGCCTACACGGCCGAAGGCGACCCTAACTCGGGCGTGATCATCGGCGACGACGGCGTGCTGATCGTCGACACCACCGCCACGCCGGCCATGGCGCAAGACCTGATCGCGAAGATCCGCAGCGTCACCGACAAACCGATCAAATACGTCGTGCTGTCGCACTATCACGCGGTGCGCGTGCTGGGCGCGTCGGCGTACTTCAAGGAAGGCGCGCAGCAGGTGATCGCCAGCCGCGGCACCTACGAAATGATCGTCGAGCGCGGCGAAGCCGATATGAAGTCGGAGATCGAACGCTTCCCGCGCCTTTTTGCGGGCGTCGAAACGGTGCCCGGCCTGACGTGGCCGACGCTGGTTTTCGAAAAGGAAATGACGCTCTTTCTCGGCAAGCTCGAAGTGCGCATCGCGCATCTCGGCTCCGGCCACACGAAGGGCGACACGGTCGTCTGGCTGCCGTCGCAGAAGGTGTTGTTCTCCGGCGACCTGGTCGAGTACGACGCGGCCTGCTATTGCGGCGACGCGCAACTCGAACAATGGCCGGCAACGCTCGAAGCATTGCGCGCCCTGAACGCGGAGAAGCTGGTGCCGGGTCGCGGCCCCGCGCTGCTGTCGCCGGCGGAAGTGAACAAGGGCCTCGATTACACGAAAGACTTCGTCACCATGCTGTTGCAGGCGGGCCGTGACGCATTCAAGGACAAGCTCGATCTGAAGGGCGCGATGGCGCTCACGCGCAAGTCCATGGACCCGAAGTTCGGCAACGTCTTCATCTACGAGCATTGCCTGCCGTTCGACGTCTCGCGAGCCTACGACGAAGCGAGCGGCATCAGCCATCCGCGCATCTGGACCGCGCAGCGCGACAAGGAAATGTGGGACGCGCTGCAGAACTGATCGTTCTGTGCATTCGAGGAAAGGCCGTTCGGTCTTTCCTCACTTCCGTTTAGACCATGAAGGCGCGCTCCGCACGCGGAGCGCGACATGCAGCATTGCCTCGATGGCAACGCTATTGGCTGCGCCGCGCCCGTCGCGAGTGACGATTCGGTGTTCAAGAAGGTCGCGTGGCGCGTCGTGCCGTTTCTCTTTCGAAAATGCAATGGATACGAAGTGCGCAACGCCTACCGTGACCTCTAATCCGCATTGGGAGTAGCCGCTTGCGCCGATGCCTCAGATACACTCGCCGCTTGTCGCACTACGTCGAAGTTCGCCAGCGCTACCTCAAGGTTGGCGTTAAATTGCAGGGACCCATCAGGATAGCGCAGCAGCGACCCTGTGTTCCCCATCGATACTTGACTCGCGGCAATGCCGTTATCGTCCTTGACCTGAGTGTCGTTTCCGTTGATCTCATACTTGCGCTGCAGGCTCTCGGCCACCAAACGGCCCATCTGCGCAATACCATCATGCATGCTTGCTCGCAGCAGACGGCCATTGTTGTCATTCCATATCGCGACGTTCTGCGTCGAATCTTTGCCAGAGGTCACTAGCTTGGCGCGGTACGTGATACTGGCCCGGTACACTGAGTTCTTCGGGGCAACCGCTAGTCCGTTGTCGGGTGCCGTCGCTTGAACGATTGGCTGCAGTTTGGCCGCGGCGCGAGCCTTGGAGCTACGCGGAAACAGCAGACTGCGTGTCGAAAGCTCAAATGTGGAAAAATCAGGCGATAGGTGATAGTCAACAGTCACGAACATCACAGAGCCTGACTGCGAGGCGATGAACAATTCATTATAGTCTTGGTCCTTTACATCCTTAGTCACTTCAACGCGCTCGACTTGCATCTCCGGCGCTTCTCGAAGCGCATTCAATATCGATTCGCGCATCTGCTGGTCGAAATTTAGCTCGACCAGTTGGTCCTTTAGAGGATGGATCGTTTCCTCAGCGCTCTTAGCACGCGAAGTATTGATACCTGCGTCCACCGCGCCGAGAGCACCGCCACAGGCAGCGGCCAGTAGAATGCCAATGCCGGGAATCACCCCACAGGTCGCGGCCGCAGCCAAGCCCGTGGTCGACGGGACGAACGCCGCATACAACTCTGGTTGCGCGATACCCACCCGAACTTCGACGGGTTGCATGGTTGTCAGAACATCGTGCTCCACAGACTGGGTGAGCGGCGGGCGAGCACACCCGGTAAGAACAACGAGACTCGCAAACATTGCGACAGCACGGATTTTCTTCAAGATACTCCCTTTTCTTTGATTTATATTACAAATTCAAGCTCGATCGGCTGCGCGAGCTGCTGCCCGTGAAGCTGGTGATAGAGGAAACAACCTTCGAGAAACCACCGGTACCCGAACGCAGGCCCGGCTAATGCCTACGCTCGCGGAAACGACAAACCCACTTGGTATTCTTCACAGATAAAGCCATCCTCGGCCGGATTGTGCGGTGTCCGATCCGAAGACCAATACCGCAATGACGGAATTTGGCTTTGTATGTCATTGCGCACTGCCGCGGACATTCGGCTTGTCATGTGAACGACCTGTTTCACCTTGGACCATCCTTCCGCGATCTCTTTGACCGAGTTGCCAGCCGCAACCGCGATCTGAACTGCAAGGTCGATATGCGGGGAAAGACACCAACATCAACGGGATCGACATCCACCGTCAAGGAGTACTGCGCTTCCGCGTTGACGCCCGCGCTAATCGCTCCTGTGCCTGCAAAAGAGGCCCACATCTGCGAACCAAGCAAGCCACCTGACCTGAAGATCGGTGCATCACCGCCGAGCATTTCGCTCGCGAGTGCTGCACGCCCGCCGTTGATGAGCGCGGTGATTCCCATTTTGATCGGTACGGCAACTCCCATCTTGAGGATACTCAATCTGCCTAAACCTTAAGCCCCTTTGCTGCTTTATATGCAATCGCTTGTGCAGCATGCAATGCTTTTGCCAGCTCAGGATCGTTCTCTTCGAACTCCCGTGCAGCAAAGTGCCCCACAACTATTTTTTTCAGGCGCGTGCGATCTTTATCGTCCCCTCTCAGAACGGACAGCAAATACTCTAACTGGGCCACAGTCGAAGCAAATATCTCGAACCCAGAGGCTGCATTCAACCTTGCTCTCGCAAGAGCCAACGCTTTCTCTACTGTTTCTATTGCGGTCATACCTTTCCCCAAATCATCGTGGAACCAGCACAAACACTGGTTTCTGCGTAGAAAACAATTGGCGTGCCCCACCAACGGCCGGGTACGACTGCCCCTTGACCGACCAGAAATCGTCTACGGCCGCCGATGTACTGCGCAGCATAGTTACCGGCTCTGCGGTCCTGTAGGAGTTCAGGATTTTCGGCTCAACAGTTTGTGTCGTCCGATTAAAACCAAGTGGACTGATGCCAAGCTCGGCCGGCTGAGCGGACGAACAAACGAGTACCAATTACCTTGTGGAGCTCCTGGCGTCTGGTATTGCCATAATGACCGTCCAGTACCGATGGTCTGCATTTCAACGCATTTAGTGAAGTCAATACCCATCATATACGATGGAATACTGGTTTCCGGTACACCCTGAGACACGAAGAAGTTAGTTGCCGTTTCTTGGCGCCCTCGAATGTTAATGTCAAGATTCAAATTTCCTGTGCGATCAAACTTGTCATTTAGATAAGCACGCCGCAATGCTGTTGCATCAGATGTAATGTCCCTCACAGCCTGCCCAGGTAACATCGCATCAAGCAGTCCCGTCCCCTTCATGGCGAGTTGCTCCGTCATCCCGAACATGCTCAACGCAAATCCCGTCGCATTACCCGAGCGCGCCGCGAACGTATCCTCAGCCTGGAAATACGGAATCTGAGGCGTCTTGCCACTAGCCGCACCCGGCGGGAAGACTCCAACCGCTTCAAGCCCACCCACTGCCACATGATCCAGTTCAAACCCGCCATTCACAAACTGGATTGGTGTGTTGGCCAGACCCATCACGAAGTTGACGCTGTCCGATGCCGCCTGCTTCGCATACTCCCACGCGAGCAACGTATTGTCCGGATTGCCGCCCGTATCCGCCAGCATGATCGGTCGCTGCCGATCCGGCAACCCCATCGATGGGCCAAACAGCGTCGACGATGCGCTATATGACGACTCACTGTTATCAACCAGCCCACCATACACACCGAACAGCGGCGCATTGCTGCTGTATGCGGGTGCGACGAACCCGATGCCCACTCCACCAAGACCACCCGGCAGAATCTGACCGGTCACGCCATCGATCGCCTGCTGCGTGCTCAGCGCCGTCGTGTCACTCGCTGCGACGCGGTCCACCACCATATTGCCAATCGTCGATGCGATCGCATCCATCGCAATGGCGCCAACATTGCGCCCATCTTTGAAACGGTATTTAATCCGTGTTCAAGTACCCGGCTTCCTTGAGGAAGTGTGCGATTCCAATATTCAAATCCGCATCTGAAATCCCGTCTACTCGTCCTACGCCCTTCCAGCGGCGAATGAGTTGGATTGCGGCACCATCAATTTCCGGGAAGCGATCAACTAGTAAACGACATAAATCCCGTGAAGTAAACGTTGGATTGGAAGACAAGATCTCTCCAAAGAGATCTGAAGCGACTACGCCTTTGATTAGCTCATCCATCATCGACCAAGCTTCATAAAGTAAGCAAATTGAGTATTGGAAATGACTGGATCTGGCACGATTACTGACGTATATCCATAACTCGACGCTAACCTGCCAGTCCATGTATTGAGCGCAGCATTTTCCTTGCTCATCCCTGCAGCCAAGTTCCGCGCATACTCAGCGGCATTGACACTGTCCGTTCCTGATACCCATGTACCGGTAATGCCATTAACCTCAATTCCTTCTCTATCCAATCTCAGCATCATACTGGCAAACATATCTTTGCCAGAGCCGAGTTTCGCTACATCGCCGTTAGCACGAATCTCAAACGAGAGACGCTGGCTTTGATCGATGTATGCGTTCAGCCCATGGCTCCCGTATTCTGCGTCGAGATAGTCAATGCTAACTCCCCCACCATATCTATTGATTGAGAATTGGTCGCTAACATCGAGCCGTGGGATAGGAGGTCCAACCCGTGAACTGATCGCCATGTCCTCGGGTAGTGCATACATCCGAAGCCCCGGCGCCGCGCGTTCGAACATACCTTCAATCTGCGGCCCAAAGCTCTCGCCCGCCGACCGCAACATTGCCTGGCCCTGCTGCCTTGCAAGCGTTACCGCTCCACTTTCGAATGCACCAACGCCGAGCGTACCGGCGTTAATCACCAGGTCTTCCTTTGTCCGCTGAAGTTGCCCCGGGCTACGCATCTCGCCAGTGACCGGATTCAGGCCGAACTGGGAGAACAGTGCAGCAACGTCGCCAGCCTTTTCAGCGGCACTATATGCAAACCCAAGGATGGCACCGCCCGGCGTATCCGCCACGCTCGGATCAGACAGCCGCTCGCGCATGCTCAGCGGCAAGGCACGAATTTCACCAGCTTCTCCGCGCGACCCAACACCCGTAACCAGAACGTTCAGTTCGCCCCATCCCGGTCGAACATCGGCCGGGTTCGCCGCCTGCAACTGCATCTCTGCGATACGGGCGATGCGTGCCTGCTGCGCGTTGAACGCAGCACCACCGTACGGACTCGGCGTACCGCTCACATAGCCGCCTGCTGCACTGGCGGCACCAGTCGATGCCGCTGGCCCCTGCAACGCTAGGCTCCAGCCCGCCGTCCCTGCAAACTGATCGCCAGCGCTGACGTTATAGCTCTGCTGCGTCGTCTGTCGAACCAGGTCATCGTAGTTGCCACCGACACCGTACAGCGCACTCATGCTGCCGTCACCGGACGTCGCAGTTTTCGCGACCGACGCGGCCTGAACCTGGCTCACCACCAGATTGCCAATGGTGCTCGCGACGGCATCCATCGAGATTGCGCCAACATTGCGCCCAAGGCTCCCACCGCGCACGATTGTACTAGCCGCACCTGCAGCAACCCCCGCGCTCACGCCCGTCACAAATCGACCGCTGTCGGACTGCATATTGAAGCCAAAGTCCGCCCCGACGCTACGCACTGCGGCGCCCACGCCATACGCGACTCCCGACGCGATCGCAGAAGCAGCTACCCCCTTCCAGTCGAAGCTGTGCTGTGCGCCAGTCAGCACGCCAAGACCCTGCGTAGTTACCGACCGGATTGCTCCTTGCGCGGCGGCACCGGCAAACTGGCTGGCGGCACTTCCGCCGAACGCGCTACCGACCGCCGTGCCAACTCCGGTTACGCCAAGAACGCTCGAGCCGACCGCTGCGCCGACAGCGCCCATCGCCACCCCCTTCCAGTTGAAGCCGCTCTGCTCGCCAGCCGCGATCATGACGCCCTGGGCCGCTGCCGCTCCTACGGCACCACCGATCACAGACGCCGCTACCGCAGTACCGAAGCCCATCGCCGCACCGCCGCCTACCAGCGCGGCGGCGCCGGCCGTCATCGCGCCACTCACGGTCAAGCTCGACAGCGTTCCGGCCAGCGCCATCGATGCCGCTCCTGCAGTGAACACCGTTGCCACCGCCGCAACCACGACGGCAATGATCGCCGCCACCGGACCACATCCCCCATCCTTGCTCGGCGGAGGCGGCGGATCAGGCAAGGTCGGCTGCGTATTGCCGATCGCCTTGCCCGGGTCATACGGCTTGAACGTCGTCGCCGTATTGTGCACGTTCGTGACCTGGTTGGGCACCGTCAGCATCTGCCCGGCCTTCAGCACGTCGTCGCCCTTCAGCCCGTTCGCGTCCGCCAGGATGTACCACAGCGTCGCATCCCCCCACAGCGACGACGCGATCGACTGCAGCGTATCCCCATCGCGCACCGTCCAGGTACCCGGGCTCACGCCCGGATACACCCCGTTGATCGCCATGAAGTTCTCGTCGAAGTCCGCGCTGCCCACCGGCGTGAACACCTTGTACTGACTCTCGCTGCCCTTCGCGAGCTTGCCGGCCAGCTCCTGCACGTAGTCGACCGTCTCGACCCCGTCGTTGCCCTGGTTGCCCACCCGGTTGCCGTTCAGGTAGTAGTAGTTGTGCTTGCGATCGCCCGTCGCGCCCCGGATCGTGCCGTCATCCCCAACCGTCACGCCCACCAGTTCGTCGCGCCGCTGCACCTGGCCGCGCAGATCCGTGTAGTACGTGAACGCGCGTGCGCTGCCCGCCTGGCCGCCACCATCGTCGTAGGTGGCCTTCAGGTTGCCGTTGACGTCGTAGTTGAAATAGCTCGATGCCGGTCTCCAGCCCGGCGCGTCCGGGTTGCTCCCCTGCGCCAGGATCTGGCTCTGTTTCGCGCTGTCCCACCATTCGTACGAATAGGTGGATGTCATGGTCGCGCCGCTGCCATTGTCGGGACGTGTGGCGACCTGCCCGAGCGTGCCGTCGGCCATGCGCGTATAGGTCGTCGTCGTACCTTCGATGTTGTCATGCTCGGACATTAACTGGCTGTCGGCGTCCCAGTCGCGCGTCACCGCCGTCACGATCTGACCGCTGCTCCTGTCCCGTTCGATGATCTCCGTGACGCGCCCCAGCAGATCATTGGTGCGCTGCCGGATCACCATGCCGTCGACCGTCTGCGTCGCCAGCAAGCCGTTCGCGTCGTACGTGTAGTACTCCGTGCGTCCATCCCTGGCATAGACCGCCATCGTCCGCTCGCCGGCCGCGTTATAGCCAAGCTGCACGCCGTCGCCGCCGGCCGCGCCCGCCACGATATGCACACTGGTGTCGTCCGGATCGGTGGCGCGCGTGCCCGACAGCGATCCCATCGAGACCGTGAAGCGGTTCAACGCGTCGTACTCGTACCAGTACTCCTGCTCCGTCGCGTGATAACCCACCATGTCCGTGTACGTCGCCATCATCCGGCGGCGATTGCCGACCGCATCGTACTCGTAACCGACCTGGTAGCTGTTGTCACGGATCGCCACGACGCGATTCAGGGCGTCGTATTCGACCCGCGACTGCGCGAACACGTACGAGTTGCCGAAGTCCGTGAAAAATTCCGCCGTACGGTTGCCGTCGCCGTCGTATTCGTAGAGCGACTGGGTCTGCGTGCCGTAATCCATGATCGAGCGCACCAGACCGTGCGAGTAATAGCTGTATTCGACATGCTGGCCACTCGTGCCTTCCTGTTTTGTCAGCAGACCGGCCCAGTTGTACGTGTACTGGAACACGTGGCCACCGAGATCGGTATGTTTCGTCACCCGGCCGAACAGATCCACCTCGTCGACCATCGAGCGGCCGTTCGCATCGATCGTCGTCTTTACCCATCCACCGCTCGCGACCGAGCCGATCGAGCTGATCGTGCTCGCCCAGCGGTAGTCGTACTGCACCGTGCGGCCCGCCGCGCTGACGGTCTTCACGATACGACCGTCGGCGTCGTAGTAGATGCGTTCGCGTCCGCCCAGCGCGTCCGTGTGGGCAATGCGGTTACCCGCACCGTCGTACTCATAGCGGTCGACGCTGCGCTGCCCGTTGGCTAACACCGGCCGGGCGATCTCGATCAGCTGGTTGGCCCTGTCGTACGTGTAATCGGTGCGTCGTCCCAGCTCGTCGGTCGACACGCGCAGATTTCCCACCGCGTCATACGAGAAGTTCTTGCTATACCCCATCGCATCCCACGACTGCGCCACCGCCGGCTGCGCGAGACCGTAGTTCCACTGCTGGGTGCTCAGATGACCGTTCGCATCCTTCAGGCCCACGAGGTTACCGGTCAGATCGTAGTAGTACGTGGTGAGCGGAGCCATCTCTATCTGCGCCCCGTTCTCCAGCGTGACCATGACAGTCGGCTCGCGTTTGAGCGTGAGAGAACCCACTGCGACGATTGCGCGATGAAGTTGACTGAGATGACACGATCACCATCGGTCGGCACATCATGTATTTCGGCGATATCGTGCGACGGCACCATGATGCCCAGGGAATGCAAGACCAAGGAGTTGGGACTCAAGCGCGCAGAGCGAAGGGCCGATAACACCGTTATGAGGACGGCACTATCGGCAATACTTTACTTGTCGCCGTTCGATGTGAACTCCACATCGCTAACCACGCCCTTGTCGTTGAAAGCAATAACAAGCTGTTTGTTATTGAACTTTAGGCTGAATGCCGATCCGGAAACTTGCGTGTAGCTGTAGATCAGCGCATCGTCATCCTTGTTCTTGATCAGAGGATAGATAGCTCGCCCGCTCGGCTTCCCCAACATCGCGATCACATCGTCCCGCGTCGTCTGGCCCTTGGCGATTGAACCCACCTTCGATTCGTCGAAGTCCGTGGAATCCGACTTGAATGAACTGACGAACTCGTCTCCGACAAGTGTGTTGTTGAACAGCGAGAAGTTCATCGCACGCGCAGGCGTCACCCCGCTTTTTACAGCTTCACCAGCCGTGTTAGCGTAAGCATATTTTTTGACCTTGATGATCTGTCCGTTTTTCGTGACCTCACCGTTCTGATATGGTTTTCCCATCATCGCCTCGACATCCGCAGCGGTTGACTTCCCGACATCCAGCCGTCCCGCTTCCGGACGAACAAAGTCGGTCCCGGCACAACCGGACAGGAATGCGACAGCAAACAGGGTAACGACCAAGATCTTTTTGCTTTTCATGTAGTTCAAAGTTTGAAGCTGGTGATAGAGGAAACAACCTTCGAGAAACCAGCGGTACCCGAAAGCAGGCCCGGCTAATGCCTACGCTCGCGGAAACGACAAACCCACTTGGTATTCTTCACAGATAAAGCCATCCTCGGCCGGATTGTGCGGTGTCCGATCCGAAGACCAATACCGCAATGACGGAATTTGGCTCTGTATGTCATTGCGCACTGCCTCGGACATTCGGCTTGTCATGTGCACGACCTGTCTCACCTTGGACCATCCTTCCGAGACCTCTTTGACCGAGTTGCCAGCCGCAACCGCGATCTGAACTGCATGGTCGATATGCGGGGAAAGTATTTTCATTTTCAGTTCCTCAGTTTGATTTTGTCGATCAATCGAAGCTGGTTGCTGTAGTCATGAATAAAGTACTGGGGCGCTTGGTCTGCTCTTGCCAGGTGAATGTCAAATCCGGAAGATGCGCGTGCAGCCTGACTCTCCGCAACGTTCGCGAGAACCGTTTCGCGAATTGCACCCATGCCGCCGCTGACGGAGATTTCCGCTCCCCTTCCAACAGTGGCAGCCGGGGCCGCGCCTTCGGGCCCAAGCAGCAACGCGCCAGCAAAGCCAAGCATCGCACCAGCCTGGGCCGCCGCGTTCGGGTTCACACCAAATTGTTCGAAATGAGGAACGCGAACATCGGACGCGCCGGGTGGCAGAACACCATATTTTTCACCCAGTGCCAACCCCAGATGAATCGTGTCGAATGCGCCGTTCACGCCAGCATTCGTACCATTGACCAAGCCCTTGCCAGCATCAACGAAAGACTGGCCGACCTCTTGAGCCGTCTTTTTCGCGAAGTCCCAGGCCGACAATAGCGCCTCACCATCACGACCTGCCAGCGGCATCGAAGCGATCCGGTTTCCGCCGAATGCGCCATTGTCGTAGCCGAACCCGGTTCCTTGACCCAATGGACCCGCCATCGACAACCCAAGGTTGGGACCGTAGAGCGTAGCAGCGGCGCTGTACGCCGTAGGCGCCCGGCTCGATGCAAGCGCATCCTGGGCGGCCGAACCAGTCAATCCGTCCAGCAGACCAAGCGAACCGTTGCCGAACAGCGCAGCATTGCTGCTGTACGGCGACGCTACAAACCCGCTGCCCACCCCGCCCAGCCCACCTGGCAGGATCTGACCAGTCACGCCATCGATGGCCTGCTGCGTGCGCAGCTTCGTCGTGTCAGTCGCCGCAACGCGATCGACGACCAGATTTTGCCAAGACCCGATGGCTCAAGCGTATGCGTCGCCCCCCGTCGCGCACCCCATCCTTATCGAGCTGCGCAGCTTCAACTCTTGCTTTCGTATCCTTCCACCTTGAGCGAGTGACCACATTTTGCACAGACTTTCGGATTCAAATCGACATACCGAATGAAACGTCCTCGCGGGATAGCTCCACAAAATGGACATTTGTAACGAGCCACAATAATAATCATGACGATTATCCATGGGAACGACAAATACATCGCAAGTGACTCATAATGCCCAGCATCGTAAAATTTCAGAAAAATCAATACAAATATCCATATCGCAATCCCCAGGATTATATCCCGTCTGATTCTATTAAATCGGATGACACTCGACTTATCAGATTCCACCGCGTCACCTCCATTTGTAATTGAATTCGATGACATTGACTTTAAATTCGGCGCCAACACCCAAAGAAGGAGTTAAAGCTATACCGCTTTTAAAGTATGAATAGGCTCCAGATACCGGCGTTTGCGTTATATTTGAGTATCCACCTGCACCCGTCGACAGTAATTGAAATGACGCTGGTCCAGCGATAAAATTAGCGCCGATTGATGAGCCAATACGATAATCCCCAGCATCGAGAGTACTATTTCCCGTGGAAATAAAGTCAATTGGAAAGCCCTGTGCGGAAGAGCCTACCGATTTTAGATATCCATGGGCACCGAATCCGGTACCGACGCCAAATTTCACCTCGTTAGGGATGATGCCGTTGAACGTCATTTCGACTTCACCGCCAAACCCAAGATATGCGCCGACTGAAACCGAATAATTTGGTAGACCGAGGTTCGCCAAGTCGAATTGGGCACGTCCAGCGGTGCTGTTTCCGTATTGATCAAATCCGCCTCGGACATCGTTGGACGACGATGCTAATTGAAATGGCAACGCAGTAAAGGACTTCGACACATACCGCGTCGCCTCCCGATTAGTGGGCGTGCTGGCCGGAGCAGCTTTGGAGGTAAGGCCGTAGGCGTATTCAATTTCCGGTGCGCTAAACGGGTCATTGTTGCCCGGTGCATACGCCGCTGAAGTAAGGGATCGCGTTAGCGGTTCGGAATGTACAGGCTGTCGCGCATTCGAAATTCCATAGGCACGCTGCGCAGCAAGCGCCTGATTTGCGGAACTTGCGAACTCGTTGCCAAGCTGCTGCTTGAAAGCGATGTCTTGTGCGATTGCATCATTCGCCAGTCGGCCGAATTGATCCTGCAAACCGCCAACGAACGCCTGCTCGCGAAGCCCTGCCTTCAACGACAGGTCCCAGTTCGCCAGGCTCGCGAACTGCTTGCCCGGATCGCTCGGGTAGACAGCCCGCACCATGCCGTCGATATCGCCGCCTGCGCCATACAGCGTACTGGTGTTTTGCCGGTTCGCGATATTGTCGACCACCAGATTGCCAATGGTGCTGGCGATGGCATCCATCGAGATTGCGCCAACATTGCGCCCAAGGCTCCCACCGCGCACGATTGTACTAGCCGCACCTGCAGCAACCCCCGCGCTCACGCCCGTCACAAATCGACCGCTGTCGGACTGCATATTGAAGCCAAAGTCCGCCCCGACGCTACGTACTGCGGCGCCCACGCCATACGCGACTCCCGACGCGATCGCAGAAGCAGCTACCCCCTTCCAGTCGAAGCTGTGCTGTGCGCCAGTCAGCACGCCAATACCCTGCGTAGTTACCGACCGGATTGCTCCTTGCGCGGCGGCACCGGCAAACTGGCTGGCGGTACTTCCGCCGAACGCGCTACCGACCGCCGAGCCAACTCCCGTTACGCCAAGAACGCTCGAGCCGACCGCTGCGCCGACAGCGCCCATCGCCACCCCCTTCCAGTTGAAGCCGCTCTGCTCGCCAGCCGCGATCATGACGCCCTGGGCCGCTGCCGCTCCTACGGCACCGCCGATCACAGACGCCGCTACCGCAGTACCGAAGCCCATCGCCGCACCGCCGCCTACCAGCGCGGCGGCGCCCGCAGTCATCGCGCCACTCACGGTCAAGCTCGACAGCGTCCCGGCCAGCGCCATCGATGCCGCCCCTGCAGTGAACACCGTTGCCACCGCCGCAACCACGACGGCAATGATCGCCGCCACCGGACCACATCCCCCATCCTTGCTCGGCGGCGGTGGAGGATCGGGCAGCGTCGGCTGCGTATTGCCGATCGCCTTGCCCGGGTCATACGGCTTGAACGTCGTCGCCGTATTGTGCACGTTCGTGACCTGGTTGGGCACCGTCAGCATCTGCCCGGCCTTCAGCACGTCATCGCCCTTCAGCCCGTTCGCGTCCGCCAGGATGTACCACAGCGTCGCATCCCCCCACAGCGACGACGCGATCGACTGCAGCGTATCCCCATCGCGCACCGTCCAGGTACCCGGGCTCACGCCCGGATACACCCCGTTGATCGCCATGAAGTTCTCGTCGAAGTCCGCGCTGCCCACCGGCGTGAACACCTTGTACTGACTCTCGCTGCCCTTCGCGAGCCTGCCGGCCAGCTCCTGCACGTAGTCGACCGTCTCGACCCCGTCGTTGCCCTGGTTGCCCACCCGGTTGCCGTTCAGGTAGTAGTAGTTGTGTTTCCTGTCCCCCGTCGCGCCCCGGATCGTGCCCTCGTCCGCCACCGTCACGCCCACCAGTTCGTCGCGCCGCTGCACCTGGCCGCGCAGATCCGTGTAGTACGTGAACGCGCGTGCGCTGCCCGCCTGGCCGCCACCATCGTCGTAGGTGGCCTTCAGGTTGCCGTTGACGTCGTAGTTGAAATAGCTCGATGCCGGTCTCCAGCCCGGCGCGTCCGGGTTGCTCCCCTGCGCCAGGATCTGGCTCTGTTTCGCGCTGTCCCACCATTCGTACGAATAGGTGGATGTCAGGGTCGTGCCGCTGCCATTGTCGGGACGTGTGGCAACCTGCCCGAGCGTGCCGTCGGCCATGCGCGTATAGGTCGTCGTCGTACCTTCGATGTTGTCATGCTCGGACATTAACTGGCTGTCGGCGTCCCAGTCGCGCGTCACCGCCGTCACGATCTGACCGCTGCTCCTGTCCCGTTCGATGGTCTCCGTGACGCGCCCCAGCAGATCATTGGTGCGCTGCTGGATCATCATGCCGTCGACCGTCTGCGTCGCCAGCAAGCCGTTCGCGTCGTACGTGTAGTACTCCGTGCGTCCATCCTTGGCATAGACCGCCATCGTCCGCTCGCCGGCCGCGTTATAGCCAAGCTGCACGCCGTCGCCGCCGGCCGCGCCCGCCACGATATGCACACTGGTGTCGTCCGGATCGGTGGCGCGCGTGCCCGACAGCGATCCCATCGAGACCGTGAAGCGGTTCAACGCGTCGTACTCGTACCAGTACTCCTGCTCCGTCGCGTGATAACCCACCATGTCCGTGTACGTCGCCATCATCCGGCGGCGATTGCCGACCGCATCGTACTCGTAACCGACCTGGTAGCTGTTGTCACGGATCGCCACGACGCGATTCAGTGCGTCGTATTCGACCCGCGACTGCGCGAACACGTACGAGTTGCCGAAGTCCGTGAAAAATTCTGCCGTACGGTTGCCGTCGCCGTCGTATTCGTAGAGCGACTGGGTCTGCGTGCCGTAATCCATGATCGAGCGCACCAGACCGTGCGAGTAATAGCTGTATTCGACATGCTGGCCACTCGTGCCTTCCTGTTTTGTCAGCAGACCGGCCCAGTTGTACGTGTACTGGAACACGTGGCCACCAAGATCGGTATGTTTCGTCACCCGGCCGAACAGATCCACCTCGTCGACCATCGAGCGGCCGTTCGCATCGATCGTCGTCTTTACCCATCCACCGCTCGCGACCGAGCCGATCGAGCTGATCGTGCTCGCCCAGCGGTAGTCGTACTGCACCGTGCGGCCCGCCGCGCTGACGGTCTTCACGATACGACCATCGGCGTCGTAGTAGATGCGTTCGCGTCCGCCCAGCGCGTCCGTGTGGGCAATGCGGTTACCCGCACCGTCGTACTCATAGCGGTCGATGCTGCGCTGCCCGTTGGCTAACACCGGCCGGGCGATCTCGATCAGCTGGTTGGCCCTGTCGTACGTGTAATCGGTGCGTCGTCCCAGCTCGTCGGTCGACACGCGCAGATTTCCCACCGCGTCATACGAGAAGTTCTTGCTATACCCCATCGCATCCCACGACTGCGCCACCGCCGGCTGCGCGAGACCGTAGTTCCACTGCTGGGTGCTCAGATGACCGTTGGCGTCCTTCAGCCCCACCAGGTTGCCGGTCAGATCGTAGTAGTACGTGGTGAGCGGAGCCATCTCTATCTGCGCCCCGTTCTCCAGCGTGACCATGACAGTCGGCTCGCGTTTGAGCGTGAGAGAACCCATCGTGTTATACGACGAGTAGGTCCAGTTGCCGCGCCCGTCCCTCTCCGCCGACACCTCACCGAACGCGTCGTGCTGCTGCAGACGGTCGATCGTCATGTCCTTCGCCAGTTCCTCGATCACTCCGACGATGTCGACATTGGTGACCGGGTTATTGCGCGTGCCGGTCAGGAAGTAGCTCTGGCGCTCCATCAACACGTTGCCGGCGGCGTCCATTGCGAGGTAGCGGTACTCGTACTCGACGTTCGTCGGCAGATCGCCCGCGTCGAACAGGAAGCGGCCGGCAGCGTCGCGAGTGAGGATCGCCGTTTTGAACGGCCGATCATAGTCATCATCCTGCTTTGTCGATTCGCGGTAGTACAGCGTGATCGTATCGACGTTCGTAAGCGGCGCGCCGCTGCTGTCCGTCGGCGAAAACTGGAAAATCGACGGCAGTGCGCTACCGGTCAAAGTCACTTCGGACGTCGCGTTGACACCGATCCTGATATCGCCCTGCCCCATCGAGAGCGGCCGGCCCGCCGTGTCGTAAGCGGTGAACCTGATCGAATAGACCGAGTCAGGCTGCAATCCCGCTTTCGTTGTGTCCCACAGGAAGTCGCCCGCCATGCCGGACAACGTCGTGTACTGCGTGGTGCCGTCCTGCTCCCACGACACGACCATGTGGTCCGTGCCGGCCGGTTGGCTATGAAACACCACAGTCGATTTCAGGTCCACAAGGTAGCCGAGCGCAAACGACGGCGACTGGCCATTGCCCGGCAAATTGATCGTGCCGCGCAGTGCATCGATCTGTGCACCGGCCGAGTCGAACAGGTCGAGCGATATCTCATAGACTCCGGCGCCTAGCGACGCCATGTCGATCTGGAACCCGCCGGTAATCGGATTGCGCCAGACCGGATAGTCAAGCTGCCAACCTGGATTATTCGGGTCGCGCAGGCGCACGACGATATAGTCCGCCAGCTTTCCTTCTGTGCTTCGTATGCCAAAGATATTCAGCGACTGCGGTGCCGCCCAGATATAGTTTCCTGACGCATCGACGGTAAAGCCGGGACATGAGCTTGGCGACGCCGCAGGAAGGTCGGCTAATTCGATCTTCGGACCGTCGGTATGCGAAATGTGAAGCCTATAGCCATCGCGCCGAAGCAACGACCCCGCCTCGCCGTAACTACCATCGCTGACAGCAATGAAGATCACCTCATAGTCGTCGTCCGGCAGTCCGCTGGTGTCGACGGTAAACGAGTTTGGGAGGCTGCTCGAACTCTTTGGAAGCGGCAAAAATGTTTCTGTCGATCCCGCGCGACGGTAGTACAGCATGCCCGCAGTTCCTTCCGGGAGCGAATTGCGCGCGACACTCAGCAAGCCTGAAGCAACCTGCAGCGGAGCACTGGCGTCAAGCACATCACTGTTTCCAATCAGGGCCTGGCCGTTGCTGAAGTTGATGAGCTGCGCCGACTGCGAAACCGTACCCGCGAGCACTGGACCCGATCCCGCGCTGAGCGGCGTCACGTAGATTTCAGCGGTCCATGTAAAGGTCACGCTTGAATCGACAAAAAAGCCATTTAACCAAAGCTGACCCGAACGCCAGTTGACCGGTACGCTCACCTGCGTCGCATTCATCGGCACCACGGCTGACCAAGCCGTACCCGACGGCCTGCCGAATGGCTGCGCAAACGCTGCCTGATCCTGTCCACCACGGATCTGCCATTCGGATCCGGAGGCGGTATAGCTCACGCGAACCTCAACGTTATAAGCACCATACAACTGCGCAAAGTCAGGCAAAGAAAAATCCAGGCTGCTCACGCTGATATAGCCGTTATCCTCAGATTTGTCCACAGACCAGGAGCCTGTCACGCTAACCTTTCCGTCTGCATCCAGCATTCCCGCATCGCCGTTGACGAGCGGCAACGTCGGCCCGGTCACCGGCCGCGCTGACGAATCGATCCACCCCGAGATGCTCAATTCAGTATTCGCGAACACCCCACCATCGATCGGAATATCGACCGGGCTAAAGCTGATGGTCGGTATCCCGCCCGACGTCTTCGGCTGCCGAATCTGAATCACCTGATTCCGCTGGTCATAGCGCGTGTAAGTCTGCATCATGTCGACGCTCTGCAGCAGCGCGACGAGATCGTCCCCGGTCGTGATCACGCGATAGCGCAGATCGCTCTCCATCGACTCGACCTTCAGCGTCGCATTGCCATTGCGGTCATACATGAACAGATGCGACACCCCGTCATCAAAGTTCGTGCGCACCACCCGGCCGGCGTTGTCATAGTCCGCATATTCCTGCCATTCACCGTTCGCGCCGCCGCCCCCCGTACGCCGTCCGGTCACTTCGCCATACGCGTTGTAGCGCTGCTCGATCAGTGCACCAGTTGACACCCGTGCACCCGTCGCTGCGTCACTCGTTTGGGTGACGCGCGAAATTTCGCGGTTTTCCGCGTCATAGGTGATTGTGGTGGAGTCGAGCCGCTGGTTCCCGTCCACATCGCTGCGTAGATAGAAGACGCTCGTGACATTGCCCACGGCGTCATACCGAAAATTCGTCGCCACGCCCAGCGCGTTGACTTTCGAATGAAGTCGACCACCCGCGTCGTAAAGGTACGTGGTCACCTGGTCCGGCTCACCCTTGCGGGTTTCCCTGACGACATTGTTCAGGCCGTCGTAGTCGTATATCGTGGTGACGCGCACCTGCCGGTTCTGATAGTCGGCGAACTGCGGCAGCATCTCGCCCGTCAGACGTCCGAGCGCGTCGTAGGTGAAGTCGTACTGGCTGCCGTTCGCGTCGACCTTGCGCAGCAGGTGCCCCTCTCCGTCGTATGAATAGTTCGACGTGGCGTCACCGGTCGACTGCACGAGCTTGCCGTTGGCGTCGACCTTCGCGAACTCAACGCCGACGCGCGACTCGCTCAGCAACCGGCCGTTGTTGTCCCAGGTGTAGTTGGTGATGCGATCGTCGGGGCTGCGGGGCCACGAACTGACGATGGTATTGACGGAGGCGCTCGCCGAAACCGGGTCCGGGAACGGCAGTGCAAACCGCGTTTCCTGCGTGACGTTGCCTTGCGCATTCACCATGTACGCGATGCCGAATCCCTTCGCGTCGATTTCGAGCGTCTTCTGTCCGGCCTTGTTATAGAAGTAGGTTGTGCGATTGCCGGCCGGATCGACGGTCGCGGTAACCTGGCCGCAACCATCGTATTCCCACGTCGTCACCAGCTCGCTGCCAGACGTGATGAAGTATTCGCCCCGCGCGTCGTCACCCGCGCTCGGATCGAAATAGCCTGTCGCTACATTCTGCACGCGGGACTGAATGAGCCGGTTATCCGCGTCGTAGACGTATCGCGTTTCGCGCACGTTGGCCGCATCGGCAGGCACAGGCGGTTGCGAACCAGGTTGCGCCACGATCGGATCCGCGTAGACCTTCGTCGCGATGACATTGCCCACCGCATCGCACGCCCATAGCGTGAGCGTGCCGGTCGGGCTGACCTGCGCAGTCTTCCGGCCCGCCACGTCGTAGTACAACGTGGTGGTATGTCCATTCGCGTCGGTAATCGATGTGAGATTGCCTTGCGCGTCATAGACCCGTGTCTCGGTCGTGCTCGCAGGAAAGCCAGCCTGGTACACCGACACGCCGGTCAGCGTGATCTGCCGGTCAAGCAGGTCATACCCATAGCGCGTAACACGCTCCTCTTTGAGCCCCTGCGCTTCGATCGTCGCTATGCGATTGCCGCGCGCATCGTATTCGAACGTGTTGACAACCGCCTGGCCACCCGAAGTAACCGGTAGTGTTTCCGACAGCATCAGTCCACGGCGATCATACGTATAAGAAAACTGCCCGCCGACCTTGTTCGTATAGCCGGTGCGGTTGCCGAATGCGTCGTACGCGTAAAGTTCGCTATAGCCCTCGGCGTCGGTCGACCTCACCAGGTGGCCGAGCCGGTCGTACTCCATGCGGGTGACCGCCTTCGTATCCTGCGTCACCTTGACCGCATCGCCAAACGCGTCGTATTCGGTCAGCACGATGCTCGCCGTCGGCGAGACGACCTGCACCGCGCGGTTCAGCACGTCGTAGGAGATCTGGCTGATGATGTTCCTGTTCTGGTCGGCCGCCGTCACCCTGTTGCCGAAAGCGTCATAGGTGTTACTGGTTATATAGCCGAGCGCATCGGCCGTAACCAGTAGATCACCCCTCGCGTTGTAGATATAGCGCATGCGATACGCCGCCTGCAGATTGCTCCGCTGGCTGGGGCTGAGCGCTGCTGCCTCGAGCGCCTCGCCATTCGCGTCGACATAGCCACGCGCCTTGCGCTCGGCAAGCGCCCAGGCGGTGTCCCGCTCGGAAAGCTCCACCCCGCGTGGATCGGTCTCAGCGGTCACACGTCCCATCCCGTCATACGTGTAACGTGATGTCGCAGCGATTGACGTACCGTACGCGCGGGTCTGTTCGATCATGCGCCCAGCTGCGTCGAATACCGCATGTGTGACGCTCTGTTCGGGCAGACCATCGGCGACGCTCGTGTTCACCGCGCGTCCCAGCGCGTCAAGTTCATAGCGCGTGACGACGCCTGCCGCATTCGTCGTGCTCGTCAGACGTCCGGCGCTGTCATAGTCGTATCCCGTCACGGCCGCCGAAGCCGGAATGATTTGCGGCAGAAGTGCGGCAGCCTGTTTCTGGCTGGCGCCGCGCGCCGCTTCGTATCTGTCCGCGTAGCGGATGGTCGTCAGCAGATGGCCCGCTGGATCGTAACGTTGCTCCGTGACGTAGCCTTCGGCATCGATCACATAGACCGGCCGGGTGGCGGCATCATAAATCCACGTGGTCGTGCGATCCCCGGACGGCCTCCCGACGCCAGGTGAGGCGAGCCAGAGCTCCAGCGTCGAGGCGTCTGGAATGCCGGCCTCCGCATACGGCGTCTGGTACTGCGTGCGTTCGAGGAGATTGCCGCCGGCGTCGTAACGGTTGGATGTGACGAAGCCGAGCGCATCGATACTGGCTGCCACCCGGTTTGCCACGTCATAAACCATGCGCGTCGTGCGATCGCTCGCATGCGCCTGAGCCGATTGGGCGCTCAGCGCTGTGGCAACGGCGTCGACGGTGAGGGCACCCGCTATATTGACGGGGCTTGCATACGTGATCGTGCTGATCACATTGCCGTTGGCGTCGTAGACGTTCTCGGCAACGTAGTTCAGCGCGTTCACCACGTAGCGCAAGCGGCCGTCTGCGTCATACACGTATTGCGTGGTCTGGTCGAGCAGCGGCTGAACCGTTTGACTTCCCGTGATGTACGCGTCGGTCAGATTGTCCGGCGAACCGTCCAGAGGGAAGGCAAACGCCGTTCGCGCGACGACACGCCCTGCGGCGTCGTACACGCTCCTGACGAGCGCGCCGGTCGGTCCGACCGACCATATCTGCCGCCCCTCCTCATCGTAAACGTAGCGCGTGACGCCACCCGCCGCATCGGTCACGGACACGACATCGCCATTGGCGTCGTATGCGTAGCCTGTTGTGAGGCTGAGTCCTGCCGGGTCGACGACCGTACTGGTCAACCGCCCCGCCTTGTCGAATACGTTCTGCGTGACACGCGGGTTGCTGCTGCCCGCACCTTCGGTCACGGTGAGGACGTTGCCAACACCATCGTAAGCAAACGTCGTCAACAGGTTCAGTCCACCTACGTCGGCCGTCACGGAAGCCGTGTGTCCGGCTGCGTCATAACGGGTCTCAGTCACGACCCCAGACGGGTCCGTCACGCGGGTCGCCTGACCCTTGCCGTCGTATTCGTAGCGGGTCGTGAGATTCAGGCCGCTCGGGTCGACTGTGCAGCTCAGCACGCGGCCCGTCGCGTCGTAGCTATACGTGGTGTGAACACCGCGCGCGTCAACCGTATCGATCAGATGGCCTGCGTGATCGTAGTTTTGCGTGGTCGTCGCACCGGTTGCATCGGTCGTGCTGACCAGGTTGCCGTCACGGTCGTACGTGTAGCCTGTCGTGTTGCCGCGCCCGTCAGTCAGCGTCACGATCTGGCCGGCGTCGTTGTACGTCAATGTGGTCCTGATGCCCTCGGCGGTCGTCACTGTCACCGCGCGGTCGAACTCCGAGTATGACCATGTCGTCGTGCTGCCCGTCGCGTCGGTGCGGGTGAGCATGTTGCGGAACGCGTCGTACGTCATGTGCATACGCGCGCCAGTGCCGTCGGTCACCACCACCACATTGCCGTTGCGATCGTAGTCCTGGCGGCGCAGCACACCGTTGGCATCGATCGATTCGATCACACGCCCAAACGCGTCGTAGATTGCCTGAGTGATCAGGTTGAGGCCGCCCGCGTCGGACGTATGGCGGATCGCCTGACCGAGCCGGTCGTAGTCGATCGTGTCTCGCACCTGAACATTGGAGGCAATGTCACGAACGGTGGAAATCTGCTCGCCAAACGTGTTGTAGGTATAGCGTGTGCTCAGACCTAACGCATCGGTACGCTGGACGAGGCGGCCGGCGGCGCTGTAAGTGAAAGCAGTGCGCGTGACGTCACTATCATCACCCAGCACCGCGAGTGTGCTTCTGAGCGGGTCGGGCAGGAGACCGCCTACCAGACTGGCCAGCGTGTCCGCTGCAACGCGCGTCGCGTAGACCAGCGTCTCCGTCACGTCACCGAATGCGTCATACTGGTACTCGACGACTTCGCCGATCGGATTGACAACGTGGGTGAGGTGGCCCGCCACGTCGTAGTAGTAGTACGTGGTGTTGCCGTTCGCGTCCGTCATGGAGGTGCGCAGGCCCGCCGCGTCGTACGTGTAGCTCACCCCCCACGATTGCCATACGGCATCGATCTGTGCAAGCGTTGCGTTCGCGCCAAGCGCTGCGAGCGCCGTGCTGCCTTCGCCGCCCAGCTGCGCAATCAGCCGTCCCTGCAGATCGTAGCGGTAGGTCGTCGTGCGCCCAGCGGTCGTCTCGCTGGCCACGCGGCCCTCGTCGTCCCAGGTCCAGCTAGTGGAGACATTGCCGCCCATACCGTCCTGCGAATACGTAGTGCGGCCCGTGAGCCGTCCCATTGCGTCGTAGGTGTAGTAGGTGAACTCCATCTGCCCGGGACGACTTGTCCACGCGAGCATGGCGTCGGCCCGCAGCACATAGCGCAGGCTTTGCTGCGAGGCGTTACCGCCTACCGGCGTGCTCAGCTCGTCAGCCTTGCTCAGGCAGGATGCGCCAAAGGTTGCGGACCCTATCGAGAGGCCGCTGTCCGCCGGATAGCGGAACTCGATCGTATGATGCGCAAGCGGCACTATGTTCGGTACGTCAAGCGTACCGGTGGCGAAGCCTCCGAATGGGAAGTCGAACGTGAGCGCTCCCGCCTGCACGCCATCGATCCAGATTTCAACACTGCCGCTTGAACCCAGCGTCCCGGTCACGTTAATCGTGACCGGGATCTGCTGTGGCGCCTGCGTCGAGCCGAGATCGACTTGCTGGCCGCGCACGCGCTGTGTGACGTTGCCCCACGCATCGTAGCTATAGTGCGTCACGTAACCTTCGGCATCGACTTCTGCACACAACAGGCCGCGCGAGTCATAGAAGTAGCTCAGGTGAGCGTCTGCGTCGCTGCTACCGGGAACCAGCTGCGCAAACATGCCCTGACTGCGCAACGAGGCGTCCGTTGCCGTGGCATAACGAACCGTCTCAACACGCTCCCCTGCGCCGTTGTACCGGTATTCGGTCAGGAAACCTTCCGGGTCAAGTTCCCCGCGCAACAAACCATCCTGATCGTAGAAGTAGCGCGTGACGCGATCGTTGGCCGGATCGGGATCTGGTAAGACCTGTGTCGGCGCCACGCTGGTGTCGACCCGGTTCGCAAAGACCGTCTTCACCACGGGACGTCCGCTGCCGTCGTACTGAACCTGGGTGACGGTTCCGTCCGCGTCAACGGTATGGTCGATGAAGTTGTTGAGATAAAAAGCCCATACCGTCCGGTCGTCCACCGATGCAGGCGGGCGCAGCTTCGAGGAGTCGAGCGTCAGCAACGCCCCCGATTTCAGCCTTTCGGCGGGTGTCCCGTCGGCGTTGGTCAACGAGGCGAGTTGCGCGGCCGTAAGCCTGGTTGCATAGGTGAGCGTGCGCAGCGGCCTCGCGAATGTGGTGTCGTAGACATACTCCGTCAATGTTCCATCAGGGGCGATCTGTGCGACACACTGGCCACGCCCGTTGTACAGGTAGTGCGTATTCAGTCCATTGGCATCGGTCGTCATCTGCAACCGGCCGTTGGTGTCGTAGTAGTTCCTGATCTGCGACTGCACTTTGCCCTGCACCGAATCGACCACGGCGACCAGTTCCCCCGCGGCGTTATACGTAGAGGTACGCGTCAGCCCGTTGCTGAAGGTGACTGAAACCGTGTGGTGCGCATCGTCGTACTGATACAGCGTCGTGACGCCGTCGAACTGAATCGCGCAGAGGAGGCGGCCGAGCCCGTCGTACGTGAAAGTTTCAGCCTTCTCGTTGCCCGGACTGCCCGCAAAACGCTGTAGGAGACGACCGGCAGCATCATAGACGTACCGTGTCTGGATGATTGCTCCCGTCACATCGCCTGTGCCGTCGGCCAGCAGCTTCTCATAGCGCGTGACCGTCGCGAGGTTCCCACGGTAGTCATACGTCGAATCGATACGGATCGCCTCGCTGGGATTCACAAGGCCCGCCGCCCATGCATTCAACGTCGCCTCCGACACTGCATCGGTGTTGCTCAAGGCGCTGACGTCGAATGCCGCCGATGTGTACTGGATCTCGCTGACCTTCTGGCCCGCCGCGTTGTACCTGAACTCCGTGACGCGGCCCGCCGCACTCACCACGTATCGCAGATGCCCGGCTGCGTCATAGACATAGCGCGTCGTCAGGTACTGGTTCGCGTAACCATTGGCAAAATTGCTGGTCTTGTCAAAGACCGTCTCGGTCAACAGTTCATTGTTCGACCCGTACGTACGGGTAACGTCGGCTGAGCTGTCCGATTGGCTGATCAGATTGCCCGCGGCATCGTAAATAAAGTAGATCGGTTTGCCCTTACCATCATTCAGAATCCGCAGGTCGCTGTCGCCGTTGACGGTATACGTAAAGTTCAGGTTTACCCACTGTCCGTCCAGAGACGAAGTCGACCGGATGCTGATCAACCTGCCGGCATCGTCATACGTCAAGACCTTCCTGTAGCCAAGCGGATCGGTCACCGTCGTCTGCCTGTTCGCGGTGTCATAGCTAAGCGTGGTGATCCGAAACACCCCGTCGTCGGCCTTTTCGGCAATCGTCGCCACCCGGTACTCGCCGTTCACCTGAAGATAGGTGAACATCACCTGGGATCCATCCGACTGGGTGATCGAGGCGATCCGGCTGCTCGTGCCGTCGTACGTATAGGTCGTCGTATAGACGTGAGCGTCGGCGATGCTGTTGTCTTCCGGACTCAGGTCGACTGTCACCCGCGACAGTCGACCCTGTGTGTCGTACGCGTAACGGATCGTGGTCGACGTGACCAGACTGTTACCCATCCCCCGGTAGACCGAGCGCAGATCCGTCAGTTGACCGGCTGCGTTGTAGTCGAGATAGGTGACGTCGCCCCCTGCAGTCGTTACCTGCGCGAGCTGCCCTGCGGCGTTGTAGGCGTAGCCGACCGTATTGCCGTCCCTGTCGCGGGTTGACACGAGCCTGCCGCCTCGCGTGGCATCGTAAAGCTCGCTCAGCCCGTTGTTTCCGTCGTTCCACTGCCAGTTGCGGGTCGCCTCATCAAAGGACAGTGTCGCGTACGCCCCTGTGCCAGTAGCATCGGCATAGCCGGGCTCAAAGTCGCCTTGGGCAACGCTGGCGCCAAGCCACGCGGTCGACACATACAACTGGCGCGACGCATCGTACTCGTACACCGTACTCGAACCATCCCAGTCTGTCAGGGTTACCGTACTGCCTATGCTATTCAGCGTCCCAGTGAGGCCATCCACCGTGCGCGATCCGCCTGGGCGCCAGTTGTCTCCAGCAAACTGTCCGAGGCTGTTATAGGCGCGGTAGATCGAACTGTTCACCCCCTGGCCGAGCAGCAACTGGTCACGATCCTGAATCACCAGATTGCCGTTCGCCGCGTTCACATAGAGCTGCTCTCCGGTCTGCCCGAATGCCGCATTGCCGACCTGACCATGGGCTCCAAGCCCCAATGCCGACGACGACTGCAACCCCAAACCATTGCCCGTAACGATCGCTACCATCTATGCCCCGTACTTGTTCGTTAAGCCTTGCGCGATTGGTTCCCCGAACCGCTTCCGAACAAGTTGTCCGAAGATTTTTAGAACTGTTTAGCAAAAATCTCAGGCGCTCAGGATCTCGTGCGTCCTTGCGTGCGATGAAGCATAAATTGTGGCGGCGATTGCCGGCCTGATCTCGCAATAAGGATCCCGCAGCAATTCCAGACTGCTATGCTAGAAAAGGGCTACTCACTTCCGATCCCTCACTTTCGGCTTTGTCCACCGACGCAGCGAACACCCGACGCCAAATGAACTCCACTTCCGAACACGCCGTTGCTTTGGCATCTGCCCGACTGACCCGGCTGCTTGCGTTCCTTGAGTCCGACCCCAACAACCTGTCGTTGCTAGGAGACGCCACCGCGTGCGCATTCGACGCACAGCAATTCGAACGGTGCGATGAACTGCTCGCACGTCAGCAAGCGCTCGGTGCGGTGCCGCCGGAGTCGATGCATCTGCGTGGGCTGTGTGCCATGGCTCGTGGCAAATTCGAGGACGCGCTCCGGGCATTCGCCGCGTTACCGGACGGTGAAAGCCATCCCGCGATTCGCTATAACAAAGCTTATGCGCACGCCATGCTCGGCGCTTTCGACGAAACGCTAGCGCTGCTGGATGAAGGCGTGCTGACAACGATTCCGCAAGCCATCACGCTCCAAATGCGGTCGCTTCACCATCAAGGCCGCCTTGACGAGGTCATCGAAGTTGGCAAGCGGTATGCGGATCATCCGGAGACCGGCATCGAAGTCTGCGGACTCCTCGCCGCTGCTTTGTTCGATGCCGGACATCCCGACAGCGCGCGACAGTTCGCGTCTCTTGCAAAGCGCTCTCCCGACGGTCTCGCCATAGCTGGTTTGCTGGCACTCGGCGAAGGCCGCGAGTTCGACGCCATGGCGCTGTTCGCGGAGGCACTGCGCATCCAGCCGGCACACAGCCGCGCGCTTCTCGGCACAGGGCTCGTGCTACTCGAACAGCACCGCTTCGAGCAGGCCGCGCAACACATCGACGCCGCATCCGAATCGTTCGGCACCCATGCGGGCTCCTGGATTGCGGCCGGCTGGGCCCATTTGCTCAATGGCGATCTGCAACTGGCGCGGTCGCGCTTCGAACAAGGCGCTCACCTAGATCGCGGTTTTGCCGAAGCCCCAGGCGCACTGGCCATCGTGGCGCTGCGCGAAGGCAGACTCGACGAGGCGCGTGCGCATACGAAGGTGGCGTTGCGGCTGGACCCCGAGTGTCTGTCCGCCGCGCTTGCGAAGAGTCTGCTCAGCACCTCCGCAGGCGATCAAACTACAGCGAGTCAAGTCCTTGATGCGGCATTGAATCGGCCCTTGGACCCACAAGGCAATACGCTTGCAAAAGCGATCGCGAGAAGGGTGACCCGGAGCAATAAGACCCCTCCCCTCAACAAATCGTCACAAGAACTGGAATAGGCAAACGCCTAATTTTTCGCGAATGGTCGATCATCTGCGAAATAGAACTTGTCCTAAAAATACGTGCCGATCGACTATTTTGAGTGACGCTCGACTATTTTGATATAAGCACCTACCTCTCTGATTACATTCGTTTTTGATTCGTTTGCCTCACTATTTTCACTCGTTTGCCTAACTATTTTTTTCAATTTTACAACTTCCAATTCGAAAGAAAGCTCTTCATAATGCGGCCCACTTAAACACGGGACCTTATCCATGTCGGCCGACCAGGCAATCCAAATGATGACGCAGCTGTTCTGGAACAGCTTCCTCATTGCGGGGCCAATTGTTATTGCCACGCTCGTGGTCGGTCTGCTGATCAGTGTCTTTCAGGTCGTCACACAGCTGCAGGAGATGAGCCTGAGCTATGTGCCGAAGCTCGCGGTCGCCGTCATCGTGACGGTTTCGCTCGCCCCGTGGATGCTCGCGCGTCTGACCGGTTTCGCAGCATCGCTTTTCCGCAGCATTCCTGATCTGGGCTAACGCAATGACAATCGAAGCCAGCACGAGCTGGACGCTCGGCGTTCTTCTTCTTTCGTTGCGAATCGGCCCGGTGTTCGTTCTTGCGCCGCCGTTCTCACAAACGCAGGTGCCCGCGCGGGTCCGCGTGTGCTTCGTGCTGGCGCTCGCCGCATGTCTGGCACATCGCGCTGCACCCGACGTCTACATGGACGGCGCAGCGCTACTCATCGCCGCTGCAGCCGAATTGATGCTGGGCCTCGCGATCTGCTTCGCGTTCCAGGCCGCGTTTGCCGCGCTAACGTTTGCTGGCCGCGTGCTCGACGTCCAGGCCGGCTACGGTCTCGCGATGGTGATCGATCCGGGTTCGCGTGCACAGGCGCCGCTGTTCGGCACGATACTCACGCTCGTCGCGGGCCTGCTGTTTTTTGCTTCGGGCGGTCATCTCGAGCTGGTACGGCTTTTGATGGCGCTAACGAGCGTCATACCAGTCGGCTACGCGCGAGTCGCCGTCACTCCCGATGCGCTGATCGGCTATTTCGGCATTGCGCTCGGCATGGGTCTGTCGGTCATCGCGGCCGCAATGGTCACACTGTTTCTAATCGATGTATCGATCGCCTTTCTCTCCCGCGCGTTGCCGCAAATGAACGCACTGATGTTGGGTCTGCAAATCAAAGTCATCGCGACGCCCGTCATGATGGTGCTATCAGCGGGTCTACTCGCACCTGCGACATTGCGTTTGCTGACGCACGCATTGGCTTTCGTACCGTCCCTGGATTAGTCATGTCGGATACGGAACAGAACAAATCGGAACAGGCCACTGCTTACAAGCTCGATCAGGCGCGCAAGAAGGGTATGGTGCCGCGCAGCCAGGAGCTCGGCATGGTGCTCGGCCTGCTTGCGAGTACCGGCTACCTGTCAGTGTGGGGCGGAGAAATGGCGGCACGTCTCGCTTCGCTCGGCGCTCATGCGCTGAGCGAAGCCGCGTCACTCGACGCAAGCGGCCGTGCGCTGCCGGTCGCGTGCGCGGCGCTGCTGCTGCAGGGCGCGCACGCGGTTGCGCCACTGATTGCGATTGCGATGGGTAGCGCGCTACTGTCAGCGCTGATGCAGACCGGCTTCCTGTTCGCCCCCGGCGCACTCAGGCTGGACACCAGCAAGCTGAATCCGGTGCAAGGTCTCAGGCGTGTTTTCTCGACACAGACGCTGATCGAAGCCGCCAAGGCATGCTTCAAGATGGTCGTCTATGTGGCGATCATCCGTTTCACGATCATCGATGCGGCCGTCTCGCTCGCACATGAGGACCTGTCCGCGGTACGCATTGCGCAGACGCTGCTCGCTAGCGGCGTCCACCTGCTTTTCATGCTGCTCGCGGCCGCGTCGGTGTTCGCGTTGCTCGACCAGGTGCTGGTGCGACGCTCATTCGCGAGAAAGATGCGTATGAGCCGCTACGAGCAGAAGCAGGAAATGAAGCAGCGCGAAGGCGATCCGCGCATCAAGCAGCGGCGCCGCCAGTTGCAGCGCGAATTGCTGCAGCGTTCGCGCAGCATGAAGGCGGTGCGTAGTGCGGACGTGATCGTCGCGAACCCGACGCATTATGCGGTCGGTCTGAAATACGATCCGTCACGGATGGCCGCGCCGCATGTCGTCGCCAAAGGGGCCGGCGATTTTGCACTGCGTCTGAAGAAGCTCGCCTTCATCTACGGCGTGCCGGTCATCGAGTCGCCACGTTTCGCCCGCGCGCTCTATTTCAAGGCAGTGCTCGAACGCGAGGTGCCGGGCGATCTGTATCGCGATACCGCGGCGATCTATTTGCAGGCGCGACGTGCGCCGTCGCAGGTGATGTCCGCATGACGCTTCGATCCCGTCTGCGCAATCATTCCGACCTCGCGCTCGTCTTCGCCGTCGTCGCGATCCTGTTGCTGCTGTTTACACCGATTCCGGCAGGGGCGCTCGACCTGTTCATCATCGTCAATTTCGCATTCGCGTTCACGATCCTGTTGATGACGTTTTACGTGTCGCGACCCGTCGAGTTCTCGACGTTCCCTTCCCTGCTGCTGATCGCGACGCTGTTCCGCTTGTCGCTGAACATCGCCGCGACCCGTCTGATCCTGTCCGGCGCCGAAGCGGGCCAGGTCATCGCGGCAATCGGCGCATTCGTCGTGCAGGGTAACTTCGTCATCGGCCTGATCGTCTTCTTCATCCTGATCGTCGTGCAATACGTGGTGGTCACGACCGGCGCGCAGCGCGTGTCGGAAGTCGCCGCGCGCTTCGTACTCGACGCGATGCCCGGCCAGCAGATGAGTATCGACGCCGACCTCAACATGGGTCTCATCGATCAGGACGAAGCGAAGCGCCGACGCAAGGCGCTCGAAAAGGAAGCTGGCTTCTACGGCTCGATGGATGGCGCGAGCAAGTTCGTCAAAGGCGATGCGGTAGCCGGCATCATGATCCTGCTGATCGACATTCTCGGCGGCTGGGCGGTCGGCGTCGCGCAGATGGGCATGCCGCTCAGCCAGGCAATGCAGACCTTCACGCTGCTGACGATCGGCGACGGCATCGTCACGCAGGTGCCCGCGCTGATCATTTCCGTCGCGACCGGCATCATCGTCACGCGCTCGTCTGCGGACGGGGAGCTCGGCAACGAGGTGCTGCGTCAGCTCGTGCAATTCCCGAAGATACAGATCCTCGTCATGGTCGCGCTGACCGGCCTGCTCGCGCTGCCGGGCATGCCGAAGTGGCCCGTGCTGATCCTTGCAACGATTGCGGGTGGCGCCTGGTGGATCGCGCGCCGCAAACGAAGTGCGGCGCCGGATAACCAGGCCGCGACGGACGGAGACGACAGCGACGCGGCCGCGGCCACCCAGGCCACCGATCTGCCGGCCGTCGAAGTGTCGTTCGGCGCCGCGCTGACGGCCGCATGGATCCCGACGCAAAGCTTGCTGGCCGAACGCATTGCGGCGTTTCGCAAACAGTACGCGGCCGAGATGGGTGTGTCCATTCCGCCCGTGGTGTTCCGCGACGGCGCGCAGCTTGGCTCCAACGACTACCGGATCTTGCTGTTCGGAGACCGCTTCGGTCAGGCAACGCTGTATCCGGAAAAAACACTCGCCATTCACTCGTCGGACAAGGGTGAGAAGGTGCCCGGCATCGCCACTCACGATCCGGCCTTCGGGCTGCCCGCGGTATGGATCGATACGGCCGACCTGTCGCGCGCGCGCTCGCTCGGTTACACCGCGGTCGATCCGCTGACCGTGCTGATCACGCACGTCACCGAGGTGATCAAGGCCAACGTACCCGCGTTGCTGTCGCGCACCGAAGTCGTCGCGATGCTCGAAGGAGTGCGTTCACGCACACCCGGCCTCGTCGAGGAACTCGTGCCGAATGTGCTCGCCGTCAGCGACGTGCAGCACGTCTTGCAGAATCTGCTGACCGAGCAGGTCGCGATCCGCAATATCGGCCTGATCGTCGAAGTGCTGGTCGACGCGGGTCGGCATGAAAAAGACCCTGCCGCGTTGAGCGAGCGTGTGCGCCAGCGGCTCGGCCACGGCATCTGTCAGGCAATCCAGAGCGATCACGATGCGCTTGCGGTGCTGACGCTCGACCCCGCGCTCGAAAACGCGATCGTGCAGAACCTGCAGGGTGCTGACGGCGCAGGCGCGTTCGTGCTCGACCCGCGTCTGGCCGAAAGCTTCCTCGCCCGGCTCGCCGCGCAGGTCGACGCGATGATGCGGCAGAACCTCAAACCTGCGTTGCTGTGCCGCCCGGAAATTCGTCGTCATCTGAAAACCTTCACGCATCGTGTTGCGCCACGGCTCGCCGTGCTCTCGATGAACGAGGTTCCGCACTCGATCAGCCTGAGATCGTTCGCGATGGTCAGTCTCGACGCAACTGCGGCTCGGGCTCCCGCGCGCGCCGCGCAGCCCTCGAACGCTACAGCGCTCGCCGCCTGAGTGTCGAGCAGCTTGCTACCTGCCTGCCAAATTGAAACGGATTCCTGATGGATAACATGATGACTGTCGCGGCCAGCCTGATCTCGCACGAAACGCGCCGGATCGAAACCGCTGGGCAAAACCTCGCGAACGTGGCCACGCCCGGCTACAAGCGGCAGATCGCGTTCGACGACGTGCTGGCAGCCGGACGCACCGGGACGGTCCCTGTGTCTGCCATGCTCGTGCCGCCTCCAACCGGCATCGCCACCGACTTCTCCGCCGGCAAGCTGGTCCACACCGGCAATCCGCTCGATCTGTCGATCAGCGGCTCCGGCTTCTTCGAGGTCATGACAGCGAGCGGTCCGGCCTACACTCGGCTCGGCGCGTTCCATCGCGAGGCCGACGGACGTCTCGTCACGGCCCAGAATTGGGCGTTGCAAGCCGCGGGTGGCGGCGACGTGGTCTTGCGTTCGGGCAACTGGCAGATCGCCAGCGACGGCACGCTGATTGACGACGGCACGCCTTCGGCCGTGATACGCGTCGCAACTTTTACGGATCCGACCCAACTCGAGCGCCGCGCGGACGGCCTGTTCCATGCCACGGACGCGCAGGCCGTCGACGCCGAACAGCCGCACATCGCGCAGGGCTTTATCGAATCGTCGAACGTCGCGCTCGGCAACGACATGATGCAGATGATGGAGGCAATGCGCCGCGTCGAGTCCGGCCAGAAGCTCGTGCATGCGTACGACGACATGCTCGGCGCCGTTTTGCAGCGTTTGGGAGACATGTAAGCGTGAACAACGTTTTTTATATCGGCGCGATGGGCTTGAACGCGCAGCAGACAGCCGTCGACGTCACCGCGAACAACATCGCGAACATGAACACACCGGCGTTCAAGCGCGGCACGGTGTCCTTCAGCGAGTTACTGACGTCGGCGGTCGCCCCACTCAGCCGCGCCCCGGCCAACGAAACCGTCACCATCGCCGCGGGCGTGGCGGCCGACCCGTCGCTGCACGTTTTCACGGCGGGCGAGTTGCGCCCGACCGGCAGCGCGCTCGATCTCGCGATTCGGGGCGACGGCTTCATCGAACTGGCGTCGGACTCGGGACCGGCCACGTTGTGGCGCGGCGGCACGCTGCACGTCGGGGCCGACGGTTATCTGACTGCGTCGAACGGCCTGCCGCTCAAAACGATGATTTCCGTTCCGCGCGACGCCTCCAGCATCACCATTTCGACGACCGGCCAGGTGCAGGCGGTTCTGCCGAACCAGACCGACCCGATTGATCTCGGCGAAATCGAACTCGTGATGCCGACTGACGTGCGCGCGCTGCAATCGGCCGGCGACGGAATCTATCGCATTCAGGACGATGGGATCACTGTCAGCCGCGTGCGTCCCGGCGAAGACAACGCTGGGACGTTGGCGCAAGGATTCAGCGAAGCCTCGAACGTGTCGCTGTCGGATGAGCTCGTCAGTCTGATGCTGTATCAGCGTGCGTATGCGTCGAATGCGCGACTCGTGCAGGCCGGCGACGAGTTGATGGCGATTGCGAATGGGTTGAAGCGGTAATCAGCGCTGGAATGCATCGACCGACATTCAACAGTGAGACGAACCCAAAAACACACCATGCAATTTACGTTCAAAAAAACGCTGCTCGCAGCGTGTTGCACGCTCACTCTCATCGGCTGCGGGGGCGGAGGTAACTCGGACAATGCGAGTTCGTCCAACGCCAGCGAACAAAACGCGGCGTCGAATCCCGATCGCGATTCGGGCAGCGTCGACGCGTCCGCCCCGAAAACGTCTGCGGAGACGCTACCCGGCGAGCCAACCTCACCGCCCGACAACGCAGGCGCGACGCCCCCGCCCGACGCCGAAGTCGGGCCGCCGACGCCGGGCTACGTGAAGATCGCCGACCTCCCTCTCGGGTCCATCGAAGGCGTGCAAAGCGTCGCGATGAACGCTCGTTCGAAGCTCAGCTATACCTTCCCGCCAGACCCTGTTGCTGTGATCGATTCGATTACGAACCCGGTTTCCGGGGATATCAAACTGCGGCTCGTTTCCAAATCGTCGGTCACCGGCGGCTATCTTTCGCAGATCGGCGCAAGCATGCCGGCCATGGCCAGCGTCGACGGTGCACCGACCGCGCCGTCATTCGACGAACTCGTGGTTTCCCTGATAAATAGTCAGAAGCGGATCCTCGGCATCAACTACGACATCTCATCCGGCAATCCGTTGAGGTTCGCGCTCGTACGCGGACAGAACGGTAGCGGTTATGTCGCGGCCGGCGCCTGGGAGGCGAGCCGAACCGCTATCTACGTCACCGACTATTGGGTCACCTCGGGCGGATTCGCATTTGGCAGCCAGACTCGCCCGGAAGACTTTGGCCAGATTCACTCGCGCACGTATGCCGGAGCGTTGGTCGGCAAGTTGCGCTATCAGACCGACTGGGTAGGCTCGCCGAGCTATCCGCTCGCCGGGGCTGTTATTCAGGGCGTGGCCGATATGGACGCGAGGAAGATCTCTTTTCAGGTGCCGAAGGTGACCAGGATCTCAGTGGCAAATGACTGGAGCGTGGCGGAAGCCGAAATGTCACCGCCTCTGTTCACCTGCGACGCCGACATCGATGTGGTCAACAACGCGTTCTCGTGCGATCTCAAATCGAACGACGGCTATCCATCAACCGGACGGATCAGCGGCCGGTTCTACGGCCCCAAAGGCGAGGAAATTGGTGGAGTACTGAACTACACCAACTGGTCGACCTTTCCGTTCAGTGAGGTCGTCGCCGGCTTCGCACTCACGATCAGATAAGGCCGCCCCGTGTTCGATCCAGGCGTGCCCGATCTCATGTCGCCTATCCGTTTTCGCCGGCTCGACCCGTTAGCCATCGCGCTTGCCTGCATGGCGGCGAGCGCGGCGGTTCACGCGTCCAGTACAACGCTGACATTCCGAAACGTCGCCGACTTCGACAGCAGCATAGTGCGATTCGGCGATATCGCGGAGGTGAGCGCTTTGCCTGTCGCCTTGCAAAAGCAGGCGGCCGATCTCGTCGTCGCAAGGTTACGCGAAGCGGATGCGAGTGTTGCCATCGAGCCGCGGCGTCTGACCGAAGCGGCCCGACGGCAGATTCCGGCTCTCACGCCGTGGCTTGCGACGCAGGACGGACAGCCGGCCGTCATCATCAGCCGACCTGTTCGCGCTACGCCTGATCCAGCGCGCGAAGTCCGGTCTGTGCCGGCGGCACGCTGCGTCGAACTACTTCGTGATCTCTCGAAAGGAGATGCAATCACGTTCGACGGCGTGCGTGATATCGCGTGCCCGCGGGACGCGGTTACACGTGGCGTTCATTACGACGACAAAGCGCGCCTCGCGCGCGCGGCTCAGGACCTCACGCGCGGCGACGTGATAACCGGCATCCCCTCACAACGTCTCGCCCAGGTCATTCGCGGCGAACGCATTGTGGCCGTTGTACGAACGGGTGCCGTCACCGTCTGGCGAACCGGCATCGCATTAACGGACAGCGCGAGTGGCCGCGTAACCATGATCGCGACAGGCGATCACGACATCGTGGCCATTCCTGCTACCACCTCGCTGTCGAAGTAACTCAGTCATGCAACCCAAGATCCGTTCAACGCTGGCAACGATAGGCATCGCCTGGTGCGCGCTCACGCCCACCCACGCCGCCGACCTCTTCCACAGCGACGCCTACCAGTCGCTGACCTCGGACCGCCGCGCCTCGCGCCCGGGCGACATCGTCACGATCCTCGTCTATGAGAACTCGACCGCGAGCAATACTGCGGACACGTCGACCAAAACGAACGTGGCTGTGCAGGGCAACGTGTCGACGATGTGGGCCGGCAGCAATGCTGCGCAGATCGGCCTCGGCGATAACTACGGCGGACGCGGACAGATCCAGCGCACGGGCCGTTTGCTCGCGCAGATCAGCGCGCGTGTGGAGGCGACTGAGCCGAATGGTGACCTGATCGTCGCCGGCGAACAGGCCATCGACGTCAACGGCGAAAAGACGCGCATCCATCTGCAAGGCCGCGTGCGTCCGGTCGACATCGCCGCGAACAACACAGTGCAGTCGAACCGCCTCGCGGACGCGAAGATCGACTACGTCGGCGAAGGCTTCATCACCGATCGGTCGAGACCCGGCCTCATTCCCCGCTTTCTCGCATGGTTGGGCTTATGGTAATGCGGCTCTCTTCTCGCACGATGCGGGTTATCCAGGCCGTACTGCTGCTCGTATGCGCGATGGCCGCGGGCAGCGGTCCAGCGCACGCGGCAAATGAAGTGCGCCTCAAAGACCTCGGACGCTTTCTCGGCTGGCGCGACAACATGCTCGTCGGCTACGGCATCGTGTCGGGTCTCGCGGGCTCGGGCGACACGCCGCGCAATCAGGCCACGCGTCAGGCCATGATGAACATGATGTCGCAGTTCGATCTGAATCTGACCCAGGACCAGATCCAGAGCCGCAACGTCGCCATGGTCATGATTACGGCCTCGCTGCCGCCGACCGCCAACATCGGCGACCGGATCGACATCAACGTCACGTCGATGGGCGATGCACGCAGCCTGTCGGGCGGCACGCTGATCATGACGCCGCTGCGCGGCCCCGACCGCAAGACGTACGCACTCGCGCAAGGACCGATAACGGTCGGCGGCTACCGCTTCGACGCCAACGGCAATCTGCGCCAGAAAAATCATCCGACGGTCGGTACCGTGCCGCAAGGTGCGATCGTCGAAGTACCGGTGCGCGCCGAGCTCGTCACGCAGGACGGCTATCTGAACTTCGTCCTGCGCAACGCGGATGCGACCACGGCAGAGCGCATCGCACAGCGTATCAACCAGGCGTTCGGCGCCAGCAGCGCGCGCTCGCTCGACGCGGAAACCGTCCAGATCCGCGCGCCCGGTGAAGGCAGCGCGCTCAACAGTTTCGTAGCGCGCGTGGAGACGCTCGGCGTCGTGCCCGATCAGGGCTCACGTGTCGTCATCAACGAACGCACGGGCACCGTGGTCGCCGGCGGCGACACGCACATCTCGCCGATCACGATTTCGCACGGCGACATTCGCGTGACGGTCACGACCGAATACTCGGCGTCGCAACCCGAGCAGATCGGCATTGCGGGCCGCGGCGTGCGCAGCCTCGTGATCGGCAACAGCGATCTTTCCGTCGACGAACCCGGCCAGACCGTCGCCGCAACGTTCCCCTACGGCTCGGTCGGCGAACTCGTGCAAGCGCTCTCGCGCAGTCGTGTCAGCACCCGCGACGTGATCGCGATTCTCGAAGCCATCAAGGCGGCGGGCGCGTTGCACGCCGACATCATCGTTCAATAACAGGAGGAACCGCTATGACGATCAACCTCGTCGCCGCCATCGCCGGCAAGGCCCTCGACGGGCTGTTCGCACGGCAAACGGCCACCGCGCAGAACGTGGCCAACGCCGGCTCGGCGAATTTCACGCCGCTGCGGGTGTCGTTCGAGGATGCCTTGCGCGACGCCGCCGCGTTGCACCCCGGCGACACGCCGGCCAGCGTGCTCGCGCGTGTCGCGGGTGTCGCGCCCCGCATCGACGCGCCGCTGCCGCTCGCCTCGAATACCGTGCGAATCGACGACGAAATTGCTACGGCATCTGAAACCTCGGCACGCTACGCGATGCTGGCCGGTATGCTCGATCGCACGATGCAGATCGAGAAACTCGCGATAGGCGGAGGCTGAACCGATGAACGATTCCATCTTCGCGATTGCGCGCTCCGGACTCGACGTCGAGCGCCAACGCATGGAAGTCATTGCGCAGAACCTGGCCAATGCGGGCACGACGCGCACGGCAAGCGGCGCGTCTTATCAGCCGCTGCGGCTCGTGTCGGGGCCGCGCCTGGCCGCAGGGGACTTCCCCGGTCTGCTCGGCAACGGCGGCACGCCCGGTGCGCACAGCGCCGCGGGACTTCCCACCACGCATGGGCTCGGGGGCGTGCAGACGTATGGCATCGAGACGGTCGACGCGCCGCCGCGCCTCGTCTACGACCCGTCGCATCCGCACGCGGACGCGAAAGGCTTCGTGTCCTACGCCGGTCTCGATCATGCCGGCGAGATGGCGCTCATGGTGCAGACGTTGCGCGTGTACGAAGCCAACACGGTGATGTTCAACGCGGCACGCTCGATGTATCTGCGTGCCCTCGAAATGGGGAGTCACTGATGAGCATCGCCGTCATCTCCGCGCTCGAACCGGGCTTTCTCGCGCCAACGTGGCAAACCGGCCTGGCGCCGTCGCTCGCGCCGCAAGTGGAGCAAGGCCTCGGCGCGACCACTCAACCCGGCTTCGGCGCTCTACTCGTCGATGGCCTGCAATCGGTCGACACGCAGGTCAGCACCGCCAATGCAGCGATTGCCGACTTCGCGCTCGGCGCGGACCTGCCGCCGCATCAAGTGATGATGGCGCTCGAACAGGCCCGCATATCGCTGCAATTCGCGTTGCAGATCCGCTCGCGCCTCGTCGAGGGCTACCAGGAACTGATGCGGATGCAACTCTGAAATGGAAGCCAGCATGTCCCGCTTCAAGTCGTTTTTTGCCGATGCGCCGCGCGAGCGGCAATTCTTGATGGTCGGCGCGCTATCACTGCTGCTATGCGGCGCGATGGCAGCCGCGTTCTTCCTGTCACGGCCCGGCTATCAGGTCCTGTTCCGCGATCTGAAGCCGCAGGACGCGTCCGCGCTCGTGGCCGAACTCGACAAACAGAAGGTACCCTACCGGATCGACGACGAGACCTCCGCGATTCTGGTGCCCGCCGGCGATACGCGCGCACTGCGTCTGAAGCTGATGAGCAGCGATCTGCGCCTGCACGGCGCGGTCGGCTTCGAGCTGTTCAATAACTCAGATCTCGGCCTCACCGAGTTCGCGCAGAAGGTCAACTATCAGCGCGCGTTGCAAGGCGAACTCGCGCGCACGATCATGACGCTCGACGAGATCGACCTCGCGCGCGTGCATCTGACGCTGCCTGAGTCGTCGCTGTTCCGGCGCGATGCGGCGCGGCCCAAGGCCTCGGTCGCGCTGTTCATGCGCGACGGCCAGGCGCTCGCTCCCGAAACGGTGCGCGGCATCCAGCGGCTCGTGGCCGCCGCGGTGCCCGAGCTGTCCGCCAACGACGTCACTGTGCTCGATCAACGCGGCAGCGTCGCGGGCACGAAAGCCGGCGAAAACGCGCTGACCGACGACCCGCATTTCACGTTGAAGCAGGCGATCGAGCAACGCTACGAACGTAAGATCCTTACGCAGATTGCGCCGCTGGTCGGCGACGGTCATGTGAGCGTCAGCGTCGACGCGGCGCTTGACTTCGCGCAGACGCGCACGACGCGCGAGTCGGGTGTCACCCGGCCCATCGTCAACGCCGACGGCGCGGCCAGCGCCACGCCGCCGCTGCCGTCAACGAAAAACGCAAATGCGTTGCCGCCCGCTGGCACGCCACCGCTGCCCGCAATGCCCTCCGTGGAGGGGACAAAGACCGATCGCAGTCTCGAGCAGATCGTGTCGGAACCCGGTTCGATCCGCCGGCTATCAGTCGGCATCGTGCTCGACCATGCCTTGCCGCAAGACGATATGACACGCATAAACGCGATGCTGGGCGCGTCAATCGGTTTCGACGCGGCGCGCGGTGATGTGCTGTCTATCTATGTGCGTCACTCCGCCGACGTAGCGACGAGTGCGGTTGCGCAAACGACGCCCGCGAACGCCGGCGTTGCGGCACCAGTCGAGCCCGATGCGAGCGCGGATCTGGAGGCCGGCGCCACGATTCGCGACGCATCCGAACCCGTCGCATTGGCCGTCGCAAATTCCGCTGCACGCGACGCCGACGCACGGCGCGTGGAGGCTGTGGTCCAACACCTCGCGCAATGGATGGCCAGTCATCCGACCGCCGGCGTTTGCTCTGCCCTGTTGCTCGTCGGCATCATTGGTGCGTTGCTCGCGATGCGCCGGCGTCGTGCTTCCCGTCGCTCGTCGTCACGTGCTTTGAGTCTGCATCAGCGCGAAGCCTACGTGCTGCGCTTGCGTGCGCTGCTCGCCGAAGAAGGAGAGCAGCATGGCCACGCCTGAGCGCGACGCATCGCGCGAACGCTGTCTGAGGCGCGCGGTTGCCGATCTGAGCAGGCTTGCGATCGACGATATCGAGGCGATCTGGAGCGCGCTCTCGCACGACGAGCGCGCGCGCTTGCGACCGCTGCTCGCTGACGCCGCGCGCGTCGCACCCGGAAATCTGGTGGCGGCGATGACGGCCCCGGCGACAGATGACCGCGTTGCGATTGCCAGCGACGGCCATTCGCCTGAAGACGCGCGACTCTCCGCATCACGGCTTGCGCGTTTCGCCGAGACCTTGCCGCATGAACTGCTTTGCCGGTTGATGTCTTGCGTGAACGCACCGACCCGCGAGGCCATGATCATTGCGTTGCCGCCCGAGCGCCGCGCAATGCTCGCGTCACATGGTCGTGCATATGACATCACGGAGCGCGCGCGTACGGCGTTGCAGGCCGCGGCGCTCACAGCCAGCGCGCAACTCGGCGATATCTCTGATGATGACGGCAAGCCGCCGCAGGTCGAACCATTGCGGCTCCACCAGAAGCTTCGCCGCTGGATGGGGCGGTCCGCATGAGTCTGCTGCTGAAAGCCGCGCAGGTCACGCTGGGCAGCGGACGCAAGACGCTCGGTCGAGCCACGCTGGTTGCCGTAGCCGCCGAGCCGTCCGAACACGTGCCGGTGCAAGTTCAGCACGCTTTCCAAACCGACGCACAGATCGACGAACTCAGACGCGAACTGGCGGAACTTGCGCAAACGCATGCCGAGCAAATCCGCGACTTCGAGGAACGGGAACGCGCCGCCTATCAGCGAGGCATCGAAGAAGGCATCGAAAAGGGGGTAGCGCGCGTCAAGCTCGATCACGTGCAGCGGATCGAAGCACTCGTCGCCGGTATCGACGCGGCGCTCGCTGCGTTGCGCGACCGCCTGCAAGAAGTCGAAAGCCTCGCGCTCGATGTCGCACAAGCCGCGCTGCGGAAAACCCTCGGCGACACCACTGCGTGTGCGGCGCTCGTCGTGCAAACCGCGCGCCATCATCTCGCGCAGATCGCGGCGGGGTCGGCGATCGGCGTGCGCGTGTCCGCGAAGGACTTTCCTGACGCCGATGCGCTGCGCGACGCATTCGCCACGCTCACGCGCGATACCGCACTGACGGTCGACGCCGATCCGCAATTGGCTGCCGGCGCGTGCCTGATCGATCTGACACTCGGCCGCCTCGACGTGAGCCTGCCGCGGCAGCTCTCGCATTTCAATCGCACGCTCGACGAACTTCGCGCCGATGACTGACCGTCCCTCGCTCCACCGCTATCTTGCCGCAATGCGTCAGGTCGATCCGGCGACCCGGGTCGGCGCGATCACGCGCGTAATGCCGACGTTCGTCGAAGCGGACGGACCCGGCGTGCCGCTCGGCTCGCGCTGCTCACTCGGCGCGCCGGGTCCGCAGCAATGCGAGGCGGAAGTCGTCAAGGTCGAGGTGGGCCGCGTCACGCTGGCGCCGTACACGTCGACGGCAGGGATCTGCGTTGGCGACCCGGTGTGCGCGATGCGAGTGGGAGCAACGATCCCCGTTGGGCCACGCTGGCTCGGACGCGTCGTCGATCCCCTGGGCCGGCCGCTCGACGGCGGTGCACCGCTTCCCGCGAACGACGCCTCATGGCCGCTCGCCGGCGTCTGCACGCCGCCGCTCGATCGCCTCTCGCCGGTCGAGCCGCTGGAGACCGGCATTCGCGCGCTCGACGGCCTGCTAACGCTTGGCGTCGGCCAGCGCGTGGGCATTTTTGCGGGCAGCGGCGTCGGCAAAACGACCCTGCTCGCGAGCCTCGCGCGCCACGTCGAAGCCGACGTCTGCGTGCTGTGCCTCGTCGGCGAGCGGGGCCGCGAAGCGGAGGAGTTCTGGCAGCGTGCGCTGTCCGACAGCGCGCGCGCCCGCTCCACGATGGTAGTCGCAACCTCCGACCAGCCTGCCGTGATGCGCGCCCGCAGCGTGCAGGTGGCGCTGTCGCTCGCCGAGTATTTTCGTGCGCAGGGCGCGCACGTGCTGCTGCTTCTCGATTCGGTCACGCGCTATGCGCTCGCGCTGCGCGAGATCGGCCTCGCCGCCGGCGAGCCGCCGACCGTTCGCGCGTACACACCGGGCGTGTTCGCCGCGCTGCCGAAAATCGTCGAGCGGTGCGGCGCAATCAGGAACAGTGGCGCGATCACCGCGCTGATGACCGTGCTCACCGAGACCGACGACATCGACGATCCGATGGCCGAGACGATGCGCGCGCTGCTGGACGGCCATATCGTGTTGACGCGCGAACTCGCCGAACAGGGTCACTACCCGGCGATTCAGGTGCCGAGAAGCATTAGCCGCGTGATGCAGTACGTCGCTGAGCCCAACGAACGGCGGCTCGCCGCCGAAGCCGTCGCGCAGCTTGCAGCGTACGAAGCGTCGCGCACGCTCGTCGAATCGGGGCTTTACGCGCCAGGCAGCAACCCGGCGCTCGATCGCGCGCTGCAACAGCGCGCCGCGCTAATCGATTTTCTGCGTCAGGCCCCTGATGCGACGACGCCGCGCGCGACGACCATCAACGCGCTCGCTGCTTTGCTTCGGGAAGTTGCATGACGAGTCATTCATGAAAAAACGCCACCAGTTTGAAACGGCACGAGAGATCGCCGACTTGCGTCGACTGCAACTGGAACGCGCGCGCCTGGATACCGTGCGAGTCATTCAACTCCATCAGCGCAGCCACGTACGCGAACAATCGCTTTGTGCGAGCCTCGACGCCCATGTCGCGCAATGGCGCGACGCGTTGCAGGCGCCGGACGGCTTGTCGCCTGCGCTCGCGGCCAATTGGGCAGGCGCGCTCGCCTCGGCTCGCGCCGCCCATCTGCACGCGCAACAGGACACACGCGATGCCGCAAGCCGTGTCGAACGACAGCGCGCCGTGTTGGCGCGCCACGAACAGCAAACCGAGCACGCTTGCGGCGTGGCCGCCAGGGTCGAGCGGCAATTCGAACTTCAGCGCGACGAGCAGCGTGCGAGCCGGATCGAGGACATGTATCTGTCGCGGGAGGAGCGCCAATGAAGCTCACCGTATTTCCAACGTGGCGCAATGCGCCGATGTCCACAGCAAGTTCGCCCAAGCCCGATGCCAGGCACGCGGCGTTCGATCAGGTATTGCGGGTGATGGAGAAAGTCATGTGGTCGGGCGCGAAGGCCGGCGCGTTGAACGAAGATCCTACGCCCGCACGACAGCGACGCACGCCAGCGGAACGTTACGACAACTCGCCGGCATTCGACGCCTGCTCCTATGCTCCCGATAGGTCCGTTGACCATGCGAGCGAGCCGCGCGGCTGTGCATCGGCGAGATCCGCTCGCATCGATGCCGAATCGCATGCGCGCGACACCGAGCCTGCGCTCCCTGACCACGATGGCGCTCACGCCGGGCACGTCACCAGGTCGCCGGTCACGGTCGCCAGTTCGTCTTTCTCAGCATCGGGCAGCACGGTTCACGACGCACTGTCGCGCCAACAGGCCGTACCGTACAGGGCCGCTCGTATCACTTCGTCCGCCGCATCGATCGCCTCACGAGCCGCTAAGGCCGCTAATACCGAGAGCGGCGCCAGCGCCGGGAGCGCGCCAACGCCCTATCGTCTGACCGTGATGACCGGCGAAGCCGGCGTGTCGATCGCATTACGCATCAACCATGCGATCACGAACGCGGACGAACCCGACGCCCGCGCCCAGCGCGCCCTCGACGAGCTGCGCCGCGCCGTACCGCGCGCCGTGCGAGTCGTCGTCAACGGCGTCGAACACATTCCGACTACATCGCAAGGCATCGCTCATGGCCACTAATCCGATCAGCTCGAGCAGCGACGTCGGCAACCGCATCGATTCGATCGGTCTCGACATGCAATCGCTGCTGCAGATCATCCTGACGCAGCTCACCTATCAGGACCCGCTAAAGCCGGTCGACAACTTCGAGTTCGTGTCGCAGCTCGCGCAGTTCACGTCGCTCGAACAGACACGCCAGATCACGGACAAGATCGACGACCTGCTGTCGGTCCAGTCAGCCACGCAGACGCTCGGCCTGCTCGGCCGCAACGTCGACGTGCAGACCGACACGGCGCTGCTGAGCGGCATCGTGAAGAGCTTGTCGTTCAAGGATTCTCAGCCGCAATTGACGATCGAAACCGAGAGCGGCGAATTTCTGACGAACGCCAATATTTCGCAGATCGTCGCAGTGCGCCAGACGAGTGGTTCTTAAAGGAGAGTTTCCATGCTGGAAAGCATTTACATCGGCATGAGCGGGTTGACGGCGTACGCGAAGGGCCTGCAAACCATCAGCAATAACGTCGCGAACCTGAACACCGCGGGCTTCAAGACCTCGACGCCGGGGTTCGCCGATCTGTATTACGGCCAGCAGTTCGCGCGGGGCGAACCAGGCGCGATGAACACGATGCAATTCGGCAGCGGCGTCGAGTACGGTTACTCGTCGTTGAATTTCGCGCAGGGTGATCTGCGCGTGAGTAACGGCCAGCTCGATCTTGCAATTCAGGGAAAGGGCTTTCTGACGCTGCTCGACGGTGACACCGCACGTTACGCCCGCACCGGTCAGTTCGCGGTCGGCAACGACGGCTTTATCGAGGACAAGGCGACGGGATTGAAACTCGCGGCCTTGAGCGCATCGGGCAGCCTCGGTCCGATTTCGCTCGCCGGCAAACAGATCAGCCCACCGCAGGCGACGACGGTGATCAGGTTTTCCGACAATCTGTCGACGGGTTCGACCAGCTTCTCGATTCCGGACGTTGACGTCTTTGACGCGAACGGCGGCAAGCACACGCTGACAATCGCGTTCGCGCCCGATTCGAGCATCGTTCCCGGGCGCTGGCAGGTGACCGTCTCCGACGAAAACAACATACCGGTCCAGCAGGGCACGCTGCAGTTCAACGGTGGTATTCCCGAGCCCGGACGCGACCGGATCGACTTCACGCTGACTTCCGCCGACGCGCCGCCGCTCACCGTCACACTCGATTTCTCGACCGGCGTCACCGGCTTCTCCGCCGGCAGCTTCTCGAGCCTGCGTGTGTCGGACAAGGACGGCTATGGGACCGGTACGTTGTCGTCGATGAACGTCGACGTCGATGGGCGACTGGTGCTGCAATACTCGAACGGACAAACCGATGAGCTCGGCACGATCGCGCTCGCGAGCTTTGCGAATCCGCAGCAACTGGTGCAACAGGGGAATGGTCTATTCGATGCGTCGCACGCGTCGCCGCCGCAATGTCGCACCAGCAATGGCGCGGGCGTTGGGCAACTGCTCGCGGGCGCGACCGAGGCGTCGAACGTCGATCTATCGACGGAGTTTGGTCAACTGATCCTGATTCAGCGCGGCTTCCAGGCGTCGTCGCAGGTTATCAGTACCGCCAACGAAATGATCATGCAGCTGTTCCAGATGCGAGGTCAGGGATGAGCGTCGTGCCAATCCGCTGGCGGCCGCTCGGCGCGCGCGATCTCGCAGCCGGCGCGGCGTGGTTTGCGCGCGCAATCGATCCGTGGCGGCAGGCGTGGCTGGCCGCGCCCGAGCTCACTGTCGAAGCCGTGGACTTGCTCGATCCGTTCGACAGCGCGCCGCCTTCGGGCCAATGCGAGTCGTGGTCAATCGGCGACCACGTCTGGCTATTCACCGAGCCTCGGCAGATCGTCATGCTGGTCAACGAGACGCTCGATCTGCCGAAGACGTTCGCCCTGACCGACGACGCTCGCGCGCCCCTGCTCGCGGACGTCGGCAAGCAGCTTGTCGACGAACTGCTCGATGCGATCGGTGCGGCGTTATCTCCTGGGCAACAGTCCGCTGCCCGCGTCCGTACGACAGGAAACACCGATACACCGCGTCTTCGTTTTGGCGGCGCCTGCTTCCGAATACGGAACACGAGCGGCGAGACCGTCTTGACGCTCGTCTGCGGCGCGCCGGCGCTGTGGTCGTGTTTGCCCGTCAGCAAGCCGACGGTTCATGGAGCGAACTCACCGGCCACCACGCGTCGCACCACGGCCGTCGAATCGAGCCGCGTATCGCTCTGGGCGATGCTCGGGCAGTGCGAACTGAGCGTGCCGCAACTGGCCACGCTCGCCGTTGGCGACGTCATCCGACTCGACCAGACGATTTCCGAGCCGATCCCGTTGCTGTTGGCGCAGTCCGATTGCGGACGACTCACCCCCATCGCCGCCGGCACGCCTGGACAACGCGGCGGCAAATTATCCATTCAACTCACTTCGATAGCCGGGCCCGATACCCCATGACTCTGAGTACCCCACCCAACCGACCGCTCGTCATGCGTGTCGATCTTCCCGAACAAGAACCGGTCTACGACGACCGCAACACGACACGCCCGCAGCTGGCGCTGCTCGAAGAAGTGAAGGTCACCGTCGATATCCGCCTCGGCTCAGCCGAGATGTCGATCAAGGAACTGCTGGCGCTGCAATCCGGCGCTGTGGTCGAACTCGATCGTCATCTCGGCGATGCCGTCGACGTGTTGCTCAATGACAAGCGCGTTGCGCGCGCCGAGATCGTCGCGCTTGGTGAGCAGTTCGGCATTCGAATCACTGAAATCTCGACGCACCCATGACCGTTTCAACCCCGGCCTCATGGCTGCAAGGCGCAAGCGACGCGACCGCAGGCCAACATGCGTTATCGGCAACCGGCCTCGCACTCGCGGGGGTCGACGTCATGCGCGTCGGCATCACACTCGTGTGTTGCATCGCGCTTGGTATCGTTGCGATTCTGCTTTTGCGGCGAAGCCATCGGGTCGGCGCGTGCGGTTCGTCGTCGAGCCTCGCGCCGCGGATCACCGCAGCCGCATCGCTGCGTCTGGGCCCGCGCACGACGCTTCATCTGATCGAATACGATAGCCGCGTCGTCCTGCTCGCCTCGGATGCAACCGGTGTCAAGCTGCTGGACGCGCGCGATCGACCTGACGGAGCGCGCAAAGCATGATGCAACGAAGTCGGTTTCACGCGTGGCGCTGGCTGATCGCGCTGCTGCCAGGAGTCTTGTGCCTGTATGCCGGATTCGTCGACGCTGCGCCCATCGCGCCAATCGCGCACAGCGGTGACGCAGGCATGCTGTCGCTCTCCGGTTCCGCATCCGGAGTCATCGCGGACAGTAAGGGCGTATCTGAAGCGGTACGCATTGCGACGCTGCTCACGCTACTCAGCGTCGCCCCTGCATTGATCGTGTCGATGACGGCATTCATCCGCATCGCGATCGTACTGTCGATGATCCGGCACGCGTTTGGCATGCCGGAAACGCCGCCGACACCCGTGCTGATCAGCCTCGCGCTGTTCCTGACGGCATTCGCCATGCTGCCGACGCTGCAGGTGATCAATCACGACGCGCTGCAGCCATTCATGCACGGCCAGATCGACCTCGCTCACGCTCTCGACAGCAGTACCGCGCCGATTCGCGATTTCATGCTGCGCCAGGTGCGCGAGGATGAGCTAAGGCTGATGTACGAGATGTCGCAACAGGCGCTGCCGCAAACGCCGGCCGACGTCAGCCTGGTGCAGTTGACGCCCGCGTTCATCCTCAACGAATTACGCGTTGCGTTTCAGATCGGCTTCGTGATCCTGCTGCCGTTCCTGCTGATCGACCTCGTCGTGTCGAGCGTGCTGCTGTCGCTCGGTATGCTGATGGTGCCGCCCGCAACGATCTCATTGCCGCTCAAAGTGCTGATGTTCGTGCTGGTGGACGGCTGGAGCCTCGTGTTGCGCGGCGTGCTGGGTAGCTTCAAATGAACTTGCCGGCGGAGTATGCGAATGCCGACGAGACCCACGGTGGCGCCGCGGCGTCCGCATTGGAGGAGAGCCTATGGGCAGCGCTACGCGACGAAAGCGGTCCGCAAGCGCGCGAAGCCGTATTCGCGCACTTTCTGCCCTACGCACAGGCGCTCGCGGCGCAACTATACGCAGGCCGGCACCGCGACGACGTCGAGTTCAAGGACTTTCTGCAACTTGCCTGCGTCGGTCTGCTCGAAGCAATCGACCGCTTCGAATCCGGGCGCGGCGTGTCGTTTCGCACCTTCTGCACCCCACGCCTCAGAGGCAACGTTTTGACCGGCGTACAGCGCCTGAGCGATGCGCAGGAACAAATCGCGCTGCGCAAACGGATACGGCGCGAGCGTGTTGCATCACTAGAAGCGCCCGCTCGCGCGAGCAAGCAGTCCGATACGTTCCAGGCTCTCGCGACGCTCGCCGCGGGCCTTGCGATCGGCTTCATGCTCGACGATACCGGCATCGTCGAGGAATCCGCCGCACAGGCCGCGCCGTATGCAACCGCTTATCAAATCATCGCCTGGAGGCAGACAACGGAGCAACTGCATTCGGCCGTCGCACGATTATCCACGCGCGAGCAGAAGATTATCCGCTACCATTATTTTCATGGACTGGGATTCGAGCAAATCGCCGACATTTTCGGCGTAACCAAGGGCCGCATCTCACAGTTGCATCGCGGTGCGCTGCTCGATCTGCGCAACCTGCTCGGCAATACCCAGCATCTGCATATCACTGGCTAGAACTATGACTCATGAACACGATTCTCCTACGCACTGCAACGATGGCGTCATGTCGTCCGTCCTCTCCGCGATGCAGGGCACCGATGAACATGCGCTCGATGTGCTGAACGAGACGCTCGCTGGCTGGCCGCTCGATGCACGCCTGTGGTTCCTGCGCGGCTCGGTGTACGCCAACCAGGGTCGACACGGCGAAGCGCGTACTGATTTCGTTCAGGCGTTGACGCTCGTACCGGATCTTCACGTCGCCCGCTTCATGCTGGGGCTTCTCGAACTGCAAAACGGGCTCGTCGCGCAGGCGTCGCGAAGCTGGTTGCCACTCGATCGCCTGGCTGAGTACGACGCACTGCGCGTGCTCAAAGATGGGCTGCTGAGGTTTGCCGACGATCAGTTCGATGACGCGCTCGACAAGCTCAATCTCGGCATGGAGCTCAATCAGCAGTATCCGTTGATCAACGCCTATGTCGGCGCGCTGATCGCGACATTGACCGCCGCGGCCGAGCCTGCGGATCAGGCGAAAGAAGGCTCCGCGGCGCAACACGACCATCTGCTGCTGTCGGGCTATCAGAACAATCAGACCCGTCACTGATTCGCGGCCGCGCCATGGACCCCATTTCGACGCTCAATCAGGCAATGCAGGTGCTACGGCAACAACTCGCCGAAAAGGAGCAGCGGGGCGAACGGACGGCCTCCGGCCGCAAGGGGGCATCTTCCATGCAGCCTGGCGGACCACCGCCGACTGCCGAAGGTCTGCCTGATGCGATTCGAACGCGGATCGACACGTTACGCGCGGCAGGTGTCGACGACGAGCGGCAGTTCTTTCGTGCCGTGGTCGACCTGCTGTTGCTGCGCGAGTTCGGCGAAGAAATGGCCAACGATCCCTCTTTCCAGCAGATGAGCGAATGGGTCAGCGAGTGCCTGTCCGAACAGCTCGACACGCGTCATGTGCTGCGCGAGGTCATCCGTGATTAACGACGTGCATCGCTGACGCTGAGTTTCTGGGTGCCATTGCCGAGGACGACACTGTCGACATGGTGGCAGAAGACGGCTGGACTGAATCTTGCGTCTCCTCAATCATTGGAGGAAAACGATCATGACCAGACTACTCTTTGCAATCATCGTGGCAGTCGGCCTGGCGGGCTGCGTCGTCGCCCCGCCGCCGCCCAGCTCTGGCTACGGTTATGAGCCAGCGCCCGCCTATGGCTATGCCCCCGGGTATTACGTCGCGCCCTCCGTGAGCCTCGGCATCGGCATTGGCGGCTACTGGGGTGGCCATGGGGGCCATTGGCACGGTCATTGAAACAGCCGTTCCCGAAAGTCCACGAGCGCTCTACCGAACCAGGGTAAACATCCATCCTCCCACGAAGCACTTCAAAATGGTTGGTGTACGGAGTATATTCGCGTTCAGCAAATATCTACTGAACGGAGGAGGACGTCATGCAATTTCATCTCAACGGTTTCCGGGTCGGCGATCCGACGATCGAGCCAGTCATCGGCAATGCGCATGCGGCGCAGATGCCCGAGACGGTCGACGTGCTGATCGTCGGCAGCGGCCCTGCCGGACTCGTACTGGCGGCGCAGCTGTCGCAATTCCCGTCGATCAGCACGCGCGTCGTCGAGCGTCGCGACGGACCGTTGCAGATGGGTCAGGCCGATGGCGTGGCGTGCCGTACCGTCGAGATGTTCAATGCGTTCGGCCTCAGTGACCGCCTGCTGCAAGAAGCCTATTGGGTCAATGAAACAGTATTCTGGCGACCTGATGCAAATGACCGCGGCGCGATCAGTCGTACCGGCCGAGTTCAGGATACCGAAACAGGCCTTTCGGAATTTCCGCACGTCATCGTCAATCAGGCCCGCATCCAGGAATATCTGCTCGACGTGATGCGCCGCTCCGCGCGACGGATCGAACCGGACTACGGCCTCGAAGTGGTCGACGTTCAGCGCGACGATACGCACGAATACCCGGTGCTGGTCACGCTGCGCCATACCGATCCCGCGCGGCTCGACGAGACCGTGTCCGTGCGTGCGCGCTATGTCGTCGGTTGCGACGGCGCTCGCAGCCGCGTACGTACCGCCATCGGACAAACGCTGCGCGGTGACGCGGCCAACCATGCGTGGGGCGTGATGGATGCGCTGGCGGTCAGCGACTTTCCGGACATCCGGCTGAAAGCGGCGATTCAGTCCGCGAGCAGGGGCAACCTGCTGATCATTCCGCGTGAAGGCGGATATCTGGTCCGCTTCTACGTCGACCTCGGCGATGTCACCCCGGAGAACCGCGACAGCATCAAGCAGATCACGGTCGATCGCATCATCGAGACGGCGCAGCGCATCCTCCATCCCTATACGCTCGACGTAAAAGAAGTGGCGTGGTTCTCGGTCTATGAGGTCGGGCAGCGCCTCACCGACCGCTTCGACGATGCCATCGCCGCCGACGGCACTTCGCGCGAGCCTCGTGTGTTCATCGCGGGCGACGCCTGCCACACGCATAGCGCCAAAGCGGGTCAGGGCATGAACGTGTCGATGCAGGACGGCTTCAATCTCGGCTGGAAGCTCGGCGCGGTGCTGGAGGGCCGCAGCGACGCCGCTCTGTTGCGCACGTATTCGGACGAGCGCCAACCTATTGCGCAGGAGCTGATCGATTTCGACAAGGAATGGTCGGCGATGATGGCCGCGCCGCCGAAGGATCCCAACCGGCCCGAGGCGGGCGGCGTCGATCCCGCGGAGCTTCAGGCGTACTTCGTTCGCGCTGGCCGCTACACGGCTGGCGTCGCAACGCGTTACCGGCCGGCCACCCTGACCGGTGAAGCGACGCATCAAGCGCTCGCCAAAGGCTTTGCGATCGGTACGCGCTTTCACTCGTCGCCTGTCGTTCGCCTCGCTGATGCAAAACCGTTCCATCTAGGGCATGCCGCGCAAGCGGACGGCCGCTGGCGCCTGTACGCTTTCGCGGACGCGTCGCGTCGTGCGCTGGATGCGCTGTGCGAGCATCTCGACAAGTCGCCCGATTCCGTTTTGAGGCTCTTCACGCCGAAGGACGCCGACGTGGACAGCGTTCTCGATCTGCGCGCGGTGCTGCAACAGCCGCATCGCGAAGTCCGCCTCGAAGACGTCCCCGCCCTCCTGCTGCCGCGCAAGGGCCGCCACGGCCTCATCGACTACGAAAAGGCATTTACGAGCGACGCGACGGCTGATATCTTCGACGAGCGCGGCATCGATCGCGAACAAGGCGCACTCGTCGTGGTACGTCCCGATCAATACGTGGCCCATGTTCTCCCATTGAATGCGTATGCGGAGTTGAACGCCTTCTTTCGGCCCATCTTTCGCGTGCGTTAAACCACAACGAAACCCAAACCTCCGAAATTGCCGATCAAACCCGAAGACGCCGGCGCGCTCCCCAAATTTACTGGCAGCCTGGTGCGCCGTGCCCAACAGCGCCATGCAGCGGTCTGGCTGAGCGAGGTTTCCGCGGAGATCACGAGCGTGCAGTACGCGGCGCTCGAGGTCTTGCACGAGACGCCTGGCGTCAGTCAGCGGCAACTCGGAGACAAACTCGACGTGGATCGTTCGACGATTGCCGATCTCGTTGCACGCATGGTGCGCAACGGCCAGATCGAGCGCGCCGACGATCCTGTCGACAAGCGCAGTTATGTGCTGTTTCTCACCACTGCCGGTAAGAAGCAGCTCTCGGCCTTGCGTCCGCGCGTCGAGCAGGTCGAGCGCGTTCTCACTGAAAGGCTGACGGCAAGCGAATTGGCGCAGTTGCGCCGGCTGCTTTCGGCACTGTTGCCGCCGCGGGCTTGATGCGCTTGCTTCTGAAGACCGCCTGCCGTCGCGGTCTGCCAGACAGCGCCTCCATTTCGGCTCCCATAGCCCCCTCCCCGCCGCCGCCTGGTTAGAACCGGCTGCCTTTCCAGAACAAATGACGGACGACGCACGCGAGCCCGCACATCTGTTCCGGCACGCAACCTGAAACGAAAACCGCGCCAGCGGACATTCGCACGATCCGGCATCCGCCAACCCCGCTGCGGCTCGCTTCATGCCAGCGCGGCGATCGCGCTTGGCTTATTCCAGCAGCGCCATGCACGTCGTACCGCCGCTTACGCTCAAGCGCGATAACGATAGCGCTCGATATTATTTGTGCACTACCGAGCGCCTCTCTACGATCTCCGGACCTACACTTCGATCTCTTTTCAAAACATGGCTACGACAAAAGCGCTCAAGGCCGCACTCCTCTCGGTTCTCGTTACATGCGGCATCGTCAGCGCGCAACCGGCGCTCGCGGCGGGACAAACGGTGCGAGTCGGCATCATGTCCGGCGAGGACGAAGACGTGTGGCGTGCGGTCGCGGCCAATGCCGCCAGGCAGGGCGTCACCGTCAAGATCACGACCTTCTCCGACTATACGCAGCCGAACGAAGCGCTCGCGGAACACGACCTCGATGCGAATTCGTTCCAGCACAAGCCGTATCTCGACGCGCAGATCGCGGCGCGCCACTATCGGATCGTGCCGGTCGGCTATACCTACCTGCAGCCGATCGGTCTCTACTCGCGCAAGGTGAAATCGGTCGCGGCGCTGCCGCAGGACGCGGCGATCGGCGTGCCGAACGATCCGAGCAATGAAGGCCGCGCGCTGCTTCTGCTGCAGGCGAATGGACTGATCAAGCTGCGCCCCGACGTCGGCCTGCTGCCGACCGCGCGCGACATCGCGGAGAATCCGAAGCACGTCCAGATCAAGGAACTCGACGCCGGCATCGTCGGCCGCGCGATTGGCGACCTCGACGCTGCCGTCGTCAATACCGACTGGGCGATCAAAGCGGGCATCAAGATTCCGCAGGAACGCATCGCGCAGGAGAAAGTGCCGGGCAACCCGTACCGCAACTTCATCGCGGTCAACGCGAAAGACGCGAACGCTGTGTGGGTGAAGGCGATCGTCGACAGCTACCAGCAGACCAACGTCGCCGCGGCGATCCTGACCGTTTATCACGGCGCCACGCTGCCGGCATGGGATGGCGCGCCCCAGCACTAACCTGACGCACGAACAACGCACGACTCACGCCGCGGCGCCTCGGCCGCCGCGCTTCCTGCCTTCTTCATTGCCCTCCTGATCGTATCGTCCGTCATGTCCATTAACAGAACGCTCCACGACCGCCGCACCTTCCTGAAACTTTCGCTCGGCGCCGCAGCGGCCGCGGCAGCACCGCTTTCGTTCGCGCAAGGCAACGCGCGCACGCTGCGCGTCGGCAATCAGAAGGGTTACCTGAATCTGCTGAAGGGCCGCGGCACCCTCGAAAAACGGCTCGCGCCGCTGCACGTATCGGTTACATGGACCGAGTTCGCGGCGGGCCCCGTGCAACTGGAAGCACTGAACGTCGGCTCGATCGATTTCGGCGACGTCGGCGAAGCACCGCCGATCTTCGCACAGGCCGCCGGCGCACGGTTGGCCTATGTGGCGGCGACCGTCAAGCGGCCGCGGTCGGAAGCGGTGCTGGTGCCGCCGCAATCGACGATCCGCTCGGTCGCGGACCTGAAGGGCAAACGGATCGCGCTCAACAAAGGCAGCAACGTCCACTACTTTCTCGTCAAACTACTGCGTCAGCATGGCCTGCAATACGGCGACGTAAAGCTCGTGTTCCTCGCGCCCGCCGATGCACGCGCCGCGTTCGAGCGGGCGTCGATCGACGCGTGGGTCATCTGGGATCCTTTCTTCGCCGCGGCGGAGCAATCGCTCGGAGCTCGCGTGATTGCCGATGCAAGCGGCGTAGTCGGCAATCGGGGATTCTACTTCTCGTCGCAGAGTTATGCGGCGAACAATCCCGACGTAGTCCGGATCCTGATCGAAGAACTCGACAAGGTCGATCAGTGGGGCAAGCAGAACAAGGATCAGCTCGCCAGCGAACTCGCGCGGCTATGGGGTCTGCCGAAGCAGGTCGTGGACGTGGCGGTGCAGCGTCAGCAGTTCGGCACGCAGCCGATTACCCGCGCGATTCTCGGCGAGCAGCAACAGATCGCCGATACGTTCCTCGATCTCGGCCTGATTCCGAAGCACGTCGACGTGCTGAAGGCGGCGCCTTCGAATCTCGCGTAGGCGTATGGGCGGCAGAACGACGCCGCAGCCGCGTCAACGCTCGGAGACCGACCGCGTTGGCGTAGCCTGCTGTTCCGGCGGGGCGTCGCTGTGCTCCGTCATACGCCGCACCGAACTCACGCTGGCCGCGATCAACGCGAGCGCCGCGGCAATGCCGGCAATCAACGTGAGGTGCTGGCCATGCACGAGTCCGAACACGATGGACACCGCCACCGCGCCGCTCGACTGGCCGAGCAGACGACCCATCGATTGCAGGCCGGACGCGCCGCCGCTGCGATGCCGCGGCGCACTGCCGATGATCACGCGGTTGTTCGGCGACTGAAAGATACCGAAGCCGAGGCCGCAGACCGCGAGCCGCCACACGATGTCGAAACGCGTCGCCGTCTCGCCGAGCTGGCAGAGCATCGCGAGTCCGCACCCGAACACGACGAGCCCGACGCTGCTGATGCGTCCCGGCGCCCACCGATCGGACAGCCGGCCCGCGACCGGTGCGATCAACGCGGTCACGAGCGGCCACGGCGTCATCAGAATGCCTGTCTGTGTTTCCGACAGCTTCAGCGTCTGCTCGAAGTAGAACGGCAGCATGATGTACGCCATCGTCTGCGCCGCGAACGAGCAGATCGACGTCGCCATCGACAGTGAAAACACCGGCATGCGCAGCAGGTCGATGGGCAGCATCGGTGTCGCGAGCCGGCTTTCGCGTCGCACGAACAGCACGCCGGCCACCAAGGCGATCGCGACCATCACGGCGCCGCGCTGCGTCGCGCCCGCCTGGTTGAATGCCGCGAGACCGGAGATCAGCAGGCCGAATGTGAGCGCGTTGAGCAGGACGCTCAGGCCGCTCAGGCGAGCCCCCGAGGTCGGCGTCGCGGGCAACGTGCGCGCGCCGATCGACAGCGCCAGCACGCCGAGCGGCACGTTGACGAGGAACAGCCACTGCCAGTGCGCGACCGACAGAATCGCCGACGCGATACTCGGCCCCGCCGCCGACGAAACGGCCACCACCAGCGACGAATAGCCGACGCCGACGCCAAGCCGTGCCTTCGGGAAAACGAAGCGCACCAGCGCGATATTCACGCTCATGATGCCGGCCGCGCCGAAGCCCTGAAACACGCGAGCGACCGCAAGCACCAGCAGCGTGTGCGCATTCGCGCAGGCGAACGACGCCAGCGTGAAAAGCGCGAGTCCGTAGCAGTAGACCCGTTTGTAGCCGAGGCTGTCCCCGAGCACCGCGAGCGGCAGCAAGGACACCGTGATCGCCAGCTGATACGCGTTGACGACCCAGATCGCGTTTGCGGGCGATACCGCGAGGTCGTTGCTGATGGTGGGCAGCGCGACGTTGACGATCGAGGTGTCGAGCACCGACATCGTCATCGCGATGGCGATCGCGATGTACGCAAACGCACGTTGGGGATTGGGCAGGCCGTCGGTCATGGTGCAAGCGGGTCGAAAGAGAATGCGCGGGCGACTGCGTGCGGCGCGGGCGCCGTCGCGGGTGCATTGTTGCAACTCCGACTCGCGGGAGCAAGGTTGCATTCGATACCGGAATGATGGCTACCCGGCTTGTCTCCCCGGGGTCTTGCGATTCGCGAGCGCGTGGATACGCGCGCTCGTCAGGCATGACACGTGCAACACCTGAATCGGGACACAGTTGACGTTACTGCGCCACACGTTGTAAATCTGTCGGGATCGTTGCCGCTATCGGCGCCGGCGAAGCACGCATGGAAACGAAACGCCCTTTTTTCACGATCGGCCACTCGACGCGTCCGTTGCAGGAATTCGTCGACTTACTGAAAGGCGAGCAGATCGCCTTGCTCGTCGACGTGCGCAGCATCCCGCGCTCGCGGACCAACCCGCAGTTCAATCGCGACACGCTGCCCGCCTCGCTCGCACCGGAACATATCGACTACATGCATCTCGCCGCGCTCGGCGGACGCCGCAGCAGGCGCAAGGTTGACGCGCCGTCGCCGAATGCGTACTGGACGCATCCGGCCTTTCGCAACTATGCCGACTATGCAATGAGCGACGCGTTCCGCGAGGGACTGGCGCAACTTCTGACGCTCGGTCATCGGCAGCGCTGCGCGATCATGTGCTCGGAGGCGGTCTGGTGGCGCTGCCACCGGCGTATCATTACGGACTATCTGCTGATGCACGATGAAACCGTGCTGCACATCATGGACGCACATCACACGAACGCCGCCACGATGACACCGGGCGCCGAGGCCCAGGCCGACGGCACGCTGATCTATCCGGCTCAGGCGCAGACCTGAGCCGACTCACGACACGACTGCGCACCAGTCACCTCGCACCGCTTTATGGCTGTTAGCACCAAACGTCCGTCGAAACTCGACACGCTGCTTCGCGACATCCGCGCCTGCACGCTGTGCGCACCCATGCTGCCGCACGCGCCCCGCCCCGTGCTCGCGGCGTCCACGCGGGCGCGCATTCTGATCATCGGGCAAGCGCCAGGCGCGCGCGTGCATGCGTCGGGGGTGCCGTGGAGCGACGCGAGCGGCGCGCGTCTGCGGACATGGCTCGGCGTCGACGACACGACCTTCTACGACGCTTCCAGATTCGCCATCGTGCCCATCGGCTTCTGTTTTCCGGGCCGCGGCGCGAGCGGCGACCTGCCGCCTCGGCCCGAGTGCGCCGGCCGTTGGCACCGCGAATTGCTCGCGCAAATGCGTTCGGTGAAATTGACGCTGCTGATCGGACAATACGCGCAGCGCTTTGGCCTCGGCGACGCGTTTGGCCCGACCTCGACCGAAACGCTCGTCAGGTGGGCCGAGTTTGGACCGCATGTGATGCCGCTGCCGCATCCGTCGCCGCGCAATATCGCGTGGTTCAAGCGCAATGCCTGGTTCGAGGGCGCGGTGCTGCCGACCTTGCGCGAGCACGTGGCGACGGTGTTGGCGGGCGGCGAGCTTTGAGCGCCGCGCACCCATCCGCGCGATCAGCCGCTCGTGGTAAACACGCATCCTGACCCGGCGTCCCAATCTTCGGAACGGTTACGGGTATACATGGATTAGGAGTCGCTACCGCACTGCACTAACATTTTTGCGGTACCGCACGGCTCGTATCGAGCGCTTCCGAATCGGGGTTGCACGTCCCACGCCAAACTCTCGCGCTGCCCCGCGAACTCCCGGTGCCGTCCAGCATCTGCACGCAATCGACGCAACGTCGACCACATCGACCAATGAAGACAAGAACCGGAGGATCAGATGGCACAGCAACGGGATGACGATCAGAAAAACAGCGGCAACGGTTTCAGCACGGCGCGGCGGGGGCTGATGCAGGGCGCGGGACTCGGCGCAGCGCTTTCGCTGATGGGCGCGCTAGGCGGCGCGGGCGGTCTGATCGGCACCGCGCAGGCAGCGCAGACGGCTTTTCCGTCGCACAAGAAGTGGAGGATCGTGTTCGTCAATCACGTCACCACCAACCCGTTCTTCGTGCCCACGCAGTACGGCATTCAGGATGCCTGCTCGCTGCTCGACATGGATTATCAGTGGACCGGCTCGGCCACTTCGGACGCGGGCGAAATGGTCCGCGCCGTGAACTCGGCGATTGCCGCGAAGGCCGACGCCATCGCGGTGCCGATCGTCGATCCGAGCGCTTTCGACAAGCCCATCCTGGCCGCGCTCGACGCCGGAATTCCGGTGTTCGCGTACAACGCCGACGCGCCGCGCGGCAAGAAGAATCCGCGCCTCGCGTATATCGGCCAGGACCTGTATCTGTCGGGCTACCAGATGGGCGAGCGCATCGTCAGTCTGATCGACAGCGGCATGGTCGGGCTGTTCATCGCCACGCCGGGGCAGCTCAACATCCAGCCGCGTCTGGACGGTGCGAGCGACGCCATCAAGAAGTCCGGCAAGAAGATCGACATCCAGACCGTGGCCACGGGCGCGACCGTCAACGAGGAGCTGTCGAAGATCAAGGCGTTCTACCTGGGCCACCAGGACCTGAAAGGCATGTTCGCGGTGGATGCGGGCAGCACGCAGGGCGTCGCGCAGGTGATGAAAGAGTCGAACCTGCCGTCCAAAGGCGTGCACGGCGGCGGCTTCGACCTGCTGCCGAGCACGATCCAGCTGATCCACGAAGGTTTCCTCGACTTCACCATCGATCAGCAGCCCTACGTCCAGGGTTTCTATACGGTGATGGAGGCGTTCGTGTTCCTCAGCTCCGGCGGCCTCGTCGGCCCGGCCGAAATCAACACCGGCCTGAAATTCGTGACGAAGGATAACGTCGAGCCGTACCTGAATACCTCGACGCGCTTTGAAGGCAAGACCGACAAGGAGCAAATCGTTCCGAGATCCGGCGCAATCAAGTCCTGATGAATACAGTGAACGAAACCAGCAAAGCTGTCCGCGCGTCCCGGCGCGCGGGCGTTTCCTTCGCGTCTCAATGGGCGGCCGAGCTGCGCATCCTGCTCGTGGCCGTGCTGCTGGCCGCCTACTTCGAATTCGCCAACCACGATTTCCTGCTCACCAACGCGAGCCTCGTCAACCTGTCGCAGTTCATCGCGCCGGTGGCGATCATCGCGTTCGGCGAAATCATGTTGATGATCGGCGGCGACATCGATCTGTCGGCGGGCATGGTGTTCGCGTTCGCGCCATTCATGATGGTGTTCGCGAATGACGCGGGCGCGCCGATGTGGCTCGCCGTGATCGCGGGGCTCGTGGCCGCGGGAATCGTCGGCTTCGTGAACGGGGCGGTGTCGGTTTGGCTGCGGCTGCCCTCGTTCGTTACGACGCTCGGCACGCTCTTTCTGATCAACGGTATCACGCTCACGATCTCGCGCGGCACGCCCGCCGCCACGCCGGGATCGCCCACCTTCGCCGCGTTCATGGGCGCGTGGGGCTACAGCGAGATCATCTGGACCCTGGTGATCGCGGCCGCGATGCACGTGCTGTTGCGGCATACACGCTGGGGCCTGCATACGCAGGCCGCGGGTGCGAATCCGCTCGGCGCGAGCGAGGCCGGCATACATGTGAAGCGACTGCGCCTTGGCAACTTCGTCCTCGCCGCGGTGCTGGCGGGCTTCACCGGCATGCTCGAAGCCTTTCGCATTACCTCGATCGACCCGCAGGCCGGCGGCAACCAGATCATGTTCCTTGCCGTGGCCGCCGCCGTGATCGGCGGCACGCCGCTCACGGGCGGCTCGGGCACCATCGTGGGCGGCCTCATCGGCGCAGCGGTGCTCGGCATTCTGAACGACGGCTTTACACTGATCGGTATCAACGCGTTTACGTTCAACATCATTCTTGGCGCCGCGATTCTGGCGGCGATGATCTTCAACATCCACGTCGGGCGCATTCGCCGCAAGGGTGGACGATGATGGACCAATCGCAAACCTCCTCCGCGGGCGCCAATGCCACGGCCGCTGCGCCCAGCGCGCCGAACGCCCCGCTCGCGCTGCGCGGCGACAGCCTCGTCAAACGCTTCGGCGCGGTGACGGCGCTCGATGGCGTCTCGCTCACGCTCGGCAAGGGCGAGATCCTCGGCATACTCGGCGACAACGGCGCGGGCAAGTCCACGCTCGTGAAGATCCTCACGGGCTTTCATCAGCAAACGAGCGGCACGCTCCACATCGACGGCGAGGAGACGCTGTTGCGCTCGGTCGATCATGCGCGTTCGCTCGGTATCGAATGCGTGTATCAGGATCTCGCGCTCGCGAATTCGCTGAGTATTTACCACAACATGTTCCTGAACCGCGAAATCGTGCGGCGCGGGCCGTTCAGGCTGCTCGACCACAAACGGATGCGCGAGCGCGCGGCGCAATGCCTCGACGATATCGGCGTGCACGTGCCTTCGGTGGATTTGCCCGTGGAGCGTCTTTCGGGCGGCCAGCGCCAGGCGATCGCCGTGGCGCGCGCCGTGCATTCGAACGCGAAAATCCTGTTGCTCGACGAACCGCTCGCCGCGATGGGCGCGCGCGAGGCGGGACTCATCATCGACCTACTGATGCGCTTGAAGGAAAAAGGCGGCCTCTCGATCATCATGATCATGCACAACTATGCGCAGACGCTCGATATCGCGGATCGCATCATGTTGATGCAGCGAGGGCGCGTGACCTACGAGCAACAGAGCGCGCTGACTTCGGTGGCGGAGCTGATGGACATCGTGCAGCGGGAATACCGGGCCATGCGCGCCGGCGGCGCACAGTGAGCCCGCCACGGCCCGCGACACCGCGCAACTCAGATCAGAAATCGATCTTCGCGTTCACACTGACCATGCGCGGATCGCCCGGCGCGATGTAGTCCGAGTACTGGACCATCCAGTAGCAGCGATTCGTGATGTTGTCGATCGCCGCGCGCAGCGTCACGTCATACCCACCGATGCGCGTCAGATAGTTCGCCCCGATGTTTACGATCATGTGCTTCGTTGACGGCCTACTGAATCAGCGGACCTTCATTGCGATTCAGGAGGCGCTGCGATGCTTCGACAATGTGGACTGGTGGTGGGCGCCGTCGTTCACTCGCGACGCACTCTGCGCCGATACCGTTATGTGTTCATCGTACGAGAGCCGCAGGACGAGAAACATGATCATCGGCGACACCGGCGAAAGATGCCGCAGAAATGACCCATAGTCCGGCTCGAAAATAGCTTGCGTTGATAGGAAACTGACCAGAAAACAAAAACAAAGCGTCTCGAATCGGCCCACCGGAAATAGCGCCGCCGCGGAGCGATAACGCATAAACACAATCGCAAAAGTGAAAAACACGCCAATGCCGCCCAGCATTTGCAGCGGAGAACCCGACGTAATCAGCCGCACCGGCAAAACGAAGGTCGCCAGCGTGATGGCGACGTTCGCCACGCCAATGAACATACCACTGCCTGGAATGAACTGTACGATCATCGACCCCACTTCCTCCGGGTCCCGCCACTCATTGGCGTTCTGCCTTGCGAAATCCAGTGATTCGCCATAGGCCTTCTGGAACACGAAGGCGACCATCACAAACATGGCCAGCGCGAAAAAGATCAATGAAACCGGCCTTCTGAAGCCGTTTGGCGCGAAATAAAGAAACACGGTTGCGGCCAGTGTAATGCCCCAGTACGATCTGAAGTACACGGCTACCAGCGCTCCCAGGACGACAAACAAAACCAATATCGCACGCGACGAGTTGTAAAACAGCATCAGAAGAACCAGAACCGAAATGATGATTTCTTTCGATGGAACGCCGATGTAGACGGTCTGATTGGCGAGCCAGAACGCAACCAAAAAGAACTCGGCCGGTTTTAGCGAAGTGACACCGGAACGCCAGACGGCGACAAACATGCCGATAGTCGATACGAGAAATCCTATCAAAGAAATGGAGAAACTCTGGAGACCGAAGAAGTTGAACAGCCACGCGAGATTGTCAAATGAGTCGCCAAACGCCCTGAAAGCCGTGACGGTCTTCATCCGGTCGAAGATCACCAGTTCATCCAACAGAAAACGCGCCGGCAACGTGCTCTGATGAAACGCGGAGATCGCATAAAGTGCGATGAACAGAATGAACCAGACCACGGCCGACACGCCTGGACTCGCATTCCTTCCGATGATGCCGGGGAGTTTTACAATGCGCATTCTCTTTCCCTGAACAAGTGAGCGACTCGCCTCGCGGTGGAGGAGCTAAACTTGCAGCGTCGCTGATTTTTGAGCGCAGAGATCACGGCGCTTCAAAACTAGGTTGGCGATTCAAATAAGCGTCCGGCTCCTTGCCGATCTTGAGCGCCTGGTAAGTACCCATACTTGCCACGATCGTTCCACAGACGCTGAGCAGAAGAAGCGAGTGGATGAACCCGACGCCGAGGAATTGAGCCGTCGCAAAGATCAGGAAGATCGATACGGCATTGACTGCCTGAATCATCAAGTCGATCTTCAGCCGGTTCGCGACAATGAATACCTGAGCCATCGAGCCATAGATCGCCATCGTGATGAAATAGGGAACAAAGATCAGGTACACGGACATCGACGGTTCCCATTCGTCGCCCATCTTCATGTGGATAATGAGGCTAAGGCCTGCATAGCACGCTGCCACCAGAGAAATGCTGATAAACGTCAGCATAGTAAAAAACTGTTTCGATGGATTCACTCTGTCTTTTCTGTGGCCGTCGAAATAATCGATCAGATCGCGGCGGAAGACAGCGCCCAAACTTTGCGACAAGAGGGACGCAGGGAAGTACCCCACACGATACGCCAGCGCAAAGATGCCGGCTTCACGATGATCGAAGATCATCGGCATCAAAATGGCGGACGCATAGATCACGAATGAATTCAGCGTAGTGGTCGGCACACCAAATTTTGCATACTGGATCTGAAGCGCGGAGAACCTGAGGAAGGCCAACGGGATCATCCGGCGCGCCGAGTAAAGGCAGATCGCGGCCGGCACAACGGTCGAGGCCAGAAAAATCCAGCTATAGATGTTGAATACGGTGGTGCCTGTGCACTCCCCTTTCGAAAACATCATCATGCAGACGAAGTAGACGGCGAACGCAGCATTAGGGAAGAACCGGATCGTCGCGATTTGCGCGTACTTTCTTTCGGTGGTGAGTGCTCCGCACAACGCCTGTTGCAGGAACACGCCAAGTGCCAGACCGATAACAGGTATGTATTCCGTATGCCCGGCCGCTGCCGTGGCCACCACGAGCCCCACGCCGATCCCTATGGCGACCGCACTGGAACTCGTCATTGCGCGCACGGCCTGGGCCTTGTCCGCCGCCATGCACGCAACCTCCAGACGCAAGCCGATCACCGACCCGATAAAAAGACCACCGGCCATGAGCTGGCTGAAATACCCGAGAGCCGTCGGCCCGCAGAACTTCCCGATCAATAGAATCGAAACGAAATTGAGCGCCTGACTCAGTACGACTCCAGCGATACTGACGATCGAATGTTTGATATTCACAATTTATCTACGTCGAAGTCCGGATGAATTTTTCATCGCTCTACACGACGATGGTTGTCGTCTGAAGGCTAGCCTTTCTGCGTCTTTCCGCTGGCGGGCAATGCGTCGAGATAGGAAGCACTGCGATAGAGGCCTGCGCGCGCGCCCAGACTATAGCGATAGACATCCGTATCGATCCCGTTGAAGATCACGCCCTTCACCCGGGCATTCGCCTGCTTGAGCTGCTTGGTGGCCTCCAGCACCTGCGCAATGGAAGTGGTCTCGAAGCGGGTCACCAGCAGCACGGTGCCGCAGCTATCCGCAAGCGCGGTCGCGTCGGAGACGGCGAGCACCGGCGGCGTGTCGATCAGCACGATATCGTATTCGCTCGTCTTCGCGAGGAATTGCTGCATGCGTTCGCTCACCAGAAGCTCGGCCGGGTTCTCCGGTATCGCTCCGCGCGCAACGAAGTCGAGGCCCGGACGCACGTCACGCATGATCACCGGGTCGGACGTCACCTCCGACGTCAGATAGTCAGCCAGGCCGGGGCTCGAGTCGAGACCAAAGTATTGCTCGAGATGACCTTTGCGCAGGTCCGCGTCGATCAGCAACACCCGCTTGCCGGCCGCCGATACGACCGCCGCCAGATTCGCCGAAAGGAACGACTTGCCCACCTGTTCCGTCGGCCCCGTCAGCAGCACGCGATTGTCGCCCGATTCCGATTCCAGCATTGCAAAATGAAGCGCGGTTCTGAGTCGGCGCAGGCTTTCAATCGACGGGTCGCGCGGAAACTCGCTCGCCAGCAGGAACTTCTCGCCAGCGGGCAGCTTCGGCGTCTTGCCGATTCGCGCGACTTTCGCCTGCGACAGCGGCACGCTCGCATAGACGTTCAGGCCCGTTTGCTCCTCGATCTCCTGCGCGTCGGTCACGCCCCGAAACAGCGCCGTACGCCCGAACGCCGCACCCACGCCCAGAATCAGGCCGCCCAACGCAGCATAGACAATCACCAGAAGCTTGTTCGGCTTGATCGGCTCTTTCGGCACCACCGGGTTATCGATCAACCGCACCGTTCCAACCTTGCCGGCGCGAACCAGTCTGAGCTGTTGCATGTTGTTCAGCATGCCGACGTAAAGCTCGTTGTTCACGTTCATGTCACGGGTCAGGCGCACCGCATTCTGCTCCAGGTCCGGCAACGACTGTTCCTGCTGCGACAAGCTTCCGATCCTGCTGCTCAGCATGCCGATCTGCTGATCGATCGCCTGGATCGCGGGGTGACCCGGCGCGTAGATCGCGCCCATCTCCGCGCGCTTCTGCTTCAGTTCGAGCAGGCTGCGCTGCGTGGCTACGCTTTGATCCAGATAGGCCTTGCCCTGCTCACTCAGATTGAACACGCCCATGCGGTTGCGCATGTCGTTATAGCGTCCCTCGGCGCGCTCCAGGTCGCTCTTGAGTTGCGGCAGCTGCTCGCTCAGGAACGCAAGCGACTTCTCGGCTTCCGCCGCCTTGCGCTTCAGATTCTGGTCAACATACGCATTGCCGATTTCGGCGAGCGTGCTGGCCGTCAGCAGCCGCTCAGAGCCCATCAGCGACGCGCCGATGATGCCGCTGTCTTTACCCTTCTGCGAGACCGTCAGTCGGTTTTGCAGGCTTTCCACCGTCTTCTCGCGCGACTGTCTCTCCAGAATGAATTGCGTGCCCGGCTTTGCGTTCAGCGAATCGACCTGCAGCGTGATCGCGCCATCGGGCAGTTTCGTGTCGAGCTTTTCGCCCACGCGACCCTCGATCGGCTCGCTGAGATCCGACTGCTCCAGCCGGTAGCGTCCGCCGTCCAGAACGGTCAGAACGAACTTCTCGCCTTCGAATGCTTCCGGGACGTCGAAGCTGGACACCTTGATCGCTTCATCGCCCCATGCATATCCGCCAAATCCAAAGATCCCTGGCTCGGAAAGACTCCGGGCTTGCCGGCCCAACCAGTCTCCGATCAATGGAAAGCGCTTCGGCTTTGCGCTGACGTCGAGGTGCAGATCGTCAACGGCTTTTCCGACCACCATTCTCGACTGCAGGATTTCCATTTCAGCCGTCGCCTCTGTTTTGACGTCGAACATGCTGGAGACGTCGCCCAGCGGGCCTTTTGAATTGCTGGTCGGAATGCTGTCTTCAACCTGGACGAGAATATCGGCCTGGTACACCGACGGCGCGATAAACGCGTAGGCCACGCCCACGGCGAGCACGCCGCCGGCGATTCCACCGACCAGCCAACGGTTGGCCATTAGAACGTCGAAATAACGCGAAAGACTGACATCGTTATTCCGGAGCACGGCAGCATTCGTAAGCAGAGAGATCTGATTCATCGAAACCCCAAGGCGGGTGTACGAAAAGGGTGGAAGCTCGATTTAATGTGCAGGCGATGCGGCGTTGCCAGATCTCGCTTTTTGTCACGGGACGGCAACATTTTCGGTGCTGGCGCTGCGCGCGTCAGTTCGGTGTGCAACGCAATCTGTCAACAATTCCTCTGCTTTGCGCGCCACCAACTTCAGAATAATCGTCTTACCGTACAAAGATAAGACTGCCTAATTCTCCGCTGAACCACTGTTTCCCCGCAGTAGATTCCTCGGTGGAAAATTAGCGTATATTTCAGAAGTATCCAGACTATCTTAAGACGGTCGTCATCTCCGTACGCTAACGCACATCGCATTTATGGCCGTGACGGCACAATCCCATTCAACGCCGTTAGCTTGGGATGCATATGAAACAATTCATGTGTGAGATATTCACACGCGCGCTGCTTTTCAGTGGAACCCCCGCGGCGATTCGAGCCTTTCTCTGGCGCGATCGCACCGCGATTCTGCTCTATCACGATCCGTCGCCCGCCACGCTCGAGGCTCATTTTGAGTACCTGAAAGACAAGGTCGAGTTCGTGCCGTTGTCGCAGGCAAATTCGCGAGGTAGTGGTCGCCCGCGCGTGGCCGTCACGTTTGACGACGGCCATATCGGCAATGCAAATCTGCTGCCCGTATTCATCAAGTACGGCGTGTACCCGACCATTTACATCTGCAGCAGTGTCGTGGCGCACGATCGTACTCACTGGTTCCTGCATCCTGTCGCGAGGGATGCAGGTGTGAAGCGGCTGATTCGCATGAAAAACCACGAGCGCCTGGCTGAACTCGACGCGCGAGGCTTTCGTCAGGACTTGCCAGACCCAGCGGCGACGATTAGTGGCCTCAGCGCCGCCCATATTGAAGAGATGCGCCCCTATGTCGACTTTCAGTCTCACACACGCTATCACCCGACACTAACCTTCTGTGACGATGACGAATGCTTTGAAGAGCTTGCGCTATCAAAGTCGGAGGTAGAACGGATCGTAGGTAAGCCTTGCGAGCATTTCGCGTATCCCTATGGCATTTATGGTCCGCGCGAAGTCGAGCTGCTGAAGGCCGCCGGCTACAAGACCGCACGCACGACCGACGTGGGCTGGAACGACGAAGGAAGCGACCCGTTCCGACTCAAGGCGTTCGACATTGACGATGACTCTTCCGTGTCGTGGTTCGCCGCGCAGCTCACGGGGCTGACGTTGGTGCCGCGCTATCTGCGACTGGGACGCGTCAGGCGCCTCGCTCAGCGCATCTTTAGCAGGCCACGTGCATTGAACCAGGCGTAGAAAGCACAGCGCCGACGCGACAGCTCGCGCAGCGGCGTACGACACCGTCGTGCACCGCGCTGCATCCAACCCAAGGCAGCGAATCGTCACGATAAGGTATTCGCTAATAAAAATACTATCGCGCGCGATCTCGGCTTCGAGCAGAACAAGCGGTCAACGTTCGAGCACCCGTCAATCAAAGGCGCGACCGGACCGCCAGTGCACTATTCGTAACGGCCTTATTGTTCCTTATCTCCACGGTTAAAAAGGAAGGCGGCATGCGCAAAATCTTCATCACGTCTCCGGGTACCGCCAATTATCCGGAAATTACTGCCTATCAAAACTATTTTAAAGCGCGCGGCGTGGATGTGGTGGTCGGAACAATCAGCGATTACCGCGCCCTCGATAACAAACGAGATTTCGTGTTGTGGGAAATCATGGGTTTTTATCCGAACCGGTTTGAATCCGACTTTGTCATCCATGACTACCGTTCTCTCTCCGTTGGCGGCTGGCCGGCGATGAAAGACGTCGCGAAGCGGTATTTCAATTGCCAGCCGAATCTGCGGATCTTTCAGAACAAACGGCAACAGGAGATCATGGGTTTCGGTCACGGCGTACCCAGTGTGATCCTGCCCATGGGCGTGCCGAACTGGATCTTCGAGGTGCAGGATGGCGGTCAGACCGAAAAGAAAGCTGATTTCTGTTATATCGGCGAAATGAGCGTCGAGCGGGGCTTCGATCGCGTGCTGGAAGCATTTATAAACAACTTTCAGAAGCGCGACGTCTCCCTCCTCCTGGTGGGAAAACCGGACCCGCGCATCTACGAAAGATTTTCGAATGCAAAAAATATCATTTTCACTGGGCCGTTGCCGCAGCGTGAGGCGCTGAAGCACGTGGTCGAATCCGATGTTGCGGTGTGCTATTTCCCCTATCACCGGCCGCATTGCTATCAAACGCCGACCAAGCTGCTCGAGTATGCTGCGCTCGGCAAGAAAATCGTGTGCAACGACTCGCCGTCGAATATCAGATGCTGTGAAGAGATGGGCATCCATAGTGTGATCACCACGGCGAACATCTTTGACGGAATCGATGAAGACGCCGCGCGCGGTGCGACAGCGAATCGTCGGACGGACTTCGCAGACCTCATTTGGGACCGGGTGATAGAGCAGTCCAACGTCGCGACATTTCTGCCGACGGATATCAAGCTAACCAACGCTTGACCAATCCATTGAGGTGCGACATTTCAACGAATGCGACTCGAACTGCCCTTGGTAGCACTGAGTCAGCCGAAGAGACGACATTTGAACGGTGGTAATGACATGCAGATATTCATTCTTCACCCCGGCAAGGCGAATTATCCTGAGATAGACGCCTACACGAAGTATTTTGTGAGAAACGACTGTAAGGTAACCTCAGGGACACTGGATGATTACAAAAAAGTCAAGAATCCGGAAGAGTACATTCTCTGGTGCATCATGGGCTTTTACCCCAGGATCCCTGCTGCAAAATACGTTATCCACGATTACCGCTCGCTGTCTGTCGGGCGTAACAGTGCGCTAAAGGACAGCATCAAGAAAACGTTTCAACCACGGCCCGATCTTCGAATATTTCAGAACGACTCAATGAGTGCAGTCATGGGCTTCCGCGACGGCGTAGATACCGTTTTCCTGCCGATGGGCGTACCAGATTGGATTTTCACGACGGATGCTGACCGCAACCAGGCGCTTCCGTCGGGAACGTATTGTTATCTGGGCGAGATAACACGGGAACGCGGCTTTGTCGGCTTCATCAGGGACTTCCTGGCCGCCAAGCGCGACTCGGATACCCTCGTTCTGATTGGGCCTGTTGAAAAGGAAATCTCCGACGCATATCTTCGATCGCCCGGCATCCTGTTCACGGGACGTCTTGCGCAACGCGATGCCCTCGCGGTGGTTCGCAACTGCGAGATTGCTATTTCAACCATCCCGTACAAGCGTCCGTACGACGTGCAGACGCCGACCAAGCTTCTGGAATATGCTGCGCTTGGCAAAAGAATCATCTGCAATGACTCGCCTTCGAATCTGAACGCCGCCGCCAAGTTTGGAATTCAATGTAAAGTAACGGGCCCAGACGTATTCTCTAGCATCTGCAATTTCCACGGCGATATGGTGCCGAAAAATGACCCCTCCACGCTGCTGCATTTGCGGTGGACAGATATAATCGCCGCCTCGGGCGTGGAGCGATATCTCGCGCGGCTCTAAAAATTAAAATGGTTTGCGCGATGACACGCGCAAACCATTTCTCAAAAGTCAGTCTCGTCGCGATCGCGTTCCGTGAACGTTGGTTACGGAGTGGTGCTTCGATTCTTGCCGCGCCCCATCGGCACGTTCGGGCCAGTTCTTCGCCCGTCCCGACTGCGCGAATCGATGAAGAGTTGATGGTCACACGCGTGAAGAGGCTTTTGTCCGCTACTCTTCACTTCGGCAAGAGCACTGTATGCAATCGGTCCCAGACGACGGCCTGCTGCAAATCGCGCAGTAGTCACTCGCTCAGCACCGAACGGCCCTGGCGAATGCTTCTCAACTGGGCCGAATAAAGCAGCGCGATGTTGTTGAAGAAACGATCTTCACTGAATCTGTTGCGCGCTTCTTCCTGCGCGCGCCGCAATAAACCTTCACGAAATTTATCCTCGGCTATCATCTTCCGGATCAGCGAAGTCGCTTCCGCAGCCGTCCGATAAAGAACGCCGGTCGAATCGTGACGAATGGTGTCTATATTGCCCGGACAATCTGACGCCACAACGGGAGTGCCGAGCGTCATTGCTTCAATCAGAGAAATCGGCATTCCCTCCCAGGAAGCTGTCGACAAATAGATATCCGCTTGCGCCACAGCCGCGATTACGTCAGCACGCGTAAGCCAACCGGTCACACGCACGCCGGCGTCCTCGAGCGTCCTCCTGAGATCTGCGTCGCCGTCGCCGATCCATACGAACTCGACGCCGTCCCGATCAAACGAGCGTGCAATTTCCGCGAACAATCGCGGATTCTTTTGCACACGAATGCCGCCGACAGTCACAATTTTTCGCCTTTTCGTCGATCCGACTTTTCCGGCGTTTTCCAAACGATTGTTGCCCTGGACACTGACAGCCCGATCGATCGCGTTCTCGACCAGTACTGCATCTCGCCGAAGATAGCGGCGAATAGCGGCGCATTCACTCTCGGAGCAGCCAACGTATGTGCAGTTCTTCACACACGCAAGCAACTCCAACGCGGCGAAACAGTATCGCTTCAACCTGCCTATGTCTCGCCGTACGAAAGAGATGCAGTGCGGGCTATAAAGAAGCGCCGTTGACGGCAACGCAAACAAGGTCGACATTCGTCCCAGGAAACCTGCGAATGACGAGTGCAGATGGACGATATCCGGGTTCAATTCGATGAGTTGTTGGCGCAAGACAGACATGATCCGTGCCAATGATGGCCCTTTCATCTGCAGATGCTGCAGGACGACGTCAGAGTGAAACATCGCGCGCAAATTCTTCGGTGTTTCCTCGCGCTCTGAATAGATCACATACACCTCGTGACCTTCCTTGGCGAGGCGCGTCGCAAGCGTGCTCACAACTGCAAGCGTTCCCGTAGCAGTCGATTCGATTACGTGGACCACTCTCATAACATGTTTCTCGTGAATTGCGCAGCGATAGCGGAACACATCCCCGATCGGTCACGGCGATCGGGACGACATGCAATCTACGACAGGGAAAGGACCCCAGCCGGCTCAGTAGGCGCCGTCTTTCGCGAACACCACTTTGACGGTTCTCAGAAGAATCGACATATCGAATGTCAGCGAGCGGTTCATTGCGTATTTAACATCGAGCGAAACCCGCGTCGGATAGTCCACATCGTTGCGGCCGCTGACCTGCCATAAGCCTGTCATTCCCGGCTTCAGCGCGAGGTAGTAACGAACATCGCGGCCATATCGCACCAGCTCCTTCTGCACGATAGGACGGGGTCCCACCAGGCTCATATCGCCGCGCAGCACGTTCCATAGTTGCGGCAACTCATCGAGGCTCGTCTTGCGCAGGATGCGGCCAACCGGCGTCACACGAATATCGTTTTTGAGCTTGAAATCCCGGTCCCATTCCGCACGAGCCTGCGGATCGGTTTCGAGCAGTTTGGCGAGAACTTCATCCGAGTTCTTGACCATCGAGCGGAACTTCAGGCACTTGAAAGTACGTCCGCCTCGGCCAATTCTCGGATGACCATATACGGCGTTTCCGTGATCTCTCATGACTGCCAGCGCAATTATCAGAAGAACCGGGAAAAGCAGGATGAGTAGAACCGACGCCCCGCAAACGTCCATCGTTCTCTTCACTGCGTCGTCCCACCTTGCGACGAAGATGTTCTCGCTTTGCGGGTTCGAGTCATCCAGGGCGACCTGTTTTGAATTCGCCTCAAGGCACGCCTCTTTCAGTTTCGGATCCGCGGTGGCGTTGGATTCGAACATACTATCTCCTCAGTTCGGAAACTCGTGGGGAACGATGCCGGCGTAGGCACCCTGCGCTTGCAAAACAGATTTTGGTGTGGAAGTGAATCGTTTAGTGAAGCTAATTTCATTGATTCACTGACGAGTCACGACGAGCGTAACATCTCACTCAAAGACCGAATGTTAGCAATAGCGCATAAAGTCGCCATCGTACAGTTCGATCGAGACACGTCGCCCTTCATCAGGTGCACCAACAGTTCTTCTGCCAATCAAATACGCAGAATTCGAATCATGGCTTCGTTCTTTGATTGGTCTTATCGCCAGGTATCACTCGTAAATACCATGACAAAGCGTTCAGGTCAGACGCATGCTTTTATCAGAGGTGTATCCGTTCTTTCGAAAGCTCGTGATTGCGAATTTGTCTAAAGAGAGACGACAGTTTACATCTTTAGGAAAAAAGAACATTTGATGAAGGAACAACTTGTGTAATGACTGACCGCGGCAAGGTCTATGCGATGACTCGCGCTGCACATCGAAGTCGCAAGTATCCCGGCTCGGCACTACGAATCGATGTGCGTTCCCGTACATGATCGGACGATTCGCTCATTGCGGAGTTCGACGCGAAGACTTCGTGATATGCCGACAAGCGTGGCGCAACCGGCGTCGGAAATCTGATAGTGAGGCATTGCGTCACACAACAAACTTCAGCTGGGACTGATGCCGAACAAGAGGACGCATCCTTAGGAAGATTGAGTCGCTCTGTTCGGAAGTGTAGTGTCTGTGCGGGACTCTGACGTCGACACGGTATTCGATGCGCGTGTTCGACATATCCGTGCCGTCAATGCGGTCGCTTCAACAATTGATGTTCATCGGCACACTTAACTCTGACGTTTTCGGAACCAATTCCACGCGACAGCATTTATAGTTGAGAAATGAAACTCACACTTTTCTTTTTATTCGCCGTCTTAGCCCTGTTGTGCGGACAATCGATGCCAGCGTTCTCCCAGACGAGTTCGACCGCCGCCACCGCCCAGCAACTCGCGGCGCTGCAGCCGCCGCCCACCGGAAGCGGAAACGACCGTTTCGCAATGGACGTGAACTGCAATCTCTGGAGTGCGGATCAGACGGCGCTGAGCGAATGCTCAAAGGACCTGGATCTGATTGCCGGATTGGGCGTCGGTACGGTTCGCCTCGGCGTTTCGTGGGACTTCATGACGCTGGCCGACGGCAGCACGCTGGACCCCAACAAAGTGGCCTTTCTGAAGTCGCTTCTGAACGCCGCACGCACGCGCGGCATGAAGATTCTTTTCCAGGTGGGCATGTACGCGCCGTCTAGCGCATACCAATGCCCGGCCACCAGGAATCCGCCGAGCGCATCGTCACCGCGACTCGACTTCTGCGACGCGACGTTCACGAAGTATCTCGGCTCGCTCATGGACGTCGTTCTGCTCTTTACGGCTGACATCGAACTGTTCAATGAGACCAACTGGTCGTTCTCCGCTTCGGACCCGTCTTACGGCGATCCGAACGGTATCTCCGGATACATTCTGAATCGCAGCAAGACGCTCTATTCGGAAGCCAGGCAGATCCTGAACACGAAAAGCCAGTCGGGCTACAAAACGGTTCTGCACACTCAGGGCATCTCGTACTTCTACAACTCGGCGTACCCGAATAACGGCTGGCAACCGCCCGCGGGCAGCGAGCTGATCCAGGCGACCGACTACATCAAGGCAATGGGTAACAACACGAAGAGTGCTTCCAGCCCGTTGAACACCACGATCGACGTCGTCGACGTTCACCCGTACTTCAGCAGCGCCGACTACCAAACGCTGATGCAGTCGTTCAAGACGACCGTTTCGAATCTGGTCGCTAGCGGTCCCAAGCCGATCTGGATCACGGAAACCAACAACGGGACGACCCGTACGGACGCCGGACAACTCGCGGCATTCAATCAGTTGAAGGTGCTGATGGACAACGGTTCGGTGGCAAAGGCGTTCTGGTATGTCGTGCGTAACGGCGATCCGAGCAACGGGGAAGGCGACGGCTACTCAATCTACGATTACAACCGTAACCTGATCTGCCCGCAGCTTGCCGCCGCTATTCGGGCCTACACCGCGAGCATCCCGCGAGCACAGCGATTCCTATCGGGTCCCTACCTGACCCCGGTCCAGTGAAGGCGTCTAATTGCAATCGATGAGATGAACGCGAACGCCGACTCCGCCGTCTGCGTCATTTTGCTGTTCTGCCCTGCTCCAACGTGCTTGATGGTGTTGCAAAGAGGAAGCAGCGGACATCCGCAATGACGGATGGATCATAAGAGGGCGATGAGACTAATTATCCTCCTTTGATCCTCTCGCGCGCGCAACGCAAAGCGCACACGCGAAGACCCCAATCGCCACGCCGATCAGCAGACAGGCGGCATGCGTCAAGAAAGTTACCATCTTCCACTCCCTTTACGACCACATCGAATTTTCGAGAAGTTGAACAGCACGATGTCATCGGTGGCGTAGCTATGGCTTGAGATCTTCCCTAGCGGCACCGGACAGTGTGATGAAGGCGATCCAAAGTCCGGCAGAGATTGACAAGGGCGCAATGTCCCGCTTGCGGATGGATGCCGACCTAATAATCGAACTCACTATACCACGGGTTTAGCCACGCTTTCGGCGCCAAACTTCAGAATGGCAAGCGCATTGCATCGCCGGCGGCGCGCGGGTTCAGAAGAACGTGACGTACGAAAATAGCCGACGCAGTAGGCGAGCGCGAAGATGCCGGCGTCGCGATGGACGAATATCATCAGCATCAAAATGGCAGACGCCGGCCGGCACAAACAGAGAGGTCGGAAAGATCCCGCCATAGATGAAGACGCCGGTGCCCGTGCGCTCAGCTTTCCAATGCGCCATCAGGCAGATGGAGTGCCCGGCGAACGCAGTGATCGGTAAGAGACGGACCGTGGCGATCTTCGTGTACTCCCTTTCGCTGGTCAGCGCTTCACCCAGCGTCTGTTGCGGAAACACGCCGAATGCGAGGGCGATCACCGGGATCGAATCGGAGGGGTCGGAAATGATCGTGGCCATCAAGCGCGGGCCGATCGGTATGGCGACGGCGCTGCAACTCGTCATTGCACGCACGGCTTGGGCGTTGTCCGCCGCCATGCACGCAACCTCCAGACGCAAGCCGATTAACGAGCGGATAAAAAGTACCCGAGAGCCGTCGGCCCGCAGAACTTCCCGATCAATAGAATCGAAACGAAATTGAGCGCCTGACTCGGTACGACTCCAGCGACACTGACGAATGAGTCTTTGATATCCGCCAATCATCCACGCCGAAAGTCGGCTGATTTTTCATCGCCATTCGTGACGACGGCCCTCGCGCCGTGAAGGCTAGTCTTTCTTTGTCTCTCCACTGGCGGGCAGTGCATCGAGATAGGAAGCACTGCGATAGAGGTCTGCGCGCGCGCCCAGACTATAGCGATAGACATCCGTATCGATCCCGTTGAAGATCACGCCCTTCACCCGGGCATTCGCCTGCTTGAGCTGCGCGGTCGCCTCCAGCACCTGCGCAATGGAAGTGGTCTCGAAGCGGGTCACCAGTAACACGGTGCCGCAGCTATCCGCAAGCGCGGTCGCGTCGGAGACGGCGAGCACCGGCGGCGTGTCGATCAGCACGATATCGTATTCGCTCGTCTTCGCGAGGAATTGCTGCATGCGTTCGCTCACCAGAAGCTCGGCCGGGTTCTCCGGTATCGCTCCGCGCGCAACGAAGTCGAGGCCCGGACGCACGTCACGCATGATCACCGGGTCGGACGTCACCTCCGACGACAGATAGTCAGCCAGGCCGGGAGTCGAGTCGAGACCAAAGTATTGCTCGAGATGACCTTTTCGCAGGTCCGCGTCGATCAGCAACACCCGCTTGCCGGCCGCCGATACGACCGCCGCCAGATTCGCCGACAGGAACGACTTGCCCACCTGTTCCGTCGGCCCCGTCAGCAGCACGCGATTGTCGCCCGATTCCGATTCCAGCATTGCAAAATGAAGCGCGGTTCTGAGTCGGCGCAGGCTTTCAATCGACGGGTCGCGCGGAAACTCGCTCGCCAGCAGGAACTTCTCGCCAGCGGGCAGCTTCGGCGTCTTGCCGATTCGCGCGACTTTCGCCTGCGACAGCGGCACGCTCGCATAGACGTTCAGGCCCGTTTGCTCCTCGATCTCCTGCGCGTCGGTCACGCCCCGATACAGCGCCGTACGCCCGAACGCCGCACCCACGCCCAGAATCAGGCCGCCCAACGCAGCATAGACAATCACCAGAAGCCTGTTCGGCTTGATCGGCTCTTTCGGCACCACCGGGTTATCGATCAACCGCACCGTTCCAACCTTGCCGGCGCGAACCAGTCTGAGCTGTTGCATGTTGTTCAGCATGCCGACGTAAAGCTCGTTGTTCACGTTCATGTCACGGGTCAGGCGCACCGCATTCTGCTCCAGGTCCGGCAACGCCTGTTCCTGCTGCGACAAGCTTCCGATCCTGCTGCTCAGCATGCCGATCTGCTGATCGATCGCCTGGATCGCGGGGTGACCCGGCGCGTAGATCGCGCCCATCTCCGCGCGCTTCTGCTTCAGTTCGAGCAGGCTGCGCTGCGTGGCTACGCTTTGATCCAGATAGGCCTTGCCCTGCTCACTCAGATTGAACACGCCCATGCGGTTGCGCATGTCGTTATAGCGTCCCTCGGCGCGCTCCAGGTCGCTCTTGAGCTGCGGCAGCTGCTCGCTCAGGAACGCAAGCGACTTCTCGGCTTCCGCCGCCTTGCGCTTCAGATTCTGGTCAACATACGCATTGCCGATTTCGGCGAGCGTGCTGGCCGTCAGCAGCCGCTCAGAGCCCATCAGCGACGCGCCGATGATGCCGCTGTCTTTACCCTTCTGCGAGACCGTCAGCCGGTTTTGCAGGCTTTCCACCGTCTTCTCGCGCGACTGTCTCTCCAGAATGAATTGCGTGCCCGGCTTTGCGTTCAGCGAATCGACCTGCAGCGTGATCGCGCCATCGGGCAGTTTCGTGTCGAGCTTTTCGCCCACGCGACCCTCGATCGGCTCGCTGAGATCCGACTGCTCCAGCCGGTAGCGTCCGCCCTCCAGAACCGTCAGAACGAACTTCTCGCCTTCGAATGCTTCCGGGACGTCGAAGCTGGACACCTTGATCGCTTCATCGCCCCATGCATATCCGCCAAATCCAAAGATCCCTGGCTCGGAAAGACTCCGGGCTTGCCGGCCCAACCAGTCTCCGATCAAGGGAAAGCGCTTCGGCTTTGCGCTGACGTCGAGGTGCAGATCGTCAACGGCTTTTCCGACCACCATTCTCGACTGCAGGATTTCCATTTCAGCCGTCGCCTCTGTTTTGACGTCGAACATGCTGGAGACGTCGCCCAGCGGGCCTTTTGAATTGTTGGTCGGAATGCTGTCTTCAACCTGGACGAGAATATCGGCCTGGTACACCGACGGCGCGATAAACGCGTAGGCCACGCCCACGGCGAGCACGCCGCCGGCGATTCCACCGACCAGCCAACGGTTGGCCATTAGAACGTCGAAATAACGCGAAAGACTGACATCGTTATTCCGGAGCACGGCAGCATTCGTAAGCAGAGAGTTCTGATTCATCGAAACCCCAGGGCGGGTGTACGAAAAGGATGGAAGCTCGATTTAATGTGCTGGCGATGCGGCGTTGCCAGATCTCGCTTTTTGTCACGGCTGAAATCGGAGGCACAGTCCGAGTACGTCAGTCCTGCTCGCAAGCGTGCTCGAAATGAATCGTCTTATGGTCTAAAAGAGACTTCCGCCGGGTCTGGCGCAGACTTCTAATTTTTCCGCATCCGATGTATTGCGCCAGCAAACAGAAATCGAGTTATTCATAGCAGAAGTCATCGCAGCCTATCTGACGGCTTGCCGCACCTCCGTACGCTGCCGCACATTCGCGTTTTTCGCCCCAACGGCGTCATGCGCAATTGCGATGTCGCTATTTCGATCATTTCGAACAAGCGCCCGTATAGCGTGAAAACACCGACAAAAGCTGGTGGAGCAAACGGCGCCGAATTCGCGCAACCGCGCGCAAAGGTGCTAGCGCTTCGTCACGAAATGCCAGAGCGCCGCACACTCGGTCTCGGATATCCGGTAGTGAGGCATGGCTTTGCGCAACATCACGTTGACCGGGTCGATGCCTTCCCTCAGCGCCCTGCAGAACGTTGCCTGATCGTAACTGCTCGCCGGACCGTCCCTTCGACTCTTCGCAGGAAACAGGTTGCCGGCGGTCAAGGGTGGTGCGAATGCGTCGCTCGAGCCGGTTTGCGAATGGCAGTTCGCACAACGGGTGGTCGAGCCGGGCAACAGACGATCGTCGTCGCGCAATTGCGCCTCAACCGAATGCTGCCCGTTGAAGATCGAACACCCGAGATCGTTCGACTCACAAAGCGGCGCGCCATGCGCGACATACGTGATGTTCGCCAGCGCCAGCGCCAGCGCACGCGCCGCGGTTCGCCGTGACCGTAACGCCATCACTGGATCTGCACCGTGCGCGAAACGCTCGGCACGCCCTTCGCGTTCAGGCCAAACAGCATGTAGTAGCCAGGCACGACGACACCCGGATCGGAAGGAATATTGATCAGATATTCGCCCGCCGTTCCTACCGTGAAAGTCACGGGTACCCGCCGCTGCTCGTTGTTGACCGCGTGGGTCGACGAAGACATGCGCATCAACGCAAAGGCCTTGATGCCACTGCTGCCCGTTACGGCGATCGATGTCCCGAGCTGTGCCGTAGTGGGCGCGGCTGTGAGGGTCGGCCGTGTTGCCGCCGAGCCGTCCGCGTTGAGCAGGTACGGCGGCGTCAGTATTTCGAGGTTCGTATGGTTTGTCGAGCAGGTTCCGCACAGTCCACCGCCACCACTCAGTACGCGACCGTCCGACAACAGCAGTGCGATGCTGTGATAGTTACGCGGCACGGCTTGCGGCGGGAGCACCGAGAAAGTCTTGGTGGTAGGGTCCCACAACTCTGGCGCCAGCACGGCGGTGTCGTCCGAAAACGTTATCGGGTACGCCTCTCCACCAAGGACTACCACCTGACCGTTCGGCAAGACCACGCTGGTGTTGAAGGCGCGGCGGTAATTCATCGGCGTAAGCGTTTGAGTCACCGCGGTGCCGCTGCTGATGTCGATTAGGGTGGCGTCCGCAGTCGCGTTGGCATACTCGTAGCTCGGCGCACCGCCTACAGCCAGGATCTTGCCGATATCGTACATAACGGCGTTGCCGTTCATCGCATCGGTATCGCTGCCCCGGTTGCCGGCAGGCGTCACGTTGCCCGCGCCGGCGGTATCGAACCAGTGCATGGCAACGCTCGGACCAGCGTGGAAGACTCGCCCATTTGCCACCGCAAACAGCCATGCATGATTGTCGGAGCGGAAAATGCCAGCCGCGTCATTCGTGAGGATGTAGTCGGCGAGAATGGCGCTATTGAGCTGCCAACCCGTACTCGGTGACCAGGTTTCGCCGGTCTTGCCGCCCTCGCCTCCGTTCCACGAGCCGCCCACCAGGAATACGTTGCCATTGCTCAACGTTACGCTGCCGTGGTAGGCGCGCGGAATATTCATTAGAGGACCTGACGACCATTTTCCGGTCGAAGGCGTGTAGAAACTCGTCGCGTCGCTGCTCGAGCCACCAGTGACGTAAATACGGCCATCCGGAAGATTGACGATGCCCGGGCAGAACATATCGTGGCCGGTATTCGACACGAGAACCTGTTTGCTCGTGCCGGTAGTCGGGTTAAAGATTGCGGTGTATGTGTTGCCGGGAGTCACTTCGCCAGCCGTAAAGTCCAGCTTCTGGTCGGCGGACCACACTACCACGGTGCCATCGGGCAGATTCGCCGCAGCTGCCGGCACGATCGACAGGTTATAGGGTGTAGTCCACTTTGCCGGCAATGTTTTCGCGGTCATGCCGCTGATCTGCCACGTCTGCAGAGCGGTTCCGCTGCAAGCCTGCTGCGTGATCTGCGAGCCCTGCGCCGTGAGGCTGGCAACAGCCAGACACAGGTGACTCTGCGACGCGACGATTGCAAAGCCGCCACCTTGCGGGATCAGCTGAAAGCTTTGATTCGCCTGGCCATTGCAGGTCCACTGGTCCGCCCCAGCGCCGGCGTCCGTGCTGACACCGTAGATGTCGAGGCAAAGGTTGCTGTTGACGTTGACGAACTGATAAAGCCCGTTGTTCTGCGTCAGTGTCCAGTGCTGGTTATTCCCGCCATTGCACGTCCACTCGATAACCGAGGCGCCAGGCGTCTTCGATTCGGCGTTCACGTCGGCGCACAAGGTCGTGCCGTTGACGGTGAGCGTGCTCGATGTCTGCGCGTCGGCAGCTGTGGAGAACATCGAAAGCGCCGCCATGAATGTGATCAGCAGCAACGCTTTCACGCACCCGTCGAACGATTGCGAGAGGATCCTAAACGATCGGTTTTGTGACATAGCCTCAGTCCAGTAGGTTACACACGCCCTAATGCGCCCAGTACATCGCAAATTTGATCCGCGCGAGGCAGGTCGTCACTTCGCCAGCGCAACATTGCGTTCGCATCGAAGCAGTAGATTTGGGTCGAGTGATCGGCAATGTTGCCGAGTGGCAGGGTGCTGCCCGAAAGCGCTCTGCGCATCCGGTCGACGTCCTGCAACGTCGGCGTGGCCGCCCGCCATTCGGGTCCGGCCTGGAAGCGCATGAGCCATGCGTGCAGCGCGGGCGGCGAGTCGGAAAGCGGATCGATTCCGATCGACACCAACTGAACGGGGTAGCGGTGCTGTAACTGCGATATCCGTTGCTGAACGGTGCTGAACAGTGCACCCTGCAAAGGACAAACTGAAGTGCATCCTGTGTAAATCGTCTGCAACGCAGTCACTTTCTGACGCAACAGGTCGGTTAGCAACTGTTTCTGGCCGCTTTGATCGACCACCCAGAAGTCGTCGAGACGAATGGGCGGCGTGACGAGTCCTATGCTTGCGTGCTGCGCGTATAGCGGAAAAGAAACGCCGGCTAACGCCGCGGCCGATATGGCACGCAGCAGCGCGCGGCGTCCCGGACTTCGGACCGGCGCGCACGCACGCAACGTCGCGCGAGTCGGCGCGTGTTGATGGAACATGACTATGATCTCCCGCAACGTGTAATGGCTCGCAGAACCATTCGTCGCCATCTTTTATTGCGTGTTACCCACGCGATAATGCGCACGAGTCGCGCGACGGCTACGTTCGCTTTCTAATTGCGAATCAACGGCATTCGGGAGCGTAGCAGAGAACCTTCCGGAAAATTACAGCGTCAGGCCCGCGACTTGCTCCGCTTTGTGAGGTCGGCCACATAACAATGAAACTTCAAAAACTGGGTGTTTTAGAAAGCCCGAGCAAAACCTATGTTGTCCTGAGATTCGTCGTGAGGCGGCGGAAATGGCGAAGTCGCGAAAATGAATTGCGCGCTCAAACGTGGCGGCAAGACGCGTCAGGCAGGCGGACCAGGTCGGCCCGGCCGAAGAGACTCGGCTGACCGTTACCGAACTGCCAAGCCCTGCTCCTACAACGAAGGGGTTGCCCAACAAGGCCTCAGCATCGGCACGATGGCAAGTCCGCGGTGGCGAATAGCAAGCAGCGCCGGTGTTCCGGCGGCTTCGAGTTTCGCCGCGACCAGGCGAGCCATTGCGCGTGTTTCGCTGGCGATGATATTCAGGTTCCGCGCCCCTGGCTCCCGGCCGTCTCCTTTTCCAAAGCCCAAAGTCAAACCGTGGCAAAATTCGCATTCCGCGATTTATTTGATGCGACCGGTGCGGCCCATATAAATGCCTCGGCAGCATTATTTTCTTTCTAAAACCATACCGAAACATTTAATCAGCATTTAATTAGGTCCCAGCCATCCCGATAAGAACCATACATTGGCGGAAATAAAGCACCGCGACTGTCTAAAAGCGACAAGTAACAATTTTGTAACGGTTTTTTTGTTGTTTTGTGAATCTCGAATTCGGGCGTGAAAACGCCTCTGGATAAGCGTTGGAAGGGAGGAGGGACGCGTTGCCGATAGGCTCACATAGCACAAATTTCGTTGTTACGCTTAGTTACGTCCGATGGCGAAAGTTTTGTTCCAATTCTGTATCATTCATATTCATCAGATCAGTCAGGGAAAACCTCGATTTTGATTCAATTGCAAAAACTTCGCAATTTGCGACGAATTACCGAATCTTCCCGAATTACCGAATCTTCCGATTGAAAATGATGAAAGCGGGTTTTCAGTAGGTCGCATTAAATCTGAAGATTAAACGCGATTAGTGCCCCACGCGAGTGCGGCAGCGGGCGGCTCTTGACAAAAGCCGATCATTATTCAGTTGTACTTCGTGTTGTTGCGTATTTTTTCGTGGCGACGTCCTTATCACGCGAACGTTGTTCGTTTTAGCGGCCAGGTTCCATCGGCCTTGATAGACAGATGTCCTTCTTCAGCAGACTCTCTCCAAGACTGAAACCGTCATTTCGTCGGCTTCCCCAGATCGCAAAAACTGCTTCGGCGCTTGCATTCATCGCAGGCGTACTAAGCCTTGCAGGTTGTGGCGGTGAAACAAGCGATGATGGCAGCACCGCGTCCGTGACCGCCAACTCCCTCCCTGCCGACACAGTCGCGAACGCGGCTACAGATCCGTACAGCAACGGCGTAGTGCCCCCCGACAATGGCTCTCCGCCGGTTCAGGCGAACGGTCAGCCTTATAACCGCGCCCTGGTGCAACGGGCGGGACAAGGCGATTGAACCGTTTCGCGACGATCGATACGAAACCCGCATATCCCGTGCAAGAGCATTTTCAATCGTGATGTCAGCGACCGTTGACTCACGCGTTTGACGTGTTTGCGTTACGTATGCCATCGCTTCAGGAACTGATGGTCATCGGCAAACGTAATTCCAACGTTCTCGGCCCATCCCCGGTCAGTAGCAATTTATAGCTAAGCCATGAAACTCAGACTCTACTCACTATTCGCCGTTTTAGCCCTGTTGTGCGGGCAATCGATGCCAGCGTTCTCCCAGACGAGTTCGACCGCCGCCACCGCCCAGCAACTCGCGGCGCTGCAGCCGCCGCCCACCGGAAGCGGAAACGACCGTTTTGCAATGGACGTGAACTGCAATCTCTGGAGTGCGGATCAGACGGCGCTGAGCGAATGCTCAAAGGACCTGGATCTGATTGCCGGATTGGGCGTGGGTACGGTTCGCCTCGGCGTTTCGTGGGACTTCATGACGCTGGCCGACGGCAGCACGCTGGACCCCAACAAAGTGGCCTTTCTGAAGTCGCTTCTGAACGCCGCACGCACGCGCGGCATGAAGATTCTTTTCCAGGTGGGCATGTACGCGCCGTCTAGTGCATACCAATGCCCGGCCACCAAAAATCCGCCGACCGCATCGTCACCGCGACTCGACTTCTGCGACGCGACGTTCACGAAGTATCTCGGCTCGCTCATGGACGTCGTTCTGCCCTTTACGGCTGACATCGAACTGTTCAATGAGACCAACTGGTCGTTCTCCGCTTCGGACCCGTCTTACGGCGATCCGAACGGTATCTCCGGATACATTCTGAATCGCAGCAAGACGCTCTATTCGGAAGCCAGGCAGATCCTGAACACGAAAAGCCAGTCGGGCTACAAAACGGTTCTGCACACTCAGGGCATCTCGTACTTCTACAACTCGGCGTACCCGAATAACGGCTGGAAACCGCCCGCGGGCAGCGAGCTGATCCAGGCGACCGACTACATCAAGGCAATGGGTAACAACACGAAGAGTGCTTCCAGCCCGTTGAACACCACGATCGATGTCGTCGACGTTCACCCCTACTTCGGCAGCGCCGAATACGACATGATGGTGCAGGCATTCATGACCACGGTGTCGAACCTCGTCAGCAGTGGCGCGAAGCCGATCTGGCTGACCGAGACCAACAATGGCACCAACGGTACGGACGCCGGACAAACGGCCGCATTCAACCAGTTGAAGGTTCTGATGAACAACGGTTCGGTGGCAAAGGCGTTCTGGTATGTCGTGCGCAACGGCGATCCGAGCAATGGCGAAGGCGACGGCTATTCGATCTACGACTACAACCGTAACCTGATTCGTCCGCAGCTGGCAGCCGCGATTCAGGCCTACACGGCGACCATTCCGCGTTCGCAACGCTTCCTGTCCGGCTCTTACCTGACTGCGATCAAGTAAGCCTGCCTGCTGTAACCCATGAATGAACGGAGCGCGACTGTCGCGCTCCTTCGTTTTTCCGTTTTGGCCGGGTTGACAGGACCGCATCCAGTTTGAGGGCGCAGCGAAATTCCCGAGGCCGAGCTTCGCGAGGATGAACTGGCACTGTGCCAATGCGTTGCGTCAAACTCGTCGCTGCCGTAATCGAAGGAGCAGACACGGCAAACAACGCGGCGCCACCCGAGAAGCGGGCACGCAATGGCTATTCCCGAACATTCGTAGCCTCTTCGCGCCATCTACCGCATCGCTCGCCCAGCAGGACGTTGCGGTAAGAAAATCACGCAGAGCGCCATGAACGAAACCAGAATCACCGACGCATAGAGTCGGCTGATCTCGAGCCCACCTTGAGAAATGGGTTTGTCGAGCAGGTCCCCCAAGGTCGCGCCGAGCGGACGCGTCAGGATGAACGCCGCCCAGAATATAGCGGTCCGTGACAGCCGCGACCAGTAATAAAGCGCACCGACGATCAGCAGCCCCCCACCGAAGATCAAAGCGCCGTACTCATAGCCAAGCCCCAGACCGCCTTCGTCCGATCCCGCCACCCAATCGCCCAAGGCCGTACCCAGTGTCTGCGAAAAGAGGATCGTCACCCAATAGAACCACTCGGCTTTGGGCGTGGTTACGCTCTGCACCGCCACCGTACCTTCCGATTTGTACCAGACGCCCAGGCTCGCAAGCAGAAGCGCGAAGACGATGACTACACCGCCCGGATAGCCGACTCCCACCGAACGATCGAAGAAGTCGGCCAGCGTGGTACCGAGCGTGGTCGTTGCAACGATGGTCGCCCAATAGAGCGAGGCATTGAACCGCTCCGCCCTGATCTGCCCTGCGACCAGCCCAATAAAAATAACCGCAAAAATCGCGGTGCCGATCAGATAACCCAATTTGAGCGACATGGTCACCCAATCGCCGCCCGTTTCGCCAAGCGTCGTGGCGGCGATTTTGATGATCCAGAAGCCCAGCGTGATCTGCGGGACTTTAGTGAGTGCATGCGCGCGAGTTTGCAACGGGTTGCTATTCATGTGACGTGCTCACTATTCTCATGGCTTGAACATAGGCTCAACCATCGCAGAGCGACCCTTAACAGCACCTTAAGCATCCCGCCGAATCACGCGGTCAGATTTTCCTGCGCCAGTAACGGGGCGGTAACTCCGAGTCCCTTCAACGCAGTTCCAGCCACATCGGCTGATGATCGGACGAGCGGCTGTGCTGATCGACATCGCACGATGCAATGCGTGCGCTCAGGTCTGCCGTGACGAAAACGAAATCGCACGCGAATGCTCCGTCGGGCCATTGCTCGTGATCGTATAGGCCGACCGTCGCGGCACGCGGCTCGCCGGGGTGCGCGCGGGCCCACGCATCGACGAACGCCGGAGCGTTGGTGATCGGTTCGAGCATCCGGCAAAAGGCGGTGTCTTCGAATGCGCTGTTGAAGTCTCCGCAGACAATCGCGCTGACCGGGCGCGCCGTATCGGCAAACGGACTGTCCGGCTTCTCGCCACGCGCGGGAGCGCGCGCGTGAGCGCACGCCTCCTGATGCAACTCGCGCAGTCTCGCCACTTGTGCGAGCCGCTGTTTCTCCGAATAGAACTCGAGGTGCGTGGTGATGACACGAAGCGGACCGACGTCGGCTTCGAGCACCGCTTCGAGCGCGACGCGCAGCATCGATGGCTTGGCGGGGTCCGCGGGCCACGGCAGAGAATGGCGCAGCACCTGACGAACCGGCAAACGGGTCACGATGGCATTGCCGAACTGCCGCCGATGACGGCTCGCGCCCAACGAGGGCAGATCGGAGCCGACCGCATCGAGCACGGTCATCTCCGGCAGCAGAGCGGCAAGTTCGGCGAACTGATCGGACGATGGCGCGCCTTTCAGTCCGCCGGCCGCCGGTTCTTCGTTGAAGCCGCGCGTGACTTCCTGCAGACACAGGGCGTCGAAGTCGCACAACGCGCGCGCTTCCCGCACGATCCGTCCGAGGTCGACGCGGCCGTCGACGCCGCATCCCCACTGAATGTTCCAGTCGACCAGTTTCATGACGGCCTCCTTGAAAGATCCGACTACAGTGTATCGCCGCATCCTGCGCGGTGACTCAGCGCTGGACAGGACGGGCGCATTTCAATCACACGGCTCCCCTTGTTATGAGCGTCCACAGGGTCACTGAAAGTTAGCGATGAAATTGCGCGGTAAAAATTGTCAGTGAAAGTAAGCGCCAAAAAATGCCGTGCATGCGATGAATTATGCTGACCCTCATCCGCGACCGGCTCAATTTCTTTAGAAAACAATGAATAGCTTCGATTTGTCCATCGAAACATATCTGTCCAACATACACCTCGGTGAGTTCGCGAATCTATCCATCCAGGCCATCGACAACCTGTACACCTTCAAAGGCCTCGTACTCATTCCCGTGCTGTGGTGGATGTGGTTTCAGCAAGACGAGTGCCGCGAATGGCGGCGAGAAATGGTTCTCGCGACGCTTGTCAGCGGCATCGTGGCGCTCTTCGTCGGAAGACTGCTGACTCACTGGTTGCCATTCAGAGTGCGCCCCGTCTACGACACCGAACTGCATCTGCGCTTTGCCAGCGGCGAAATCAAGGACGCAGTGCTGACCAACTGGAGTTCCTTCCCGAGCGATCACGCGATGCTATGGATGGCGGTCGCCACCGGCATCTTCCTCATGTCGCGGCGCGTCGGCGTGCTGGCGCTTCTCTATACTGCGCTGTTCATTTGCCTTCCGCGCGCCTATCTCGGCTTTCACTATCCGACCGATTTGCTGGTGGGCGCCGCGGTGGGAATCGTGATTACATTGGTGATGACGCGGGATGCGATCCGCGTACGCTACGCGACGCCGGTGCTGCGATGGACCGAACGCCACCCGGCGCCCGCAGCGACGCTGGCCTTTATTCTGTGCCTCCAGCTCGTCACGCAGTTCGACGAACTGCGCAAGCTGGCGAGTGGCGTAATGAAACACCTATGATGACGGCGATGGTTGCTCCAGGTTTGTTCTCGTGCGACGGCGGCTGACAGCGACAGCGAAAGCTACGTGGACACCTGAACGTAGCGCGCTTCGTTCAGATCCGCGAGAAGCGTCGGACCTGTCGGTCGCCAGCCCAAATGCGCCTGCGTCTGCGCGCTCGATGCCGGCATATCGAGCGCGGCGAACATCGCCATCCATCCGAAGTACGCCTGCGCCTCGCCGCGCGCGATCGAGACGACCGGCAACTTCAGGCCGCGTCCGAGCGCCTCGGCGATCTCGCGGGCGCTAACGCCTTCTTCGCCGACCGCGTGATAGCGCGCACCGCGTTCGCCCTTCTCGATCGCGAGCCGGTACAGCCGCACGACATCCGACAGATGCCCCGCCGGCCAGCGGTTGCGTCCCTCCTCCACATATGCGCACACGCCTTTGTCCCGCGCGATCTGGATGAGCGGCGTGATGAGGCCTTGCCGGTACGGGTTATGCACTTGCGGCAAGCGCATCACCGACACGTTGACGCCCGCCTCCAGCTGCACGTTGCCGGCCAGCTCCGAGCCGATGCGCGGGTTCGGGTGACTGGTGTTGAACACGTCTTCGGTGGCCGGCTGCCCGTTATCGCGGCTGCCGACGCCCGTGCCCGACGTGATCAGAAGCGGCCGATCCGAGCCGGCCAGCGCCGAGCCCAGTGCAGCGATAGCACGCTTGTCCTTCTCGCAGTTCTCCACGAAGTGCGAGAAATCGTGGTCGAAAGCAAGGTGAACGACGGCGTCCGCCTTCGCGGCGCCGCTGCGCAGGCTATCGGTGTCTTCGAGCGTGCCGCGATGGACCTCCGCACCGGCTGCGCTGAGCGCCTGCGCGCCCTGGTCGGACCGGGTCATGCCGACAACCTGATGCCCGGCTTCGATAAGTTCGGGCACCAAAGCCGAGCCGATAAACCCGGTTGCGCCCGTCAGAAAGATTCGCATGGTCAAGTCTCCAGAATAGCCACCGACGCACTATGCGATCATTCACTATGCTATTGAAGTAGTGAGCTTATCCCGGTAAAGCGACTAACAGGTTAATCATCCCAGTGAACACCGCCCAAACCCTCGGGGACTTTCTGCGCAGTCGCCGCACGCGGCTCGATCCGGCCAGCTTCGGCTTCTCGGGCCGCAGGCGCACGCCCGGATTGCGCCGGGAAGAAGTGGCGCAGCGCGCGAATATCAGCTCGACGTGGTACACGTGGCTCGAGCAGGGCCGCGGCGGCGCGCCGTCCGCCGCGGTGCTTGAGCGCATCTGCGCGGCGCTGATGCTGACGAATACCGAGCGCGAACATCTTTTCATGCTGGGCCTCGGACGCCCCCCGGAAGTGCGCTACCGGTCCACCGACGCAGTGGACCCGCGCTTGCAGCGCGTGCTCGATTCACTCGATGCCAGCCCGTCGATCATCAAGACCGCGACGTGGGACGTCGTCGCGTGGAATCGCGCCGCAGCCGTGGTGCTGACCGACTACAGCGCGCTGCCGCCGGGCCAGCGCAACATCCTGCGCTTCCTGTTCGGCGATCCGGCCGTCCGGGCAAAACAGCACGACTGGGAGAGTGTCGCGCGCTTCGTCGTGGGGACGTTCCGAGCGGACGTTGCCCGCGCGGGGCTCGCTTCCGAGGTGGGCGATCTGGTCGACGATCTGTGTCGCGCGAGCCCGGACTTCGAACGCATGTGGCGCGAAAACCAGGTATTCGGCCACAGCGAAGGACAGCACGTTAAGCGCCTGCTGCATCCTGCGTTCGGGTCCATCGAAATGGAGTATTCGCTGTTCGCCGTCGATGGTCGGCCAGACCTGAGCATGCTCGTGTACACGCCGCTCGACGCGCGAATCGCCGCGCGCATCCGCAGTACCGTTTCATCGATCGATGAGAGTGCCAGCGCCGCGCCTTTGACCGCTGCGTGATCGGCTTTGACGCTCGAGCGCGAGCGCGGCCGCCGGATCGCACTCGGGCGACTCCGCAATTGCTCGTGGAAACTAATGAGGTTGAAGCACCTTGGGGACGACTACCGAACTGCATCGTTCGGCCCGTTAATTGGCTGCACGGCATCGCACAAGCTTCGCGTAAGAATCACGATGACCGCCTCGCTGGCGGCAAGCAAGTTGGCGCGATCATTTATTGCCTCTCGGTAGGCACCTTCATGGATGCGAATGGCGACGGCGTCGGCGACTTCCAGGGCCTGATGCGCAGCCTCGATTACCTGCAAGGGCTTGGCATGACGACGATCTGGCCGAAGCCAACGTGCCGCCCCAAACCGACCTGCACTACTTCGGCGACGAGGGCGAGCGCCTGCCGATGATGTTCAACTTCCGGGTCAATCAAAACACGTTCTACACGCTCGCGACGGGCAACACGAAGCCGTTGAAGGACGCGCTCCTTGCGACGAAGCCACGGCCGCCGAGCGCGCAATGGGGGGTGTTTCTGCGCAATCACGACGAACTCGATCTGGGCCGGCTGACGCCCGCTCAGCGCGCGGCAGTGTTCGCCGCGTATCGCGGGGCGACACGGTTAAACTGATACGATCGCGTGCTTCTGGTCGTGCGGACTCACGCGACTTGTCGACTCACGCGAATGTTCAGCCTGCTCGACTCATCGGATACGCAATCGAATAAAGGGATGTCATGGCAAAGGATGAAATAGTCTGGGGAATTTTGGGTGCCGCAAAGATCAACGACAAGGTGGTCGTGCCCATGCACAATGCGCCGAAGTGTCGGGTGAAAGGCATCGCGTCACGCTCTCCGGAGAAGGCGCGGGAAGCCGCGGCCAGGTATGGTCTGGCTGTCGCATACGATAGTTACGAGGCGCTCCTCGCGGACCCGGAAATCGACGCGGTCTATATTCCATTACCCAATCATCTCCACGTGGAATGGACGATCAAATCGGTCGAGGCGGGCAAGCACGTCCTTTGTGAGAAGCCGATCAGCCTGGCCGCTCAACAGGTTGAACGGCTGATCGCCGCGCGCGACAAGAACGGCCGATACATCCAGGAAGCGTTCATGGTTCGCACGCATCCGCAATGGTTGAAGGTGCGGACCTTGATCGACGAAGGCGCGATCGGCGAATTGCGGGCAGTGACCGGCGGTTTCACCTATCACAACACGAACGAACACAATATCCGCAACAAGAGCGAGCTAGGTGGCGGCGGTCTGCTCGATATTGGTTGTTATCCGATCACGACGTCGCGCTTCACTATCGGGCGTGAGCCACGGCGCGTCGTTGCGCTGGTGGAGCAGGATCCGACCTTCAAAGTGGACCGGCTCGGCTCCGTGCTGATGGACTTCGATGGCGTGCAGGCGAGTTTCTTTTACTCGACTCAGACCTATCCGTACCAGCGGATGCAATTTCACGGTACCAAGGGGCGAATCGAAGTCGAAATTCCATTCAATGCACCAAACGATCGACCGACACGCCTGCTAGTCAGTGAGCACAATAGCGACGGTGTCGCGACTGACCGCTGGCTGGAGCTTGCGGTGTGCGATCAATATGGCGTAGCCGCCGGCACGTTCGCGGAGGCGATCCTGAGTGGGGGCCCGCAGGCTATTCCGCTAGAAGATGCGCGCGCGAATATGCGGGTGATCGATGCCGTGTTCCGCTCGGCTCAATCGGGCGCGTGGGAGAGCATCGCCCAAGGTTGACGTGCAACGCTTGCACTTGCCGCGCTGTTCAACGCGCGGCAAGTGCCCAGTTGTCCGCTTTCGCAAAGCCATAGACTATGCCGAGCGAAAGTGGTCTTTACCTGGCCGGCGCGGTGACATCGCAGTCGCCGCCGTGGGCACCGCTGCCGGTGTTTTTCAGCGTAAGCACGAGTCTGCTACCCCTGTTTGCCGTCATGATCTGACCATAGCTAACGGTGGGAATGAACTGGATATCCGGCGCCACCGCCACCGGGGGATTTCTCGCTCCGTCGACGGTCAGGTCGAGTTCCACGGTGATAGAGTCGATTGCAGCGCCCAGATCCTGCTTCCGGCCGGCCTGATCTTTGCGGAAATTGCACAGGCCCTGGAGAACCTGCTCGAGGGCAGTCGGAATATCGACCGGCTTGCCCGGTGCGATCGGAGGCGTGTTACAGCCGACGATCATGAACGGCAAGGTGCAAAGCGCTACGTATCGGCAGGCTCGCATCAGCTTCCCCGCTTGATCTGGTGGACGTGGTGTCTGCCATCCCCTGCTGTCGCTGGTTCAGTGCCCAGCTGGCGCACGCGAACGCAAACGCTCAATACTTGATATTCCTGGCCGCCTCACGGCCATTCTGCTTGGTTTGCCGCTTGTCCTGCCGGCATTGCGAATTGCTCTTCTGGTCCGTGGCCCGGCACGCCTGCTTCGTGTGGCGGGAACCCTGGCGTGTCTCCTGGCGAACGTCACGTCCGGCGCGACGCTGCTGAGCCTGTTCGGTTGCCCAGGAGCTTCCCGCGCAAACCATCACGGACACAGCCATGACCGCGACCGCGAACTCCCGGCTCCATGAAAACATGGCGACCTCCCTGACAGGTTGAATACGAGTATGCCGGCTTTGTACGAGGGTGCCACGCGTGGCTGTCGCGTCAATCGGACCAAGGTCTTAGGGCCTTCGCGTCGTGCGCGATCCACAAGCCGCCGCGCTTCCGGTTCGATGAACATGAAAACAGGATGCTGCGGTCCGCTCAACGAAGCGGTACCCCACGCGGCGGCGAACGGCGGTCCATTCAGAATGACCGTGAACCAGCCGTAGCCAGCGAATCAGCGAACGCTCACTCGTCCGCCAAAAAATTCGGATGACTTGTGCGGATCTGATCGATCTGACTCAGCGTCCCCGACAGATGCTTGCGTAGCGCTGCCTGCGCCGCCTCGACATCGCCTTTGTCGATCGCATCGACGATCTCGGTGTGATCGCGCACGACCGCTATCGTCTTGCCCTCCACCGGCAGATTCAGGCGCCGCAGCCGGTCGATATGGCCGCTCAACCTACGCACCAGATCCCATAGCTGCGGCACGCCGGCCGCCTCGTACATCTGCCGATGAAACGCCTGATCGAGCAGCGAGAACTGCTCGTAGTTCTTCAGGTCGAGCACTTCCGTTTGCCGCGCGATCGTCAGGCGCAGTTCAGCGATCAGCGTGGCGTCGCGCTGCTCCGCGAGCGTGCGCACCACTTCGAGTTCAATCGAGCGGCGCAGGAAATGCGCCTGCAGCGCGGACGTCACGTTGATCTGACTGACGACCGTCGCGTGCTGCGGATAGATGTCGACGAGACCTTCCTCGCCGAGCTTCATCAGCGCGTCGCGCACGGGCGTCTGGCTGAGCCCGTAGCGGTTCGCCAGCTCGGTGCGCGACAGCACCGTACCCGGCGTGAGTTCGAGGGAAAGGATCATTTCGCGCAGTCGTTCGAATACTTGCGGCGCGGCGTGGCGGGAGCGGTCGAGCCGGGTTACCGTCGACGAATGAGCGTGGTTTTTCATGGCAGAAACTGAAGCATGGAAGCAGGCGTGACCCGGCATGGCGGTCCGCTGAGGCACTAGTACTATAGCCGACGCGCGCCCCTTCCAGCGGGCTTGCGAGCGGAATTCCGCGAACAGTGCACATGGTACTTACCCCAGTAACGCACTAATACATTAGTGCTTTACCATCCGTCCCATCCAACTCTTCTTATGCCGAATGCCATCATGACTCGCGACATCACCATCACGCAGGTGCGCATCACCCCGATCGCCTTCCGCGACGGCCCGCTGCTCAACGCCGCCGGAATTCACGAACCTTGGGCGCTGCGCGCCATCGTCGAGCTGGAGACGAGCGACGGCCGCGTCGGCATCTCCGAGACCTATGGCGACGAACCGATGCTGCGCGTGCTCGAACAGGCGAAGTCGCTGGTGACCGGCCTGTCGCCATTCGACCTCAATCGCATGGAAGAGCGCGTGCGAGCGTCGATCAAGGCGAGCCCGGGTGCGGTCGAATTCGAACTCGCGCCCGGCTCGCACTCGGCGAAGAACGCGCCGAAAGTCATCAGCACGCTCGAAGTCGCGATGCTCGATCTGCAAGGGCAGATCGTCGGCGCGCCGGTCGTCGACCTGCTCGGCGGCAAGGTGCGCGACGCCGTGCCCTACAGCGCCTATCTGTTCTTCAAGTACGCCGAGCACGTCGACACGCCCTATGCGCCCGATGCCTGGGGCGAAGGCCTGAGCCCCGGGCAGATCGTCGCGCAGGCGCGTCGAATGATCGAGCTGTATGGCTTCCAGAGCATCAAGCTGAAGGGCGGCGTGTTCGAACCGGCACACGAAATCGCGTGCATGCGCGCGCTGCATCAGGCGTTCCCCGGCGTGCCGCTGCGCCTCGACCCGAACGCCAACTGGACGCTCGAAACGAGCATCGCCGCCGCCCCCGAACTCGACGAGCTGCTCGAGTACTACGAAGACCCGTGCCCGGGTCTCGAAGGAATGGCCGAACTGGCGAAGCACACGCGCCTGCCGCTCGCGACCAACATGGTCATCACGACGATGGAAGATTTCCGGCGCGGCGCCGAGATGGGTTCGGTCAAGGTCCTGCTGTCGGATCACCACTACTGGGGCGGCCTGCGCGCGACGCAGACGCTCGCGCGCATGTGCAAGCTGTGGGATCTCGGCATGTCGATGCACTCGAACTCGCACCTCGGCATCAGCCTGATGGCGATGACGCACGTCGCGGCAAGCATCCCCAACCTGACCTATGCGTGCGACACGCATTATCCGTGGCAGGAGGAAGAAGTCATCAAGGGCGGCCGCGTGACGTTCGACGACGGCTCGGTGCGCGTGCCCACCACGCCGGGCCTCGGCGTCGAGCTCGACCGCGGGCGGCTCGCCGAACTGCATGCGCAGTATCTGTCGTGCGGCGTGCGCAATCGCGATGACCTCTCGCAGATGCGCAAGTACGAGCCGGGCTTCACCGGCAAGAATCCGCGCTTTTAACTCCCGCTTCCAATCCGCGCCTACGAGCCCTGCGACGCGCAACGCGCGTCGCCATCGAAGGAGACAACTCCATGAGTAGCCCGATTGCCGACACGGCGCGGCCCGAGCGCGCCGGCGCGCTGGCGAGCGCGGTGCGCAAGATCAAATTGCGCGTGCTGCCGCTGTTCGTCGTGATGTTCATCGTCAACTACATCGACCGCGTGAACATCGGCTTCGTGCGCCAGCATCTGAGCGCCGATCTGGGCATCGGGGCGGCGGCCTATGGGCTCGGCGCGGGGCTCTTCTTCATCAGCTATGCGATCTTCGAAGTGCCGTCGAACCTCCTGCTGCAGCGCTACGGCGCGAAGCTGTGGCTCGCGCGCATCATGCTCACGTGGGGGCTGGCCGCGGCCGGCATGGCGTTCGTGCGCGGCGAGACGTCGTTCTACGCGATGCGGCTCCTGCTCGGCGCGGCCGAAGCGGGCTTCTTTCCCGGCGTCATCTACTACTTCACGCAATGGCTGCCGAGCAACGAGCGCGGCAAGGCGATGGCGATCTTCCTGAGCGGCTCGGCGCTCGCGTCGGTGCTGTCCGGGCCGATCTCCGGCGGGCTGATGCTGATCGAAGGCGCGGGGCTGCGCGGCTGGCAGTGGATGTTCATCATCGAAGGCATGTTCTCGGTCGTGCTCGCGGGCTTCATCCTGCTGTGGCTCGACTCGAAGCCGCGCGACGCCGCCTGGCTCACCCGCGCCGAGCAGGACGCCTTGCTCGATGCGGTCGACGAAGAGCAACGCCAGCGCGCCGCCGCGCACCCGGTCAAGCCATCGATAGGAGCGCTGCTGCGCGATCCGCAAATCCTGATCTTTTGCCTGATCTACTTCGCGGTATCGCTGACCATCTACGGCGCGACTTTCTGGCTGCCCAGCATCATCCGCAAGATGGGCCATTTCAACGATTTCCAGGTCGGCCTGTACAACTCGATTCCGTGGCTGATCTCGATCGCGGCGATGTATCTGTTCGCGATGCTCGCGGCGCGCTTCAAGTTCCAGCAGGCGTGGGTCGCGAGCGCGCTGCTGATCGCCGCGCTCGGCATGTATGCGGCCGGCCAGGGCGGCCCGGTGTTTTCGTTCGTCACGATCTGCTTTGCGGCGATCGGCTTCAAGGCCGCCTCGTCGCTGTTCTGGGTGATCCCGCAGGGCTATCTCGACGCGCGGATTTCCGCCGCGGTGCTGGCGCTGATCAACTCGATCGGCAACCTCGGCGGCTTCGTCGCGCCAGCGACCTTCGGCTTCCTCGAACAGAAGACCGGCTCGATCGAGGGCGGCCTCACTGGACTCGCGGTGATGTCGGTGGTAGCCGCCGGGGTCGTGTTCTTCTCCCGCATGAGCCCGCGCGAAGGAATGCCTGCCTCCGCGCATTGACTGCATCGAACAACCGTATAGACACCATTTGCAGAAACCTTAAGGAGACACGATGAAAACGATAGAAGCCACGACGGCCGCCGCACGCACGGCCGTCGGACGATACCGATGGACCATCTGCGCGATGATCTTCGCCGCGACGACGATCAACTACATGGATCGTCAGATGCTCGGGCTGCTCGCGCCGCTGCTGCAAAAGGATATCGGCTGGAGCCAGGTGCAGTACGCGCAGACCGTGATGGTGTTTACGGTCGCCTATGCGGTGGGTCTCGCGATCTTCGGCCGCATCGCGGATCGCGTCAGCACGAAGAAGGTCTACGGCAGCGCGATGGCGCTGTGGAGTCTCGCGGCGATGCTCCACGCGGTGGCATCGACCGTGCCGGGCTTCGCGGCCGTGCGCGGTCTGCTCGGCTTCAGCGAGGCGGCCAATTTTCCGGTTGCGATCCGCACTACCGCCACGTGGTTTCCGAAGAAGGAACGCGCGCTAGCGACGGGCTTCTGGAACATGGGCGCGACGATCGGCGGCATCGTGGCGCCGGCCTTCGTGCCGATCGCTGCCGTGACGTGGGGCTGGCGCGCGACGTTCATCGCGGGCGGCGCGACCGGTTTCATCTGGCTGGCGGTGTGGATGCTCGTTTATCGGCAGCCTTCGGAGCATCCGTCGGTGTCGAAGGAAGAACTCGACTACATCAATGCGGATCGCGAGGAAGTCGTCGAGCAGAAAGTCGGCTGGTTGTCGGTGCTCAAGTACCGCGAAACGTGGGCGTTTGTGTTCGGCAAGCTGCTGACCGATCCGGTGTGGTGGTTCTATCTGTTCTGGCTGCCCAAGTGGCTCAATGAGTCGCGCCATATCGACATCGGCAACATGGGCCTGCCGCTGATCGCTATCTATACGATGTCATCGGTCGGCAGCGTGGCGGGTGGCTGGCTGTCGTCGCGTTTGATGGCCCGCACCAACAGGCCGAATTTCGCGCGCAAGCTCACGATGTTCATTTGTGCATTGTGCGTGGTGCCGATCGCAACGTTGTCGTATTTCCAGAGCCTGTGGTGGGCGGTCTTCGCCGTTGGTCTCGCGGCAGCGGCGCACCAGGGCTGGTCGGCGAACCTAGTCACCATCGTCGGCGACGTGTTTCCGAAGCGGCTGGTCGGCACGGTGGTCGGTATCGGCGGCGTGGCGGGGATGGTCGGTTCGTTCTTCTTTTCCGGCGTGATCGGCGAGACCTTGCAGCGCACCGGGCAGTATTGGGCGCTCTTTACGGTCGGCGCGTCGGCGTATCTGGTTGCGCTGGGCATCATTCATCTGTTGATGCCGCGGATGACGGCGGTGAAGTTGCGCGATTGAAGTGCCGCTGGCGGGTGAAAGGGCGACGGGACGTGGCACGGATAACTGGCGTCCCCCGCCCTTGCAATGATGCTTCCTGCCGAACTTTTGGAGCGCGAGCGCAACGAAGAAGTGTCAGAAGCAACGGGCGAGCATCTGTTGCATACTCTCAACGCGCTATCCCGCATCAGCGAAATCCTTGAATCCTGAGACTTCGCTCGCCCCAACGCCATCGCCACGAGAGCCGTTATGACCATCGATCCCTCCGTCGTCGCCGCATTCACGCCCACGGGCAAGCTGCGCGCGTCGATCAATCTCGGCAATCCAATCCTCGCCAATCGTCACGCCGACTCCGGCGAGCCGTTCGGCGTATCGATCGATCTCGCGCGCGCGTTCGCCGCGAAACTGGACGTCGAACTGGAGCTGGTCGTCTTCGATACGGCCGGCAAATCGGTGCAGGCCGTCGGCGAGGAGCGCGCGGATTTCGGCTTCTTCGCGATCGATCCGTTGCGCGGCGAGACGATCGCGTTCACAGCGCCGTATGTGTTGATCGAAGGCTTCTACCTGGTGCGCGACGACTCGCCGGTGCGCTCGAATCAGGATGTGGATCAGGCGCACAACCGAATCGTCGTTGGCAAAGGCAGTGCATACGATCTGTTTCTGACGCGCGAGCTGAAATCCGCGCAAATCGTGCGCGCGCCGAGCTCGCCGAGCGTCGTGCCGACGTTTATCGAGCAGCATCTGGAAGTGGCGGCAGGCGTGAAGCAGCAACTCGAGGCCGATGCGAAGCAAACTCCCGGTCTGCGGTTGCTAGACGAGCGCTTCATGGTGATCCGGCAGGCGATGGGTGTGCCGAAGAGCCGCGGCGAAGCGGCGGCTCACGCGCTGCGTTCGTTTGTCGAAGAGATGAAGGCCTCGGGCTTGGTGGCGCAATCGCTCGCGCGGCACAAGATCGCGGGAGCGTCGGTTGCGCCTGCGGCGTAGCGGGCCGCACGAACCGACACCGCGTAGCTTTCGAAGCTGCTGGCATGGCAGATACGCGGGGCCGCGCGATGCTTCGGCGCGGCCCCGCCACCACCCTCAGCGACGCTCAAACGAGCGTAGTCTGCACATCCACATTACCGCGCAACGCCTTCGAATACGGGCAGGTCAGATGCGCTCGCTCGATCAACCCGTGCGCCACGTCACGCTCGACACCGGGAAGACTGACGAACAGACGCGCCTGAAGAAAGTAAGCGCCATTGGTGGTGCCGAGATCGATCTCCGCATCGACGCTGGTATCGGCCGGCAACGACAGGTGCAACGCGCGCGCCGCCAGCCCGAGTGCGCCGATGAAACACGCCGACCAGCCCGCGCCGAGCAACTGCTCGGGATTCGTTCCACCCCCCGAGGTGCCGGGCGGCGACAGCTTGATGTCGAGACGGCCGTCCGAGCTGCGCGCGGCGCCTTCGCGGCCGCCGGTCGTATGGGTTTTGCCGGTGTACAGCACTTCTTCGATGCGGGTCATGGTGGCTTACTCCTGTTGATCCAGTGATATTCAGGTCTGCAAATCCGGGCTCGAACTTGCGGTGCACGTATTTGAACGCGCCGACGTATCTCGCATGTGTCTGGATCAGCGGGTTTGGTAAGCGCACGTATCCCCGGGCCGCGCGGATACATTGCGATACAAGGAGCGGCAAACGGGAGCCGGGCGGAGCGCGGCGCGACAACTCACGCGCGCCATCGCGCCCGTCGCTTCATTCAGCGACGCCGGTCGAAATACCGCCGCAACAGATAGTTCGCCGTCGAGCCATGCAGCAGCACCGACAACACGATCGCATCGAGCACGGCGGGCAGCAGCGGCGTCATCGCGCCACGCACGTATTCGAGGCCGAACATCAGGTAGTAAAACGCGCCGACGCCGCGAATCCCCATCCACGCCATCAGATGCCGCTGGCTATTGTCGATGCGCGCACCCATCATCGCGACGACGACGGACAGCGGCCGCGCAACGAAAAACAGAAACACCGCGGGCAACACGGCGCGCAGATCGAACATCTCGCGCCAGTGCGCGGACACGACGCAGCCGATGATCAGCATCAGCGACAACTCCGCGAATCGCTCCATTTCGCGCATGAAGCCCATCATCGATTCGGCGAGGACCGCATGCGCCATTTCTGGATCCTGGGCGACATCGACCTGTTCGCCGTGCTGCACCTCGTCGAGCACTTCCGAGGGATTCTTGTCGCCCGTCGCGCGCAGTTCCTCGTGACGGACGGCGACGCCGGCCACGAACACCGCGACGAACGCATACGCGTGCAGCAGCAGCGATGCGCCGTACGACGTCGACATCAGGCCTAGCGCGAGAAACCCGTCGAGACCGATCGCTTCGCCGTAGCGGGTGCGCAGAAAGAAGATCGCGCGCGCGAACACGATCGCAAACACGCAACCGATCACGAGCGCACTGACGATCCCCCACAGCACCGAGCCGACGAAATGCACGCCACTGCCCGAGCCGAACAGCCTCGCGCCGGCAAGCGTCAGTCCCAGCACCGCAAACGGATAGGCGGCACCGTCGTTCAGGCCGCCTTCACCCGACAACGCGAACCGCACGGGCTCGTCGTCGCCAGCTTGCGTCACGCGCAGCTCGTTGGCGAGCACCGGGTCGGTCGGCGCGAGCGCGGCCGCGAGGAACAACGCCGCGCCGTCCGCGCGTCCGGTCACCAAAGCGGTGAAGCCGAACATCAAGGCGACGGTGAAGAGCATCGCCGGGCCGCCGAGCCGCAGCGGCAACAACCACAGCGGATTGCGCAGCCGCACGCGCAGATGCATGCCGATCGAAAACAACGACACGACAAGCCCGACTTCAGCCAGCGTCGCGAGCAACGCGGTATTGCGGAGCAGATCGACCCCGACGAGCCCGGACACGGCCGGCCCGACCGCCACGCCGACCAGCAGATAGATCATCGCGCCGGTCAGCGGCAAGCGGCGGATCGGCCCGCGCGCGACGGCCATGAACGTGAGCAGCGCGCCGATCAGCAGGAACCAGACCGGTTCGTCCTTCATGGCGGAATCGCGAGCACGCGCGGCGGTGGCGGCAGCCAGGCCGCGTCGCCGCTAGCGCGCACTGCTCGCGCCATGCCGGCGGCACTGTCCGTGCTGAACCGCTGCCTGGTTCGCGCGCCCCGCATGTTCACGGTTCGCCTGGTCGCGGCTCAGCTCGCCGGGCGCCTTGCGCGCAGACGACGCCACTGGCAACACCCGACATCGCGGCGATGGCAAGGCGCTGTACAACCTTGTTCATGAGCGACCCCTCGGTTCGGACCAGCTGGAATGCACTGTCCGTTCCGTTGCAAGCCGCGTTCCTCGCCTGAGGCGTGAGCGTGCCGATCGCCCTCACACACCGAATGGAAAAGTCTCCGCCGCGTGGTTCTTTTCGTCGGCGGAAACGGGCAGCGCGCTCACCGCGCTCGTGCGATCGAACCACACGAACGCATCGAACTGCTCGGCCAGCGACGCTTGCGCGTAATGGCTATACCGCTCGGTCCCGGGACGGTAGATGACGCCGATGAAGCGCTCCAATAGCGGCGCGCGCAGCCGTTCGCGCAGCGTGTCGTGCATGCCGGGCCGCAGGTCGAGCAGGAAGCGCGGGAGACCCGTGCCGTGCATGCTGAATTCGACGCTGCCCTCGAGCGATGGCTGCACGGTTTTGACCTCCATCGGTCCGCCCCAATCGCTCGCCGCGGCGACCGTGCCGCTGTGCGTGCCAAACCCGATCAGCGCCGCCGCGTCGCCGAACTGCGCGCGACACAGCTGGCCGAGATTGATCTCGTCCTGCATGCGGCCCATCTGCGTGGCGCTCGCGTCGCCGATATGCGAGTTGTGCGCCCACGCGACCAGACGCGCCTGCGGCCCGCGGCTGTCGAGCGTATGACGCAGCGTGTCGAACATATGCGTGTCGCGCAGATTCCAGCTTTGCGGCCCGCCGTAGTACATCGCGCGATAGTAGTGCTCGGCGACCGCCACGAGCCGCGCGTTCTGCGCCGCGTCGAGGAAGCGCTCGCCGTCTTCGCGCGCATAGTCGAGCCGGCTTTTCAGCAGATCGCCGAGTTGCGCGACCACGTGTTCTTCGCACTGCGCGTAGCCGCCGCTCAACGCGGCGCGTCCATATACGGCCGGATCTTTCTGCCACGGACTGAGGCACCCGTAACGCTCGCGAGCGATGCGCGCCGCGGCAGGGTCGACGCTGTCGAGATAGCGCAATACCGCGTCGATCGATTCGGAAAGGCTGTAGATATCGAGCCCGTAAAAGCGCGTTTCGCGCTCGGGGTGCGCGGCGTTGTGCGAGCGCAGCCACGCGACCAAGCCCATGAAGTCGGTGTTGCGCCACATCCAGGTCGGAAAGCGGCGAAACGGTCGGGACCGCCCGCCGGGCATCGGCCGATCGCGCACATGCCGGTCGATGATCGCGGCGTCGGGCCAGTCGGCCTCGACCGCGATCATCGAAAAGCCGTGCTGCTCGACGAGGCGCCGCGTGATCGCCGCGCGCGCACGGTAGAACTCCGACGTGCCGTGACTGGCCTCGCCGAGCAGCACGACGCGATGCCCGGCGAAGCGGTCGAAAAATGCCGCGAATTCCGCGGAATCGATGTCGGGCAACGGTTCGGCCGCGTCGCGAATCGCGAGTTCGAGCGCGGCCGGCATAGGCGCGGCCGGCATAGGCGTGAGCGGGATCGGCGTGGACGTGGACGCGGGCCGCAAATCCGCGCGCGCCGCGCCGCCTGGCTCCGGCCAGCCATCGTCGCCGACGAGCGGCACGAAGCGCACGTCGCCGAACGCATCTTCGTCGTAGTCGTGTTCGTCGCGCCGCACGATCTTCACGAGCCGCTGACGGCTCTGACTGCTGCCGACCGGCATCACGAGCCGTCCGCCCACGGCGAGTTGCATGCGCAGCGCTCGCGGCACACGCGGTCCGCCCGCCGCCGCGATGATCGCGTTATAGGGCGCATGCGCGGCAAGACCTGCGGTGCCGTCGCCGACATGCACTTCGACGTTCTCGTAGCCGAGCCGCTGCAAGCGCTCGCGCGCGCCCTCGGCGAGGCTCGCGTCGCGTTCTATGGAATCCACCCGGCCCGCGATCTCCGCGGCGATCGCGGCCGCATAGCCGGAGCCCGTGCCAATGTCGAGCACGCGATCGCCGGGCTGCAACTCGGCGGCCGCGAGCATCTTCGCGACGATGTACGGCTGCGAGATCGACTGCTCGCCGCCGATCGGCAGCGGCGTATCGTCATACGCGAATTCGCGCAGATCGGATGGCACGAATGCCTCGCGCGGCACGCGCCGCATCGCTTCGATCACGTAGTCGTCGCGCACGCCGCGTTGCACGATCTGCCGTTCGACCATCCATGCGCGCGCTTCGTCGAAATCGCTCATCGCCGCCTCCTCGCGAATGCGCAGCGCTGCGCGCGCCACGCATTGCGACGGGGCCGCGCGCGCGTGCACTGCTGTTCCACGCTTCAGTAACGAGCATACCGCCGGCGGGGACCGGTGGCGATGCGCGAAACGTGAAGCGCGCCCGGACCGATCTTTGCTGCACGCTTCTCGAGAGCGATTGCACGAACCAAATGCCGGTCCGAATCCGTCGCACAATCAAAGCAGAAATCATGAACATTCCCATCCAGGTCGTGTCCTTCCTCAGCTCGCGAGGTCTGAAGCTCGCGACCGCCGAATCTTGCACCGGCGGTCAGATCGCGTCGTATCTGGCGAGCGTGCCGGGCAGCGGCGCGTGTCTCGATGTCGGCTTCGTCAGCTACTCGCCATCGGGCAAAGCAGGCTTTCTCGGCGTGCGGCAAAGCACGATGAAGCGATACGGGCTTACCAGCGAAGCGGTCGCGCGCGAAATGGCCGAGGGCGCGCTGCGCCAGGAAGGCTGCTGCGTGGACATCGCGGTATCGAACACGGGGCTCGCCGATAGCGGCGCGCATGGCGGCTCCGATGACGATCCGCCACCAGGCACGCAATGCTTCGCGTGGTCGTTCCGACGGCGCGGCAATGAGTTCACCACGTTCGCCGAGACGCGGCGCTTTTCGGGCGACCGCAACGACGTGCGATCGGCCGCCGCGCTGTATGCGCTGTCGCGCGTCGAGCATTACTTCGATCAACTCCCGCGCGTCGAGCGGGACCACTGACGAGAGAGCGCGACGCGCCACCAACGCGCATTGCCGGTGGCACCGACGCCATTGCCGGCGTCGGTGTAAAGGGGCGGCGCTCGCTTATCCGGCGCGCGGCCGCGTGGCGCGCTTCGGCGGTTCGATGTCATCGCCCGACATTTCCTGCAGTTGCTCTTCGGGCGCGATGCGCGAGCCGCGCTCGCGCTCCGCGGACTGATCGGTCGGCTCCTGCGGCACGGCAGCGTCGTCGGCCGCGCCTTCCGCCTCGATCTGCCGGCGCGCTTCTTCCCAATGGTCGTCGGCTTTCCCTTCCGGCGACGGATCGTTTTCCCAGATCTGGTACGCCCGCGTGCGAATGCGGGCTTCGAGTTCCTTGTCCATATGTGCTTCTCCGTGAACGTGAGCGATGCCGCGGTACGGCGCCACATGCACCGTGCCCGAATGACGGCGAGCCACAGGCCAGCAAGCGTTGTTCCGCGCGTCGCACGTTCGTTCGATGGCACCCGCTATTCGACGTGCGAATCAAATCAGCGCGCCGCCGGACTGGTGCTCGAGGAAGTCGACGTCGACGACGTCAGAACGAAAAAGGGCGGGCGCACAGATCCACCCCGTGCCGGTCGTGAACCAGGGCAAGCGTTTGACAGGGAGGGTGTCGCCAGGCGATATCGCGGCGGGCCGCGCGCTCACGCCTCGGGACAGGCAAGGTCGGCCGCGACGATTCGCGCACCGTACTCCTCGGCGGCGAGCCGCGCTTCCTCGATACTGTTGAACGGACCGACTTCGGGCGCGCCATCGAACGGGAACAGACGGCGGCCATCCACTTTACGGCTCACCAGTAGATCGGCATAGAATCGCCCATCGGCGCTGCGGCGCGCGGTGACGTAGATGGAAAAGTCGTCGCGCGAGGCGACCCCTGCCGCCAGATACGGCGTCAGTTTCAGCTTTCTCCTTGACATGGCTCTCCCCTGCTGCATTAGGCGATCCTGTTCTACCCTCCTGAAATCGATGGTAATGGACATGTAACAGGGTGCGCACGTCCGTAAGTGTCGACTTATAGACATGACTGTCGCAGCGACGTCTTAAACGAATCAGTGCGAGCGCCGCGCGCAAATTCAAGACTCCCATCAGGTCTTGTCACCGACCGCGCGACTGCCCGCCTGATCCAGCCTGGCTTGCAGCGTTTGCTTGCGCGCCGCGATCTTTTCACCGAGAGCGGCGAGATCGCAGCCGGTGCGCCGCAAGGCCGGAAAGAGTTCGCCCTCCTCTTCCTCGACGTGATGCCGCACGAGCTCGGACATGACCTTGAACGTCGCGTCGAAGCCTTTGTCGCCCGGCTTCAGCGTCTCGAACTTCGCGATCAGCGTTTTCACCAGAAAATGCTCGACATAGGCTTCATCGACATCGAGCTTGTCGTCGTCGGGCAGCGCCTGTTGCGCGGCCGGATACAACAGCTCTTCCTCGATGATCGTGTGCATCGTCAGCTCTTCGCACGCGCGCTGCGTCAGCGCGGCTTTGGCTTCGAGCGTGTCGCGCTCGTCGCCGCGCGATTTGCCGAAGGCGTCGAACAGCTTTTCCACGGCGCGGTGATCGGCCTCGAGCAGCGCGAGCGCATCGGGCGTGCTCGCGGGTTCGCGTCGAGCGGTGGGCTGCGTGTCGTCGGTAGCGGATCGCGTTGCGCGGTTCATGGCGGCTCCTTCAATCGGTCAAGTGCCCGCATCGAGCAAACGCCATACCGCGCCAACGGTCCCGCGGCGGTACGTCACTTGCTGCTGGTGGTCCGGCGCGCCATGTTGCGCGCTAACCTCTCCTTCCTCTTTTCAACGACTGATGAGAATCGCCCAGATCGCTCCGCTTTACGAAAGCGTGCCGCCGTTCGCGTACGGCGCCACCGAACGCGTCGTGTCGTATCTGACCGAAGAGCTGGTCGCGCGCGGCCACGACGTGACGCTCTATGCGAGCGCCGATTCGACGAGCGCCGCGCGGCTCGTGCCGATCTGCCCGCGCGGTCTTTGGCGCGACGCGAACGTGTGGGACACGCAAACCCATCACATCAGGCAGCTCGCGCGCGTGATTCGCGACGCGGACCGCTTCGACGTCATTCATTTTCACGGCGAGCCGCTGCATTTCGCGTGGGCCGAGCGCCTGCCGTGCCGTACGCTGACGACGCTGCACGGCCGTCTGCTGCTGAACGATCATGGCCCGCTGTTTCGCGAATTCGCGCGCGTGCCGGTGGTGTCGATTTCCGTGAGTCAGCGCCGGCCCGTGCCGTGGGCGAACTGGCAGGGCACGGTCCATCACGGACTGCCGCTCGACCAGTTCGAATTTCAACCGATGGCCGGTTCCTACCTGCTTTTTCTCGGCCGCATGATGCCGGAGAAACGTCCCGATCTCGCGATCGAAATCGCCCGGCGCAGCGGCTTGCCATTGAAGATCGCCGCGAAGATTCATCCCGGCGAACGCGACTATTTCCGCGAACGCATCGATCCGCTGTTGTGCCGCTCGAGCGCGTTCACCGAATACCTTGGCGAAGTCGGCGGCCTCGCGCGCCGGCAATTGCTCGAGAACGCGCGCGCGTTGCTGCTGCCGATCGAATGGGACGAGCCGTTCGGCATGGTCATGATCGAGGCGATGGCATGCGGCACGCCGGCGATCGCGTTTCGCCGCGGCGCGGTGCCCGAGTTGCTCGAAGACGGCGTGAGCGGCCTGATCGTCGATAACGTGGACGAGGCCGTGCAAGCGGTTGCGCGCATCGACAGCATCGAGCGCGGCGCGTGCCGCCGCGCGTTCGAGCGCCGCTTCACGGCCGCGCGCATGACCGACGACTATCTGACGATCTACGACGCGCTGCTCGCGCGCGACACGAGCGGCCGCCCGCGAGCAACGGGCAGTCAGCCCGCGCCGGTGTAATTGCATTAACCGGACCGCCCGCGCGGCGCACCTCGGCTTCGCGGGGCGTCCGGCTCTGCATCACCGCGATGCGTCGCTGCGGCAGTGTGATCTTGCACGACATTCGTCATATGCATTGTGCGAGCTTCGCGCGGCGCTTTCGGCCCGCGTGCCTGGATTGTGGCGGAGGCTGAAAACCGCCGTCGCCAAAAGAACGTTTTTACCGGCAACGCCCCGAAAAATGCAGCGACGGCATATAGCTTGCTCGTTTGTTTGACTAACAAGAAAGGTCCGCTTTCACGCCCGCTTCCACGTCCCGGAGCCCACTTGACCCACCGCGACTTCATCGTAATCGGCACGTCCTCGGGAGGGGTCGATGCGCTTCGTTCGCTTGCCTCGCAGCTTCCCGTCGATATGCCCGCCAGCATCGCCGTCGTGCTGCATATCGGCGCGCATGGCAGCATGCTGCCCGCGCTGCTGAACCAGGCCGGACCGCTACCCGCCAAGCACGCACAGGATGGCGAACATTACGCGCCCGGCAGAATTTACGTGGCGCCGCCCGATCGGCACCTCGTCGTCGAGGATGGGCTACTGCGGCTTCTGCACGGCGCGAAAGAGAACTTCGCGCGCCCGGCGATCGACCCTCTCTTTCGCACTGCGGCCGCGCAGATAGGGCCACGCGCGATCGGCGTGATCCTGACCGGCCTGCTCGACGACGGCACCGCGGGCCTCGAAGCAATCCAGGCGTGCGGCGGCGCGACGCTCGTCCAGGACCCGGCCGACGCGTTCGCGAGCGAGATGCCGCGACATGCATCGCCGTTTGCCGACCACGTGCTGCCGCTCGATCAAATGGGGCAATGTTTGGTAAAACTGACCGGCGGCAACGCCGGCGCGCTGGGAAAAAACGGCCGTGCGCGGCGCGAGGCGACCGATCGCATCGTTCTCGAACAGGACGCGTGGCTGGCCGGCACCACGGCATTCGAAGCAATCAGGGGACTCGCGACGCCCTCGACTTTCACATGCCCCGAATGCAACGGCACGCTGTGGCGCATGAACGGATCGCGGGTGATGCGTTATCGCTGTCATACCGGTCATGCGTATTCGGCCGCGTCGCTCGGCGACGGCCGCATGACGAATGCCGAGGACTCATTGCGCAAAGCGCTGCGTGCGCTGCGCGAGCGCGAAATGTTCAGCCGCGAGTTGCGCGACCATTTCGCCAAAACCGGAGATACCGCCGCCCAACAGCGCGAGGAGGATAATGCGCTGCGTGCGAGGCACGCGGCCGAACTGCTGCAGTCGATGCTGATGGAAAAATGAGTGCAATGCGGGATAATAGCCGTCCGAGCCAGCAAGAAATGGGCTCGTCGCCCTATAAAAATCCACCGCTGAACACTATCCTTTCCAAGAAGGGACACGCAGCCATGTCAAAGAAGCGAGGGCAAACTCTGCCTAGCCAGGCACTCTATCCGATCGTCGGTATCGGCGCATCGGCGGGGGGGCTTAACGCGCTGACGGAATTCTTCGAGGCGCTGCCCGCGCGCACGTCGATGGCCTTCGTCGTGGTCGTTCACCTGTTGCCGGATCACGAAAGCAATCTGGCCTCACTGCTGCAGAAAGTCACCAGCATGTCCGTGCAGCAGGTCACAGGCCCCACGCCGATCGAATCGGACCACGTCTATCTGGTCGCGCCCTCGTTCGAGATGATCATGGTCGACGGCTACCTGCGCGTCACGCGGAAGCTGCCCGAGGAAGGACGCCGCGCGAGCATCGATCTGTTTTTCCGCACGCTCGCCGAGGCGCACCGCGAACGCGCGATAGGCATCGTGATGTCGGGAGCGGGCTCGGACGGCTCGGTCGGCTTGTCGCGCATCAAGGAAATGGGCGGCATCACGCTCGTGCAGGACCCTTCCGAGGCCGAATACGACAGCATGCCGCGCAGCGCAATCGCGACCGGCATGGCCGACTTCGTGATGACCGCGGCCGAGATGCCGCAACGGCTGCTCGATCTGTGGTCCACCGCGCGGGAAATCCATCTGCCGGCCGCGGAGACGGACGAGCCCGAGGAAGACACGGTCAACGAGTCGGCCGAGCGCGCGCTGCGCGAAATCATGGTGATTCTGCGCACCCGCACCGCACACGATTTCCGACATTACAAACGGGCTACGGTTCTGCGGCGTATCGAACGCCGGCTGCAAGTCAACGGCATTACCGACCTGCAGGTGTATCGCGATTATCTGCATCTGCACCCTGAAGAAACCCAGGCGCTGTTGCAGGACATGCTGATCAGCGTCACCAATTTCTTCCGCGACAAGGAAGCGTTCGACGTGCTCGAACGTGAAGTATTGCCGCCCCTGTTCGAAAGCCGCGGCGAACAGGACCGCATCCGCGTGTGGTCGGTGGGCTGCGCGACGGGCGAAGAAGCCTATTCGCTGGCGATGCTGCTGCAGGAACGCTCGCTGAAGTCGCCCGAGGGCGTGTCTTTTCAGGTATTCGCGACCGACATCGACGAGCGCGCCATTTCCCTCGCGCGCGCCGGTGTGTACCCGGACTCGATCTCCGCCGACCTGACGCCGGCGCGCATCCGCCAGTTCTTCACGAGGGACGCCGCGCATTTCCGGATCAAGAAAGAGCTGCGCGAGCACATGCTGTTCGCCCACCATAACGTGCTGAGCGACCCGCCGTTCTCGCGGCTCGACATGATCTGCTGCCGCAACCTGCTGATCTACCTCGACCGCGAAGCGCAGATCGAAATCCTGAAGATGTTCCACTTCGCGCTGCGTCCCGGCGGCATGCTGTTCCTCGGCAGCTCGGAGTCGGCCGACGGCGTGAGCTCGATGTTCACCGTGGTCGACAAGCGCAACCGCATCTATCGCGCGAACATGGCGGTACGCAGTGACACGCCGCTGCCGATCGCGATTTCCGGCACCATGAGCTCGCGGCCTGTCGTGACCACGGTGCAGCCGCCGGGGCGCCGGCGCTTTTCGTTCGGCGATCTGCATCAGCGGCTCGTCGAGCAATATGCGCCGCCCAGCGTGCTGGTGAGCCGCGAATCCGAAATCGTTCATCTGTCCGATCGCGCCGGGCGTTTTCTGCAGTATTCCGGCGGCGAGCCGTCGCACAACATCGTGGCCGTCGTGCGTCCGGAACTGCGGCTGGAACTGCGCACCGCGATCTATCAGGCCCTGCACACGAACCGCAGCGTCGAAGCGCGCCGCGTGCGCATCGAGCGCGATGGCCGGTCGTACTTCGTCAACATGACCGCGCGGCCCGTGCACGATCCGGAAGCGAACGCGGACTTCGTGCTGGTGCTGTTCGACGAGGTCGAGGACAGCGTGGCGAACGCCGAAACGGCGCCGGCCGACGTGCAGAAAGACCCGATCATCACTCAGCTCGAACGGGAACTGCAACGCACGAAGGAACAGTTGCAGTCCACGATCGAGCAGTCGGAAACCTCAACCGAGGAGCTGAAGGCATCGAACGAGGAATTGCAGGCGATCAACGAGGAACTGCGCTCGGCGACCGAGGAACTCGAAACCAGCAAGGAAGAGCTGCAATCGATCAACGAGGAGTTGACCACGGTCAACGCGGAGCTGAAGTCGAAGGTCGAGGAAACCGGCAAGATCAACGACGACTTGCACAACCTGATCGCCGCGAACGACATCGGCACGATCTTCGTCGACCGCAACATCTGCATCAAGCGCTATACGCCGCGCGCAACCGACGTCTTCAGCATCATTCCGTCGGACATCGGCCGCTCGCTGCTCGACATCACGCACCGCCTCGAATACGACAAGCTCGCCGACGACGCGGCCGAGGCATTCGACTCGTTGCGCCTGATCGAACGCGAGCTGAAGAGCAACGACGGGCGCTGGTATCTCGCGCGCTTCGTGCCTTACCGCACGACCGAAGACCGCATCGACGGCGCGGTGCTGTCGTTCATCGACATCACCGGGCGGCGTCAGGCGGAAGACCGGCTGCGCGAAGGCGAGCGGCGCATGCGCATCGTCGCGGAAAGCACGCGTGACTACGCGATCATCACGTTCGACGACAACGGCGTGATCAACAGCTGGAACGCGGGCGCGGAGCGGATTTTCGGCTATACGGAAGCCGATATGATCGGCCAGTCCGCCGACATCCTGTACACCGAAGAGGACCGCGCCGACAACGTCGCGCAACGCGAGTTCGCCGAAGCGCGTCTGAATGGCCGCGCCGAAGAGGAGCGCTGGCATTTGCGCAAGGACGGCACGCGCTTTTTCGCGAGCGGCGTGCTGTCCCGCCTCGACGAACCGGGCATCAGCGGCTTTGCGCAGATCACGCGCGATCTCGGCGAATATGTGAACGAACCGACCTCGGGACGCGGCACCCATGTCGAATCGCTGCGCGCGGCAAGCGAGCGCGACGCGCAGCGGCGCCGCGACGAATTTCTCGCGGTCGTGTCGCACGAGCTCAAGCATCCGCTGAACCTGATTTCGGCCAGCGCCGAGCTGATCGCGCGCGCGCCGGAAACGCGGCAGAACCTGAACGTGTCGCGCGCGACCGATACGATCCGCCGTACCGTGATGGGCCAGGCGCAAATCATCGACGATCTGCTCGACATTTCGCGCGTGCGCACGGGCAAGCTGTCGGTCGTGCGCACCGTAGTGGACATGCGCGAGATCGTGCAGCGCGTGTGCAGCGCGGTGCAGGACGATACGGCGCAGCGCGGCGTCGCGTTGAGGGTCGACATCACCGATGCGCCCGTGATCATTCACGCGGACCTCACGCGGATCGAGCAGATCGTGTGGAATCTGATCAGCAATGCGCTGAAGTTCACGCAGCGCGGTTCGATTCAGGTGTCGTTGCAGGTCAACGATCACGCCGAGGCCGTGCTGCGCGTCAGCGATACCGGCATCGGCATCGAGGCGTCGCTGCTGCCGCATATCTTCGAGATGTTCCAGCAGAGCCGCGATCCGGGCTTGCGCCGCGGGGGCCTCGGCATCGGCCTCGCGCTGGTGCGTGATCTGGTCAACCTGCACGGCGGCGCGGTGCGTGCGGAGTCGGACGGCGTCGGCCGCGGCGCGACTTTCACGGTGACCCTGCCCATCCACCGGCTCGCCACCCGCACGAGCGCGGATATCGAAGTCACCGCCGAGCCGTTGAAAGGCACGCGCATCCTGATGGTCGACGACGACGCCGCGACCGTCGAAACCTTCAAGCTGCTGCTGGAAAGCGAGGGCGCCGAAGTGCGGACCGCGACGAGCGGCGAGGAAGCGTTGACGATCATCAACGGCAACGCGCCCGATATCATCCTGTCCGACATCGGCATGCCGGGCATGGACGGCATGGAGTTCATCGGCAAGCTGCGCGGTATGCCGGCGATGAAGTCCGTGATCTGCGTCGCGGTCAGCGGCTTTGGACAGCAGGCGGACGTCAGTGCGGCCGAACACGCGGGCTTCGACGCGCACCTGAAAAAGCCGGTGGTTCTCGAAGACCTGCTGAGCATTTTCGCGCGGCTGCGCGGCTGAACTAGCGGCTTGACGGGGCGCAACGCATCTATCCGTTGCTTTGCGACGACGACGCGTTGCGCGAGGCCGATCCGTTTGTCGGCCTCAGGGCTAAACCAGCCGTCGGGCGACGACGTATTTAAATGCGCGCGTGAATGCGGGCCGCTCAGGAAGCCACACCAGCAGTTCAGCACGTGCTTGAGTTGCGCATTGAGCGCCGGGTCGCGAAACAGCATGTAGCCGGACGGCATGCACATCGACCAGTCGAGCACCGCGTTCAGCGGACAGGGAATCAGATCGGATTCGCTGAACGGCGGTGCGTAGGTCATCAGGTAGTCGACGATCGTCATCAGTTCGTCGATCGATGCATAGCCGAGCACGTAGCCCGCCTCTTGCGCCTGAATGATGGCCCGCGTCATATCCATGCGCAGCACCGGATCGCCTTCGATCAGCGCGCGTGCGTGGCGCCGTGCGCGCACGTTCGCGTAGTAGTAGAACCGCAACGGGAGCAAGTGCTATTCCCGCACCGACCCTTCGCGCACCGCGCCGGCGGAATGCAGCTTGCTACCCGCCGGTATGGAATCGGACCAGCGCTTGCTTGTCATCTCACCGCATCTCGACGATGCGGTCCTCAGTTGCGGACTGCTGATCGCCGCGCATCCCGGCACGGTCGTCTGCACGGTTTTCACCGCGCCGCCCGCCGAGAACACGACGACCGATTGGGACCGCGCGGCCGGTTTCGCCGACGCGTTCGAAGCGATGCGGGCGCGTCAGGCGGAAGACCGGGAGGCGCTGGGGTTGTTGTCGGCGATTCCGGTACATCTGCTGTTTCGCGACGCGCAATACCACGCATCGCCTGATGCGGACGAGCTGATCACCGCGTTGAACCACGCTGTTTCCGAAACAAAACCCACGCTGATCGTGATGCCGTTGGGTCTGTTCCATTCGGATCACGTTCTCGTGTCCAATGCCTGTCTCGCCCTGATGCGGCGTCAGCCAGCCACGCAGTTCGTCGCGTATGAAGACGTGCCCTACCGGCGCATGTCCGGCGTCGTGCAAGCGCGCCTGTCCGACCTCGCGAAACGCGGCTATGCCGCCAACACGCCGCATGCGTTGGACGTGCCCGGCACCACGCAACACGAGCGCATGAAGCGCGCGGCACTCGACGCCTATCGCAGCCAATTGCGCGCATTCGGTCCCGAAGGACAGGCAAGCCTTTTTTCGTCCGAACGCTATTGGCAGCTTGGCCGCGACGAATCGGGTCGATCAACGCAAAACGCGTGACGCACGGCACGAGGTTTGCGTCGTCGCAGTCCAACCGTCGAAGCGATTGCACAGCATGCAAACCAAAGCCCCCCACCCGCGTATTTCGGTCGTCGTTCTCACGTATAACCGTGCGGGCGAATTGCTCACCACCCTGGAACGTCTGATCGCGTTACCCGAAAACCCGCCGATCATCGTCGCCGACAACGGTTCCACCGACAACACGGTCGCACTCGTCGAAGCGCGCTATCCGAGCGTTCGCGTCGTCGAATGCAACGGCAATCTCGGCGCGGCAGGGCGCAACCACGCGGTCGCGTGCGTCGAGACCGACTATGTCGCGTTCTGCGATGACGACACCTGGTGGGGCCCGGGCTCGCTCGAACGCGCGGTGCAATTGCTCGATGCATGGCCGCGCGTCGGTGTGCTGAATGCGCGTGTCGCGGTCGGCGCGGACAACACGACCGATCCGACCTGTGCGTTGATGCGCGCAAGCCCGCTCGGCCGTGTCGGTCTCCCGGGGCCCTCCTTGATCGGCTTGATGGCGGGCGCGTGCGTGTTTCGCGCGGCGCTGTATCGCGAGATCGGCGGCTATGAGCCGCGTCTTTTCATCGGCGGTGAGGAAGCACTCGTTTCGCTCGACGTGCTCGCGTCGGGACATGCGATCGTCTACTGCGAGCAGTTGACGCTCCATCACCATCCGTCGCCGGTGCGCGACAGCGCGTTGCGCCGTCGCATGCTCGCGCGCAACGCCGCGTGGGTCGCGTGGCTGCGTCTGCCGTTGGGCGAAGCGTTGAGCGCGACTGTGCGCGCCCTCGACGTATTCGCGCGGGAAGGCACGCTGCTGCGCGACGGCACCGAATTGCTGGCCGGGCTGGCGTGGACCGTGCGAGAACGCCGGGTAGTCCCCCGGTCGATCCTCGCGATGCGCGACCGCGTGCGCGCGTCCGAGCGCAATCTCGACGCGTCCGCAACGACGACTGTTGGTGGCAAGTTCGACGCGCCGATCTGAGACCTCGCTCAGACCTGAATCGCGCGCATCATTATCGCGGCAACGCCGTGTCCGTGCGCGACGGCGCCTGCGCGAGCCGCCGGATCGCGGCGATCAGTTCTGCGGGCGCCACGGGCTTGTGCATGTGCGCGTCGAAACCCGCGGTGCGCGCACGCTGATCGTCGAGTGCGTCCGCGTAGCCGGTCAGCGCGATCGCGGGCAGTGGCCCGCCGCGTATCGGCGGCCGCCCGCCTTCCAGTGCGCGCAAACGGCTCAGCACGTCATAGCCATCTTCGCCGGCCAGCATCAGATCGCAGAGCAGCACGTGCGGCCATTGCGCCGGGTCCGCCGCGCGCAGCCAGTCCAGCGCTTCGGTGCCCGCTGCACATAGCCGTACGCGTGCGCCGCTCGTGCTCAGCACCGCTTCGAGCGCGTCGCGCGCTTCTTCCTGGTCGTCGATCGCGAGCACGAACAGGCCATCGAGCGCAGCGGGCTCCGCCGAATCCGGCGCCGTGGGCGCCGACGCCAGTGGCGGTTGCGCATCCGAGACCGGCCGCAGCGGCAGCATCGCCACATAGGCGAGCCACCCGTTCAGCGGCGTCAGCGTGAAGCCGCCGCCCGCGGCCGCCAGCGCGCTTTCCATCTGCCGCGCCGCCGCCTGCGATAGCTCGGCCGGCTTGTCGCCCATGCCGAGCACGCTGAACCACACGTGGTTGCCGTGCCGCTGCGCGCGCAACGCGATGCGCTGCCCCGGGCTCGCCTGCGCGATCTCATTGCGGCACAACTCGGCGATCAACGGTTGCAGCACGCTCGGATCGCCGGTCACGCGCAGCTCGTGGTCGGACGGCTCCGCGTAGACGACGACGCGCTGCCCGGCGATCTCGTCGTGCAATGCATCGATCACACCCGCCGTCAATGCGCTGACGCTGACCGATCGCGCGGTCAGCCGGCGCTGCGCGTGTTCGAGTTCACCCTGCTGCCATTGCAGCGACCACATCTTCGCGTACACGCCCTCGCGCGCGAGCAGTTCCCGATGCGTGCCCTGCTCGACCACCTGGCCGTGCTCCATCACCAGAATCCAGTCCGCGTCGACGACGGTAGAAAGTCGATGCGCGATCACGATCGACGTGCGGCCTTGCGCGAGGCGCGTCAGCTCGGTCTGGATCGCGCGCTCGGAGCGCGTGTCGAGCGCCGAGGTCGCCTCGTCGAACACGATGATGCGCGGGTCCTTCAGAATCGCGCGCGCAATCGCGATGCGCTGCCGCTCGCCGCCCGATAGCCGCACGCCCCGCTCGCCGACGCGCGTGTCGTAATGGTCGGGCAAGCGCTCGATGAACTCGTCGAGCTGCGCGGCCCGCGCCGCCCGCACGACGTCCGCGCGCGTCGCCGACGGACGTCCATAGGCAATGTTGTAGGCGATCGTTTCATTGAACAGCACGGTGTCCTGCGGCACGATGCCGATGGCCTCGCGCAGACTGCGCTGCGTGAGCATGCTGATGTCTTGCCCGTCGATGCGGATCATGCCGCGCTCGGGCCGATAGAGGCGAAACAGCAGCTTCACGAGCGTCGATTTGCCCGAGCCGCTGCCGCCGACCACCGCGAGCGTCTTGCCCGGATACGCGTGAAAGTCGACATCGCGCAGCACCTGCCGCGCCGTGTCGTAGCCGAAATCGACGTGTTCGAACTCGATCAGCCCCGCGCCGACCTTCAGCGGCTGCGCGTCGCGCGCATCGATATCCTCGCCGACGCGGCCGCGCGCCGCCAGAATCACGAACATGCGCTCGACGTTGACGAGCGCGTCGTTGGTCTCGCGAAACACGAAGCCGAGCGTGTTCAGCGGCATGCAGATCTGGATCAGGTAGGCGTTCACCAGAATCAGATCGCCGACGCTCATGCTGCCGGCCACCACGTGCTGCGCGGCGAGCAACATGACCGCCGCTACCCCGAGCGCGATCACCGCGCTCTGTCCCACGTGCAAGGCGGTCAACGCGTTCTGGTTAGCGATGCGCGCGTGCACCCACTTCTCCAGCACGTTGCCGAGCCGTTGCGTCTCGCTTTCTTCGGTCGCGAAGTATTTGACCGTGTCGTAGTTCAGCAGACTGTCGACGAGCCGCCCGTCCGATTGCGCTTCGAGCAGATTGACCGCGCGCTGGAATGCGACGCGCCGCCGCGTGAACACGAACGTATAGCCCGCATACAGCACGAAGGTCACGACGATCGCGAGCATGAATTCGCGCGCATAGCTATGCACCATGATCGCGACGATCACCGCGATCTCGAAGAAGGTCGGCACGATCGCGAACAGCGCGGTGCCGAGCAGAAAGCCGATGCCGTCGGCGCCTTTCTGCACGTCGCGCACGATCGCGCCAGTCTCGCGCCGCGCATGAAAGCGCGCGCTCAACCGATGCAGATGCGCGAAGGTCCGCTCGGTCAGCGCCGCGACCGTGCGTTGCACGACGATGCTGAACACGACGTCGCGCGCCTCGTTCAGCGCGTCGCCGAAAAATCGTAGCAGCGCATAGGCGAGCACGAGGAACACTGGAAACGCCACCTGCGCGAGCGGATGGCTCAGTTCGTCGACGATGTGCTTCAGCGTGAGCGGCATCAGCACGGTCGCGAGCCGCGCGGCGATCATCAGCGCGAGCGCCCCGCTGGTCTGCCAGCGATAACGCCATACCGCATGCGCGAGATCGCCGACGATTCGGCGCGTCAGTTCGGAGCGAGGCGGCGGGGCGGAATTCGGCATGAGGTCGTGGTGGGGGCACCCGGAAGAAACGTCGCACAAGTGTGGCGTCGCGCAAGCGGCGCGCCCGGGCGCAAGCAAAAAAGGCGCTGGCTCCAGCCCTTTTCCGCGCACTTCTTACTTGTTAATTGGGCGGGGTCCTTCGCCCATCCTAGTACCGGCGCGGCGCAAGCGGTTCGAAGTTACATGACCGTATGTAGAAACAGGGGACGCCACAGCGCTTCTCTACCCACGACAAAGGGCACGCTACAGCGCTTCGTACGGTTCCGCGCGACGTTTGCGTCGTTTGTCCGCACCGCAGGATGCGAATGGCACACCACATGCTGTGCGCCGCTTACGAAAGTCAACATCAATAGCCGCTCATCGCAGGAAGGAATGCCAATGAAGATCGCCCTGATCAGCGAACACGCGTCGCCACTTGCTGTCGCCGGTGGCGTCGACAGCGGCGGACAGAACATCTACGTCGCGAACGTCGCGCGTCAACTGGTGGAAATGGGCCATCAGGTCGACGTGTTCACGCGCCGCGATCGCGCACTGCTGCCCGAGCGCGTCGACATGGACGGCGTGCGCGTGATTCATGTGCCCGCGGGACCGCCGCGGCAATTGCCAAAGGAACGACTGCTGCCGTTCATGGACGAGTTCGCCGCGTTTCTGAGCGCGTTCTTTCGCCGCGAACCGCAGTCCTACGACGTGATGCACGCGAACTTCTTCATGTCCGGCTTCGCCGCGCTGCAAGTGAAGGCTGCGCTCGGCGTGCCGCTGGTCACGACCTTTCACGCGCTCGGCCGCGTGCGACGTATCCATCAGGGAACGGATGACGGCTTCCCCGACGAGCGCTTCGCGATCGAAGACGAACTGGTCGCAGGTTCGGACGTGCTCGTCGCCGAATGTCCGCAGGACCAAGCCGATCTGCTCGAACACTATCGCGCCGATCCAGCGCGCATCCAGATCGTGCCGTGCGGTTTCGATGCCGAGGAGTTCATGCCCGTCGAGCGCGAAGCCGCCCGCGATGCGCTCGGCTGGCGCCAGCACGACTTCATCGTGCTGCAACTGGGCCGGCTCGTGCCGCGCAAAGGCATCGACAACGTGGTGCGCGGCGTCGGCGTGCTGAAGCACACGTTCAACGCGGCGGCGCGGCTGTACGTAGTCGGCGGCAATTCGGACGCGCCCAACGAAATCGCGACGCCGGAGATCGCGCGCCTGCGCGAGATCGCCCGCGAATGCGGCGTCGCGGAGCAGACGAGCTTCGTCGGCCGGCGTGGTCGCACGCGGCTGCGCTACTTCTATAGCGCCGCCGACGTGTTCGTGACGACGCCCTGGTACGAGCCGTTCGGCATCACGCCGATCGAGGCGATGGCCTGCGCGACGCCGGTGATCGGCGCCGATGTCGGCGGCATCCGCTACTCGATCCTCGATGGCGTGACCGGCTTTCTCGTGCCGCCGCGCGATCCGCACGCGCTCGCCGCGCGTCTCGACCGCTTGCGGCGCGACCCCGCGCTCGCGCGCCGGATGGGCGAAGCGGGTCTCGACCGGGCGCGGACCGGCTTCACCTGGCGCGGCGTCAGCGATGCGCTCGCGCAAATCTATGCACGCGCGGCAAGGCTCGCACCGACCAAGACATCGCTCGACACCGCGTCCGAGCCGGCGCAGCTACCGCTGCGAGCAGCAGCCGGAGCGTCGTCCCGTTGACGACGGCGCACGCCGCGCGAACCCGCACGGTGTGCGCATCTGGAACACGCCGCGGCCGGTCCAGCGGCTGCGGCGCGCCTTTTTCCGACTTTTGACCGAAGCTCGCGCATGCCACGAACCATCATGACGCTACCCGCCGTGTTCATCGACAAGGACGGCACGCTGCTCGAAGACGTGCCCTACAACGCCGATCCCGCGCTGATGCGTTTCGCGCCGGGCGCGCGCGAAGCGCTCGCGCTGCTCGCCGCGTACCCGTACGCGCTGTTCGTGATCAGCAATCAGTCTGGCATCGCGCTCGGCAAGTTCGAAGACAGAGCGCTGTTCGACGTCGAACGCCGGCTGCGGCAGATGTTCGCCGAGTGCGGCGCCACGCTCGCCGGCGCGTACTGGTGTCCGCATCATCCCGAGGGCAGCGTCGCGCGTTACGCGATCGTCTGCGACTGCCGCAAGCCCGCGCCCGGCATGCTGCTGCGCGCGGCCGAAGAGCATGAGCTCGATCTCGCCAACAGCTGGTTCATCGGCGACATTCTCGACGACGTCGAAGCGGGCAATCGCGCCGGCTGCCGCACGATCCTGCTCGACAACGGCCACGAAACCGAATGGCGAACCGGCCCGCAGCGCACGCCGGGAGCGCGCGCCGCCAGTCTGCACGAGGCCGCGCAACGCGTCGTATTGCACGGCCTGCCGCCGGGCACCGCGGCGCGCCGCAAGGAGGCGCCGCGGTGAACGCACCTCTGCCACTTGCGCCGCCCACGCTGGCTCACGCGCGCGCGCCCGATACGTCGCAGCCGGTGTGCTGGGGCGGCGAGGTCAAACGGATTCTGTGCGTGCGCCTCGACAATCTCGGCGACGTGCTGATGACCACGCCCGCGCTGCACGCGCTGCGCGAGTCCGCCGAAGACCGCCATCTCACGCTGCTGGCGTCGCGCAGCGGCGTCGCGCTCGCGCCGTTTCTCGACGACGTCGACGATGTGATCGAATACGACGCGCCGTGGGTCGCGCCCGCGTCGACCGTGACGCGCGATCTGCTCGACGATCACCGCATGCAGCAGCGGCTGCGGCGCGGCGGCTTCGACGCGGCGGTGATTTTCACCGTCTATAGCCAGAGCCCGTTGCCGGCCGCGATGCTCTGCTATCTCGCGGGGATTCCGCGCCGCCTCGCGCATTGCCGTGAAAATCCGTACGCGCTGTTGACCGACTGGCTGCGCGAGCCGGAGCCGCAGCAGCGCACCCGGCACGAGGTGCAACGCCAGCTCGATCTGGTGCATCACGTCGGCGCGCAGACGGGCGACACCGGCATGCGCTTTCGCGTGCCGCCGGCCGCGCGCCAGTCGCTCGACGCGAAACTGAGGACGCTCGGCATCTGCCGCCACACCGAGTGCATCGTGCTGCATCCAGGTGCGACCGCTGCGTCGCGCCGCTATCCGCCCGAGCGCTTCGGCGAGGTCGCCTCGCAGCTCGCGCGCGAGACCGGCGCCTCGGTGCTCGTGACCGGCGGCGCGAGCGAGCGAGCGCTCGTCGAGACCGTGATGCGCACGGCCGCGCCCGGCGCGCGCGCGCAGCTATACGACCTGAGCGGTGCGCTGACGCTCGCCGAACTCGCCGCGCTGCTCGAACGCGCGAGCGTGCTCGTGTCCAACAACAGCGGCCCCGTGCATGTCGCGTCCGCGCTCGGCACGCCGGTCGTCGATCTTTACGCGCTGACCAACCCGCAGCACACGCCGTGGCAAACGCCGCAACGCGTGCTGTATCGCGACGTCGAATGCCGCTGGTGCTATCGCAGCGTGTGTCCGCACGGGCATCACGCCTGCCTGCTCGGCGTTCCGACCGACGAGGTCGTGCACGCGGCACTCGAATTGCGGCAAGCGCATGCGCATGCGCCGCGTCGTGGTGTATCGGAGCGCGCCGGTCGCGCCGATGACACGAGCACGCCGTCGCTGATCGATCAGCCAACCGTCCCCTGAACCCACTTCCACTGCCAATGCCATGTACACACTCGGAATCAATGCGGTCTATCACGACAGCGCCGCCGCGCTGCTGCGCGACGGTGTGGTGCTCGCCGCCGCCGAAGACGAACGCTTCACGCACGTCAAGCACGCGAAACGTCCGGTGCCGTTCTCGACCTGGCAGCTCCCGTTCGATGCGATCGACTACTGCCTGAAGGCCGCCGGCATTACGCTCGCCGCGATCGATCACGTCGCTTACTCGTACGACCCCACGCTATTCGGCGGCATGCCGAAGAGGCCGGGCGCGACGATCGAGCTGCCGTTCGATCCGGCCGGCACGCGCCCGGACAACCCGTCCGCGTCGGCGTGGGACCCGCTGTTCCTCAGCTATATCGCCAACGCGAAGGGCCAGCTGCTCGACGGCGCGCCGCATCATCTGCGCAAGCGCTTCCAGGGCGTGGATCGCGAGCACGGCTTCGCATGGCACTTCGTCGAGCACCATCTCGCGCACGAGGCGAGCGCGTTTCTCGCCGCGCCGTTCGACGACACCGCCGTGCTGACGATGGACGGCCGCGGCGAGGGCGTGACGACCAGCATGGGGCAATTCGTCGGCGGCGAGTACCAGCGTCTGAAACAGGTCGAGCTGCCGCACTCGCTCGGGCTGCTCTACGAAGCGGTCACCGACTGGCTCGGCTTCCTGCACTCGTCGGACGAGTACAAGGTGATGGCGCTCGCGTCGTACGGCAAGCCGGCTTATGTCGAGGTGTTCCGCGAGATCGTCCGCTATCGGCACGACGGCAGCTATACCGTCGACGCTCCGCGGCTGACCGAACGCTTCGGTCCCGCGCGCGAACGCGGCGGGCCCCTCGAACAACGCCACTTCGATATCGCCAATTCGTTGCAGCGCGTGCTCGAGGAGACCGTGCTGGAACTCGCGCACTGGCTGCATCGGCGGACCGGCTTGAGCCGGCTCTGCATGGCGGGCGGCGTCGCGCTGAACTGCGTGATGAACTCGAAGGTGCGCGACGCCGGGCCATTCAGCGAAGTGTGGGTGCAACCGGCGGCCGGCGACGCTGGCACCGCGCTTGGCGCGGCACTGTGGACCGACTATCGCGAGCGTGCCGCGCGCGGCGACCGCGAGCGTCACTGGAGAATGGATCATGCGTATCTCGGGCCCGAATACAGCGAAGCGGAAATCGAGCAGTTCCTGCGCTGGTCGAAAGTACCGTACCGGCGACTCGCCGATATCGCCGGCGAGACCGCCGATCTGCTCGCGCAAGGCAAGGTGATCGGCTGGTATCAGGGGCGCACCGAATTCGGGCCGCGCGCGCTCGGCGCGCGCTCGATCCTCGCGTCGCCGGTCGATCCGCGGATGCAGGCGAAGCTCAACGAGATCAAGGATCGCGAGGACTTTCGCCCGGTTGCGCCGGTCGTGATGGAAGAGGAAACCAACGAATGGTTCGTGAACGGCCAAACCGCGCCGTTCATGCTGTTCGTGTTCGACGTGCGCGCCGACAAGGCCGCGAGTATTCCGGCCGTGCGGCATGTGGACGGCACCGCGCGCGTGCAGACCATCAACCGCGCGCAGCACCCGCTGTACTACGACTTGCTGGCGGCGTTCAAGCAGCGCACGGGCGTGCCGATTCTCGTCAATACGTCGTTCAACACGCGCGGCGAGCCGATGGTGAATTCGCCGCGCGACGCGGTCGAGTCGTTCTGGACCTCGCCGCTCGACGCGCTCGTGATCGGCCCGTTCCTCGTCGACAAGGCGGGGGGCCGCTCATGAACGCCTCGGTCATGTGTCCGTCGCCCCTGCATGGCGGCGTGGCCGCGCGCTACAGCAGCGAAGCTGCCGACGAAACCGGCCGCACGTTGCGCACGCAGTCGTGGCCCGACGTGTCGGTGGTGGTGCCCACCTACCGCCGTCCCGCGATGCTCGCGAACTGCCTTGCCGCGCTATGCGCGCAGCAGTTCGCGCCGCACCGCTACGAGATCGTGGTCTGCGACGACGGTCCCGACGACGCCACGCGCGCCTGCGTCGAACGATTCGCGCGCGAGAAGGCGCCGCGCGGGCTGGAAGTGCACTACCTCCCGGTCACGCGCACCCAGGGGCCGGCCGGCGCGCGCAACGCGGGCTGGCAGTATGCGCGCGCTTCGCTGATTGCCTTCACCGACGACGACACGCTGGCCGATCCGCACTGGCTGACGGCTGGCGTCGCGGCGCTCGCGCAAGGCGCGACGGCGGCCGCCGGCACGATCGTCGTGCCGCTGCCCTCGCCGCCCGATCTGCCGACCGATTACGAAGCCGACGCGAGCGGCCTCGCGCGCGCCGAATTCGCGACCGCGAACGTGTTCGTCACGCGTGCGGCGCTCGTCGCGACCGGCGGCTTCGACGAACGGTTCACGTCGGCGTGGCGCGAGGATTCGGACCTGCAGTTCACGCTGCTTACCGCGGGCGGCCAGATCGTGCGCGCCCGCGACGCGGTGGTCGTGCATCCGGTGCGGCCCGCGCGCTGGGGCGTCAGCATCGCGCAGCAGAAAAAGAGCCAGTTCGATGCGCTGCTTTATCGCAAGCATCCCGAACTGTTTCGAACCCGCATCCGCTCGCGGCCGCCGCTGCTGTACTACGCGATTCTCTGCGCCGCGTTGCTGGCGATCGGCGGTTCGTTCGCGGATCAGCCGATGCTCGCGGGCGCGGGTTTGAGCGCGTGGTGCGGGTTGACCGGCTATTTCTGCGCGCGGCGGCTGCGCGGGCGCAACCACGGCTGGCGCCACGTCGCCGAAATGCTCTGGACGTCGATCCCCATTCCGTTTTTATCGATCTACTGGCGGCTCTATGGCGCCATCCGTTTCAAGGTGTTCTTTCCATGAGCCCACCCTCGCTGCTGGCGGCGCTCGCGCCGCGCCGTATCGCCGTGTTTCGCGCGCTGCAGCTCGGCGACATGCTGTGCGCGGTGCCCGCCTTGCGCGCACTGCGCGCGGCCGCGCCGGATGCGCATATCGCGCTGATCGGACTGCCGTGGGCACGCGCGTTCGTCGAGCGCTATGCGGTGCTCGTCGACGAGCTGATCGTGTTTCCTGGCGCGGTCGGTTTTCCCGAGCAGCCCGAATCGAACCATGGCTTGCCCGCGTTCTTCGTGCGGATCCGCGAGCGGCGTTTCGATCTGGCGATCCAGCTGCACGGCAGCGGCGGCATCGCCAACGATCTGCTGCATCAACTCGGCGCGTGTGCCGACGCAGGCTTCGTGCAGCCCAACGAGGTACCGCGCGAGGGTTGCTTCATCGATTGGCCCGATGCGCTGCCGGAGCCCGAGCGCTATCTCGCGCTGATGAGCGCACTCGGCGCGCCGGCGCACGACCGGCGTCTGACGTTCCCGCTCACCGAACTCGACTTCGACGAGTACACCGCGCTGCGCACGTATCACGGCATCGAAGACGAGCGGCTCGTGCTGGTTCACCCCGGTTCGCAATTGCCGTCGCGCCGCTGGCCCGCCGAGCGCTTCGCGGCCGTCGCCGACCACCTCGCCGCCGACGGCTGGCAGATCGCGATCACCGGCACGGCCGCCGAAGCGCCGCTGACCTGCGCGGTGCTCGGTGCGATGAGCGCGCCCGCGCTGCATCTGGCGGGTGCGACGTCGCTCGGCGGACTCGCTGCGCTGGTCGCGCATGCGCGGCTCGTGGTCTGCAACGACACCGGCATCTCGCACATCGCCGCGGCGATGGCGAGCGCGTCGGTCGTGATCGCATGCGGCAGCGACACGCGGCGCTGGGCGCCGCTCGATCGTGCGCGGCATCGCGTGCTGGCCGACTATCCGGCGTGCCGGCCGTGCATGTTCCGCGACTGCCCGTATGGTCATCCGTGCGCGCTGAACGTGCAGGTCGAACAGGTGGTCGAGACCGCCCGCGAGCAGCTTGCGCGCGCGCCCGGCGCGCAACCAGGCGCGCCAGGCAGTCTGCATGAAGGAACCGTTTCGCTGTCTTTCGAGGATCTGCACCATGTTGCGTAATTGCCGCCGGCTGCGCGTGCTGACCTGGCACGTGCACGGCAACTACATGTATTACCTGAGCCAGACGCCGCACGATTTCTATCTGGTGACGAAACCCGGTCATCCGCCCGGCTATGCCGGCAAGGTCGGCGTATTGCCGTGGGGCGACAACGTGCACGAGATCGCAATCGACGACGTGCCCAACCGCGAGTTCGACGTGGTGCTGTACCAGCATCGCATCCACTGGGACCACGATCGCGAGCGCGTGCTGAGCGCCGCGCAGCAACGTCTGCCACGCGTCTATGTCGAGCACGACCCGCCGCAGGAGAACCCGTTCGAGCAATGGCATTGGGTCGACGATCCCGGCACGCTGCTGGTCCACGTCACGCACTTCAACCGGCTGATGTGGGACAGCGGCGTCACGCCGACGCGCGTGATCGAACATGGCGTCGTGGTGCCCGACGGCGTGCGCTACAGCGGCGAACTGCAGCGCGGCATCGTGGTCGTCAATCATCTCGCGCAGCGCGGCCGGCGGCTCGGCGCGGATGTCTTCAGCGAAACGCGCACGCGCGTGCCGCTCGATCTCGTCGGCATGGACGCACAGCGGCTAGACGGCATCGGTGAAATCGGCAACCTCGATCTGGCCGCATTCAGCGCGCGCTACCGCTTCTTTTTCAATCCGATCCGCTGGACCAGCCTCGGCCTCGCGATCGTCGAGGCGATGACGATCGGCATGCCGATCGTCGGTCTCGCGACGGCCGAGCTCGCCACCGTGATCCGCAACGGCGAAAACGGCTTCGTGCATACCGACGTCGACGTGCTCGTCGACGCCATGCTCGGGCTGCTGCGCGATCCCGGCGAAGCGGGGCGGCTCGGCGACGGCGCGCGGCGCACGGCGCTCGAACGCTTTCATATCGACCGTTTCGCGCAGGACTGGCACGACGCGCTGCTGCACGTCACGGCGTGATGCCACGCTCCTTTTCAACGTTCATGCGGTCCAACCACAGGATCACGCACCATGAAAGAACTTACCCGCAAGCGCATTCTGGTCACCGGCGGCGCCGGCTTTCTCGGCTCGCACCTGTGCGAACGGCTCGTCGCGCAGGGACACGACGTGCTATGCGTCGACAACTTCTATACCGGTACGAAGGACAACATCGCGCATCTACTCGACTGCGCGAACTTCGAACTGATGCGTCACGACGTGACGTTCCCGTTGTATGTGGAAGTCGATGAAATTTATAACCTCGCGTGCCCCGCGTCACCGATCCACTACCAGCACGATCCGGTGCAGACTACGAAGACCAGCGTGCACGGCGCGATCAATATGCTCGGGCTCGCCAAACGCGTGAAAGCGCGGATTTTCCAGGCGTCGACGAGCGAGGTGTATGGCGACGCGCTCGTCCATCCGCAGAAAGAAGACTACTGGGGCCACGTGAATCCCATCGGTCCGCGCTCGTGCTACGACGAAGGCAAGCGCTGCGCGGAAACGCTGTTCATGGACTATCACCGCCAGCATGGTCTGTCGATCCGCATCGCGCGCATCTTCAACACCTACGGCCCGCGCATGCATCCAGCCGACGGCCGGGTGGTGTCGAACTTCATGATGCAGGCGTTGCGCGGCGAGCCGCTGACCGTCTATGGCGACGGCTCGCAGACGCGTTCGTTCTGCTATGTCGACGACATGATCGACGCCTTCATCCTGCTGATGAACAGCGCCGACGATCCAGGCGGCCCGGTCAACCTGGGCAATCCGCACGAAGTGTCGATGCGCGAGATCGCGCAGCGCGTCGTCGCGGTGACCGGCTCCGCGTCGCAGCTCGAATCACGGCCGCTGCCGGCCGACGATCCATGGCATCGACAGCCGGACATCTCGTTGGCGACAAAACTGCTCGGCTGGCAGCCGGGCACGTCGCTTGACGAAGGGCTGCCGCGCACCGCGCGTTATTTCCGCGCGCGCATCGAGGCGAGTCAGCACACGCCGCCGCCTGCGGGCATGGACGGCGCCGGAGTCACGTCCGCTCGCCTTCATTGAGCCAGCGGCGCAGCGCTGCCGACGCAGTGGCGCGTTTCACGCGATTAGTCCTGCGAAACGCGCCGCGCGGGCTGCACGATGAGAGATCCGGTAAGAAGGTGACGCAAACGGCTCCGGCACGCAATTTCTACACGGCTGGCGTGTCCGCGCGAATGCGCATCACGGTCTGACGCGACGTGCCGAAGCGCCGCGCGACCTCGCTGACCGACTGTCCTCTGCCGAGCGATTGCAGCACGCGTTGACGCTGCTGCTCGGAAAGCGACGGTGGCCTGCCCGTGTGCTTGCCGCTTGCGCGAACGGCCGCGAGACTGTCGCGGCTGCGCAGGCTGCGGCACGCGGCGTCGAGCCGCACCAGCGCGCGCAATGCCTTCACCGCCGAGGGCTCGGGGCGCCCGGCCAGATCGGTATGGCCGACTTCGACGCAACGCAGCGCCACGCCGGCCTTCCGGCACTGCATCACGGTGGCGAGGATGTCGCGCGCGTTGCAGCCGAGCGCGGCCAGCTCGAGCACGACGAGCGTGTCGCGCGGCGCGATTCGTCGGATCAGACTCTGCAGCTCGCGGCGGTCGCGCGCCTGCGCATAGGTCGGCAGATCTTCGACCACGACCCGCGCGAGCGTGACCATGTAGCCGGCCTTGTCGAGCCGGATCAGCGCCTGCTCGTGCCGAACCGCATCGTGCGCGCCGAACAGATAGATGTGTAGTTTTTCCACTTCGCCTTCGTAGTCACGATCCGCCATTAGCGGCGCTATTACGTCGGGGTTCCGGTTTTTCGAGCGACGACGCCTGGTCACGCCGTCACTCATCGCGCTCAGGGCTGCCGCTGGCCGCCTTGATGCGTCGGAGGAGTCTGGTTCTGTTGCTGCTGTCCGCTGTCGCGGCCGGGCTGCGCCGGATTCGACGGCTGACGATTCGAATTCTTGTCCGAAGTCATGACGCTCTCCTATGTGAGATTGCGGGTGACCGTGGCTAACCGCGGCCATCGTGATCAAGCCGCAACCACTGTTCCCGGTCCTGCCCGCGCCAGAGCGTTGCGGCGCGGGCATGCAAGCGCCTGGCTATGACGCTTCCGCTGACGATGCGAGCAGCCCGGTGGAGGAATTTTCAAAGTGTATCAACCGCATTGAACGTCCAATACGGTTGGCGTCGGTATTGGCGCGATTGAACTGTCATTACGTGGGCGGTGGAGGCGCGGCAAGTGACGGCCGCCCATCGCGGAACCGCAATCGGGGACGACCGCGGAATCCGTCTGACGGGAAGGCAGGTAGCGCCCTGCTCAAAGCTCGGCGCCAGAGCGGCCATGCAGATACGAGCCGACGCGAAGAACGCGACGGCTCGCTCGCCTCTTTACTGAAGCCCGCCATGATCTTCTCCTTACCGGCCACCACGGCCGGTAGGAAAAGTGCAGGATTATGCGAACCGTTGCAACCTAGTTCGTCTCGCGCGATCCCGCCTGCAAAATGGCGGTAGCGCCGTCGTCGGCATGGCGCTTCGCCTGATTTCCCGTTGAGGGTAATCTTGAATATCTTAAGCTTCAGATATTAACGAATCCCGGCCGACCCTCTATACCTCTTCTCTCAAATCCCCTGCAACGCGATATCGCCCAATACACCGAGAAGCAGCCCGGCCAGACGCCCACACCGTGCCGCGTAATCCGTGCCCTCACGCCGTTTGTCTCAAACCACAACAGGCGACCGCGGCGTGAACTGCCCTGCCCTTCTGCCGTGTCAGACCGACTCTGGTTGAGCGGAAAGCTCGTACTGCAAGAGTCGTCGTACAGGATGAGAGAACAACTGTCGGCTTTTCCACAGGCCACCTGACGGGAGTAAGCGCTCAAGCGCTCGCTCCCCGTCGACAACGCGAGCGTGGTCGGCGTGCCTGGTTCAGTAACCTGGCGGAGGCGCCGTATCGTAGGCCGGCGGCGGAGGCGTCGCTTCGTCGTGCGTCCGGTACGCATCGGCGGCGCTGCGCGGCACAGGCACCCGGTGGCCATTGCCATACATGCACTGAACGTACGCCTGGTCGTAGCGGTGTTGAAGGCTGGCGGCCGAGCTTTGCGCCATGCCGGCGCCGATCATGCTGCCGCCGAGCAGACCTGCGCCTGCGCCGACCGCTGCGCCGCGGCGGCCGTTGAACGCCGCACCGGCCGCCGCGCCGAGCGCGGTACCGACGGCCATACCGCCCAGGGCGCCCGTCGCTGTGGCCTGTTGGGTGCTCACGCCGCCGGTCTGCTGGGAAGCAAATTGCTGGCATGTCGCGTCGTCGGCGCGGAATTGATCGAAGGACTTGCCGGTGCCGGGCAGGGCCATCACTGTGGGACCCATCGGCATGCTTGCACAGCCGTCGAGCGCGATGATGCAGCTCAGGCTGACCGCGGCGGTGACTAGCGCGGATACGCCCCGTTTCGTTCGCATTGCCAGAGAAAGAGAATTCATTTTGCTCATGTCATTTCGGCCCGGTTGGCCTCACCGGCACTTCCACCCAGCCGCTCGAACACCCCTTCACGTACGGGTAATACTTTTTTGTCACCGGGCAATACCACCAGGTACCCGACGGCGGACTCGTCTGCGTTTTTTCGACGTAGACGGTGGTCGGGGTTGGCTGGACCGACTGGACGACGAGTGGGGCGGGCGCAGCGTAGACGACGGCGGGGGGCGCCATGATTATGGGGGGCGGGATGCCCACAAGGACACCGACTCTCACATGCGCTTGCGCGGTGCTATTCAGGCATACGGCCGTAGTCGCGATCAGCGCAAGCAAAACTATCCTGGATCTCACAAACTTTCTCCTATTCGATGAAGCGGGCCTGCCGCGACCCGGCGCAAAACGGTAAGGCCATGGCGCAAAAAACCGAACGGGTTCAACCGGGCGAATTCCGCTGCGCGACAAAAAAGGGATCTCGTTGGTGCTGGTTGAAGTGAATCCCGCGTGGCCGAACCTGGTGATTCCGGGGCCGGCCGACCCCGAATGCAGATTCCCGAGATCTACGCCTTGCGCTGAACCTCGCGTCCGGATGGGGTACGCCGACGTCGCCATGGAAAGCCAGACAAGGCTGCGGCTTGCCCCGCCGTGATGTCCAATCAACTTTCGTTGTAGATAGAACGATACGAGGCCAACTGAGCCATTGCCGGTACCCCCGAAACTGCGGAGCCCAATTTCACGCCACCGTGCCCACTGAACGCCTGCTGTTGAGCCGCCACGCTCGCCAGAGCCGCGTGGATGTTCGCCGGATAGTGTGCGTCACCGTTGGGATGGTCAGAGCCCGCTAGCTGCAGTCGGATGACTTCTTCGTGCACTAGCTCACGCGTCAGAGGACCGTTGCCCTGAGCAGAGGTGCCCGTGGGGAGAGCGATGACTGACACGACAGTGAGAACGGGCATGAACGCTTTAGCCATGATGAAGCTTCCAGTCTCGGGCGCCAGGAACAACAGGCGCCGGGTTAGCGAAACAACGACCAGGCAAGGTCCTTGAAGCCCGTGTGCCCGTTCCGTTGAGGTCCGTCATCTTCTTATCGTTTAATTAGAAATAGCTCTCTTCAATACATTGTTTCCGTGCTTGCAACGTCGAGAGGCATCTATCCGCGCGCAGCGGTCGCGAAACGACAGGGCAGGTCAACGATTCGCGAGCCACCCAACCTCCATGTTCATGAAATGGCAACTCACAATTGCGCGCGTCGAATAACGACGCGCTGTCGTTATACTGCAACCCACATCTGACACAGCATGTGCTCGGTTTTGCGGTGGATACCGGCTCCGTTATTTACACTGATGCACTGATTGGTATAGGTCCGGCAGCAATCGACACTCACGCTCCCGGTCGCGCCACCGATGCCGTCGGCGCAAAAGCAGCCGCTATTCTTCCTTTAACCCATAGGAGTCTTTAATGCAAAAGTGGTTTGCCGCGCTGCTGATTTCATTCGCAGCGAGTTCGCATGCAGCCGGCGATTCCTCGATGAACGCAACGGTTGAAAACGTCGCAGGTACGAATCAGGTCGGCGGCTTCGTCGTGCTACGGTCAGCGGACAGCAAGTGCCGTTATTACGGTGTACTGCAGCAGACCGCTCGTGCGCCGCGTGGCATGGCAGAGCGCATCGCTGCACTGACCCAGGACGGAAAAGTCTATGACTGGATGACAGTTATCAGTTACTCGGAATGCCTGCAAGCGAACGGAACCTATACCAAGGAACGCGTTTCGCTGGATTCGCCCGGCGGAAAGCGGTTCCGCGTGGGCGATAGCGTAGAGCTGCGATCACCGGTGTAACGAGGGCCAGCAAGCCACCGATAACGGCTTTTACCAGTCCCACGACCGCGAGAAATCACTTCGACGACTATCTATTCTCGCTGATTGCAGACAGGACACGGAGCTCTACCGGACCGGAATTGCGATCGGTGGGTTCCTGGTTCGAGATGATATCGCTCATACTTCGGACTACGACGGTTCGAGAGATCGACAGCGGTATTTCTGCAGCACGTAGTCGCTTCAGGATTGCAAATAGCAGATCGCTTCTGGTATCCCCGGCGATTCTCGGGCTACCGACATAGCCGGTAACAGTCAATGTCATACCGTCAGGCGTCAACTGGCTAAAGATCACCGATGGCGCGGGACGATCGAGAACCGATGGGTGATCCAGGTAAGCTTGCAGAAGAACATCGCGCACCTGCTCCGGATCGACGTCCAGCGCAAAGGTAAGGGCCAGTGTGACAACCCCCTGCGTTTTGTTTCCCATTGTCACGTTGCGCACATTCTGAGAAATCAGGTGCGAATTCGGCACGATCACCGTTGATCTGTCTGCGAGCTGTATTTCGGTCGCACGTACACTGATGCGCCGGATATCGCCTTCGATGCCGGTGATACTGATCATGTCGCCTACTTTGACCGGCCGTTCAGCAAGCAATATCAGCCCGGAAATGAAGTTTTTAACGATTTCCTGCAGACCAAAGCCGATGCCTACCGACAATGCGCTGACGATCCACGCCAGGTTATGCCATTTCACGCCGAGTACGGACAAGGTTTGCAGCGCGACGAGGACATAGCAGACGTTGGCGAAGACCGTCACCAGCGACGCGCGCATACCCGAACTCATTTGCGTCTTGGGCAGAAACTCGGCGTCCAGCCATTTGCGCATGAGCCCAACCAGATACAGGCACACTGCACAGGTAAAGATAGCGCTGAAGATATGGGCGGGAACGATATTGAGCGCATGTAATCGCTCGCCACCGAGTACGTCGAGAATGCTATCGACCAGATCTCGGGGCGTTGTCCCGAGGCCGCCCGTTAGCAGTGCGATGACTGCGGCGAGCATCAATGCGCTGCGAAGAATGGCGGAGAGTACCGTTGCCACCTGTTCGAGATGAACATCTTGCAGCCCGAATAGATGCCTGATTGTTTTGCCGCTGGCGTGGCATGGCGAAAATACGGTTTCGCAAACGTCATGAGCGAGCTTCGTCAGCAGATAAACGCTGCTCAGTACGAGATCGAACCAGACCAGTTCGTAAGTCAGGAACCGCGCGAACGAAACATAACCACAGAGCAATGCAATCAGAGAAGCTCCGACGGCAAGGCTGACGGCGGCATGAATAATGCCAGCGAGGGTAGAACGCGCCTCAGGCGATTCTCCGGCAGCGGCGAGCGCAGTGAGTACCCGGTTTGCGCGTAAAAGCGATATCCCGATGGTCAGAGCGACCACCAACGCCACCACGCCGCGAGTAAAGAGCGTAAGTTGCACGCTGGTATCGACGGCCCGGTTGATCTGCTCGATGGCTCCTGAAAACAGCAGCAGTGCGGCCAGTATCCGTGGGAAAGGGCGTAGCGCGCGAGCGACGGGATCCGCGATGGCCGGCAACCGCCATGACGGATGTCGTGTGCAAAGCAATGCCCGGCCGAGAGCAGCGACCAGCGCGCAGGTCACAACATGTTTGATGATTTCGCTGGCGAAGCCTTGCAGCGCAGGAGGCAGCGCCTGCTGACGGGTCAACGCGAAGTAGAGCAGATCAACGGCACATATGGTGGTCACCAAAGACGCGAACACGGTCGAGATCGCCATCGCGCTGCGCCGTATCCGGCCTTCCGGAAGGCGGCGTAGGCAGAACCGTTCTGATGCTCTGTCAAGAAGCCGCGTTCCAATCGTTGCAACGGCCAGGGCGAGCAGCACAAGCAGGGCGGTTGCAACCCGCTGCCCCGGTTGCCATGTCGTTTGAATCTGCCTGTCGATCTGCGCCTTGAAGTCTCGCAGACGTTGATAGTCAGCCGTGTCCGGGTGGAGCGCCGACGCCCAGAACGCGGCGCTGACTATGCTGTCGGAACGAAGGGCCAGTTGATCTTTCAGATGGTTTTGCAGCAGTCGCGTGATCTGGGCGCTCAGGTTGGCAAGGTTCTCCTTGATCGTTGCCGCCTGCTTGAGTTCGGCATCGAGTTGCAATTGCTGAGCGGCGAGAACGCTGCGCTGTTCGGCGACCGCGGGAGTTTCCGCGGCGGATTCGGAAGCGGGTGCTGTTCCGAGTACGTCGAGCTGGGCATGCGTTTTCGCGCGATCGGGCTCCAGCGACGTGGTTATCAGCCTGTCGACGTCTTCGGCAACGCGCCGGCTCAATGCGTCCAGCCCGGACAGCTGCGCGTCGCTTGTTGCCGTCGAAGCACGCTGCCGGATCTGGTCCTGTTTTTCCTGAAGCGCACCGAGCCTTTGTAATGCCTCGGAGCCCGCGCCCATGGATGGCGAAGAATCAGCAGGAGCATCTATGCTAAGGGGCGGCAGTGTCGCTGCGTTGGAGGCAACCGGAATCAGGCCGAACATCGTCAGCGCGATAAGGTGAAAAATGACTGCAACTATTTGTCGCGCGGCGCAAGCGCGGCGAAGAGTATGCATTTGAGAGATCTGGCTCATGCACGCGATACCTATGTAAGCGGTGTTGCATTCGGTCGCGGCCGGGCGTGAAATGAGGGAGCCGCACTGCGATAGGAGAGCAAGCTTAATGAATCATACATGATTATAATATCATATATGATAGGCAAGGCAAATATGAAAGGTGGGTGCACGGTCAGCGCCTGGCCCGCTGATGTGCGATGGGGGCCGCTTGAGCACCGGCGTGCGCTATCCAGTTTGGGCGAGAAACGTTCGGTATAGCGGGACGTTGAAAGATGGAAGCTGATCTTGGATGCTTTTTACAAGGCTTCCCGCGATATCGGGCTCCCGACTAATTGGCATCTATCAAACCATCGTTTCCTGGACTCACCGGTAGGCGCGCAGGCAACGCGGTAATGGAGGAGCATCGACATGGAACAGAGCAACGCATTGCCGGATTCGATCCGAGCAGCGATTGAGGCGCACGGCGGTGCAGCGCGATGGGCCGAACTGGCGGAGATCGAGGCGACGGTTTCCGCCTGCGGCCTTCTGTTCACCGCAAAGCGACGGCCGATACTGCGACAGGTGCAGGTTCGCGCGTCGACACACGAGCCTCGTTTCGCTTTCCACGATTTTCCGCATGTTGGCGAAACGAGTGAACTTCAAGGAGAAGAACTTGTTCGCGTCGTCGGGCGAGACGGGGCTATCCTGGCTCGCCGCGACGGACCGCGAACCGCATTTCGTGGCTGGCGACGGCAAATCTACTGGGACGACCTCGACTTTGTCTATTTCGGCGCCTACGCGTTCTGGAACTATCTGACAGCACCTTTCTTATTCTTGCGCGGCGGCTTTACGTTCAAAGAACTTCCGCCACTGGCGACTTCGGCCGGGATATGGCCAAGAATCCGGGCGACCTTTCCCAGCGACATTCCAACGCACAGCCGGGTCCAGGATTTCTATTTCGATAGGCAACATCGCCTTTGCAGGATCGATTACACCGCCATGGTTATCGGACGCTGGGCGCGGGCCGCTCACATCTGCGAGGACTTTCGCGAATTCGATGGATTCCTGGTACCGACTCGCAGGACGGTAAAGCCACTGCCGGTTGGCAATGCTCCATTGCCAGCTCCGACTCTCGTCGCGATCGAGGTCCACGATTTTCGACCAAGGCCTTCCGATTGACGCCAGTTCAATCGGCCGCTGCGACTGACGAAGCAAGGCGGCCGCGGTCAGTTGTTCGAGGTTGTGAAGGCACTTGCATGCTGACTTCGACTCGACATCGAGGTTGCCCTCGCCAGGCGCCCGGCGCGTCCGCCGTCGTGACGGGAATGACGGTTTTCGGAAACTCGCGATGGTAGCTTTGGGGCGGCGCCGCCTGAACGCGAAAGGGATCTGCCTCGTGGTACTTGACGTGTCTGGATTCCATGGCGGGTTCCCTCACTGACGGGGTGGCGGCACTCACGATGCCGTGGCCCGAACGCGCGGTGCGTGGGCCTTTTGGGGCTGCGACTCGAGCGCGGTTGTCGCGCCGAGCACTGACCGGATGGCTCGCAGCGCCTCTTCCTGCGCGGGTGTCGGCGGGATGCGCAGCACCCGCCGGTCGGCCAGCAGCTTGTCGAGCAAGGTCAGGAGCCGGTTTCGGTCTTCCGGGCTGGCGAGCAGATCGGGCAACGTCTGGATAGCCTGTTGCGGCTCAAAAGTCGCGATGAGTTCCTGCTCCCCGCGAATGCGCCGCCAATCGGCAGGAGGCAAATGCGGCAGGTCGTCGGCATATTCATCGACCAGTTGCTTGACTGTCTCGATGCGCGATAGCGGCAGCGGCTCGCCCTTTGGCGCGAGCAGGAACGCGGTGCGCGCGACCGCCTCGTTGTAGCCGCCCTGCCTCAGCGAGGCGAGCGCCGCCTGGACGAACGGCAGGCTGCGAGGATCGGCGGCGGCGGACGTGCCGGCCCCATGCTCGCCGAGGCGGTCCGGGTCGTACATTGCGAAAAGATTCGCGTAGATGGAGAAGAACAGTGCTTCGATGCTGGCGTCTCTTACCGCCCGGAACTGGTCGAGCGAGGCGCTGATCAGTTCTGAGCCGCGCTGCTCCACCTTGCGCCAGGGTTCGAGGTCGCTCGAGGGCTGCCGGCTGGCTCTGACAGCATCGGCCATCGGACGCAGCGCGGCCACCCACGGATTCAGGTCCGAGAATGCCCAGCGCTGCAGACGCAACGGATGAAAATCGCGCAGCAACCGCGCGGTCATCTCGTTCGACGCATGCTGCACAAAGGGTTGAACGAACAGCTCGTAGGCTCGCTGGTTGAACTCCGACACCACCGCCACGGCCTTGAACGGCTTTTCGTCCTCGCGCCGCAACTCGTTGAAATGCTCGACGGCTTCTTCCAGCCGGTGTTCGGTGAGCGAGACCTCGTATTCCGTTTTGCCGTCTGCGCCCTTTCCCTCCTTGATCGACATGCCGTAGAGGCCCGGCGCGAGCGTCTCGATTGTCTCCAGCACGTTGAAGATTTGCGTGTATTCCTTCTTCGCTACCTTGCCGGAAACAAAGATGCCGAGATGGCCGACGTCCTCGTGCATCAGGGCGACGATGACCTGGCCGCGCGCCTTGATCTCCTCGGTGCTGCTGTATATGTCAGCGACCCAGTTGAACGCCTGTTGCGGCGGCGTGATGTTGTCGCCCATCGATGCGAAAAGGATGATGGGCGAGCGGATGGCACGCAGATCGAAGGATTTGCCCGACGGGCCCGACACTTCGCCGGACCACAGTTTGTTGCCGATGAAGAGGTTACGGGTGATCCACTCGATCTCCTCCCGGTTCATCAGGTAGTAGCTGCCCCACCACCGCTCGAACTCGATAAAGCGCGCCGGTTCCGTATCGATGTTGGCGAACACGTTGTAGTACTTGTCCCAGAACGTGTTGGCGGGGTTCAAATACTCGAAGTTGTTCACGAGATGCGCGCCGTCGAACTTGCCGTTGCCAAGATCGGCCGCCAGGGACGAGAGCCACGTGCCGCCCAGAATGCCTCCGGCATAACGCATTGGATTGGGCACCTCGCTCTCGCTCCACGCCCCGCTCCAGTAAGACATGGGCGCACCGTTGACCAGGATGGGACCGGTGTCTTCCGGCGACGAACTGGCAAGCATCATCGCGGCCCAGCCGCCCTGGCAATTTCCGACGATCGCGGGCTTTGGGCTGTCTGAATGCAGTTCGCGCACCTTCCGTACGAACTGCTGCTCGGCCGCGCACACGTCGAGCAGGGTCTGGCCGGGCTCTGGCTCCTGGGAGAACACGACGAAGTAGACGGGATGACCGGCGCGCAGGGCAACGCCGACCTGCGAATCGTCCTTGAAGCCCCCGATGCCGGGACCGTGCCCGGCGCGCGGATCGATGATCAGATACGGGCGCTTCTTCACGTCGACCACGACACCCTCCGGCGGCCGTATCGACAGCAGAGCGTAGTTGACGGGCCGCTCAAAGTGCCTCGCGTCGAGCACCATGTCATAGTCGAAATGCAACGCCGGCTTGATCCCGGCCTTGTTGCGCTCGATGAACTCGTTGCCGCGTTGACGCAAGGCATCCCAGAACAGGACGGAGCGCTGCGCGAAATCGGCCGTATAGTGCCAGGCACCCCATGGTGTGAACTGCGCCAGGTTGGGAATGGTGAGTTCGGACGTGCCGTCGCCCCCCTTGATTGCGTCGCTCGTCCTCTGCCCGAACCGTTGCCGGGCCTCTTCCAGGCGATTGTGCAACAGGCGCAGGATTTTCAATGCGATCTCGTGATTGCGTGACAGCTGGGTAACCTGGTCCATCTCATGAATCTCCTTAAGCGAAGCGACTTAACCCGGCACAACTGCTCATTCCGTTGCCTGGTTGCAGAGAAGCTTGCATCGTCGAGGAATTGGGCGTGCGCGAAGCGCTGGATGCGCGCCGCATCCGCCCGGTGCGCATCGCGCTGCAGAACCGGCGCGATGACCTGCTCGCGTTCGCCGGCGTGCTCGATGAAAAGCTCGCCGCGATCGCGCAGCGCGCCAACGTCTCGGATGAGCTCGTGCGCGCCGCGTGTGTGCTGCGTCGCAAGCCGCGGACTTCACCCGCGTGCGCCACCTAACCAGCAGTGGAAGGTCCCATGCCCTGTTCGAAGAACTCCGCGGTATGGTCGATAAACGCCCTGACTTTCGCGGGCAACAGTGCGCGTCCGATGTATGCCAGGCGGACCTCGGCCAAAGTATCGGCGATCTCGAAGTCTTCCAGCAGACGAACGAGCCGTCCGGCCTTTATGTCCTGCTCAACAAGGGCGATTGGAAGCAGACCAATACCGAATCCTTCGAGTACGATGTCGCGATTGAATATGGGATTGTTCGACGCAATTTCGTAGCTGATCGGGACCGCGATGTTTTCCTGTTCCATTCGAAAGGTGACGCAGGGTTTGTGCATCGAAGGAGGGACCGTGACGAACACATGGTCGGCCAGCTCAGCCGGATGCCGGGGCCGAGGACGCCTGCCCAGATAAGCTTCCGTTGTGACAACGACCAGCGGCAACCGCTGGAGCAGCCGCGTCACAGCCAGATCCGTCGCCAGCATGAAAGGCAGGACGATACCCAGATCGTAACCGTCGGCCGTCAGGTCCACGGGCCGCTCGGTCAATGTGATATCCAGGGTGACGTTCGGATGCTTGCGTTTAAAGGACGCAATCAGCGGTGCGAGCCACGTCAATGCGGTGGTCGTATGTGCGACCAGTCGCAGCATGCCCGCCGGCACTCGACCGTGGCCCGCCGCACTGGCTTCCAGGCAATCGAGGTCATCCAGGATGCGACAACATCCCTCGTAAAAGCGCTCCGCGGCTTCCGTCAGCGAAAACTGTCGGGTCGAGCGATGGAAGAGTCGCGTACCCAGGCGCTCTTCCAGCGATGCGATCGCCCGCGAAACGACCGATGGCGAGAGATCCATCATTTCCCCGGCACGTCTGAAGTGTTTGACTTCGACGATACTCCGGAACAGGCGCAAGCTTTCAATGTATTCCATGGTTCACGTCCCATCTGCTATCTGACGACTTGTGTAGATATCCTTTGGATACCAGTCCTGTTCGTGGACCTGTACCGCACCGCACGCTGTGGAACATAGTCCAATGCCGTGCAACCGCGACCAGGGGTACTGTCCGGTCACGCCTCGCGCGCGTGGATGCGCCTGGTGTCACTGCCGCACCTGAAAGCGCTGAGCATTCCGCCGTAAAGACACCAGAGAACCGAATCGCATCAGATCGGCTGTTCTATCAGGCTAACGCTTCTCGCACAGATCATTGCGTGAGCATTAGCCGGTGTGGGCCCAGTGAGGCGCGGCCTGTAGATGGCATCTCCGACTTCGATTAGCCGACCGGTCAGCGCACAGATGCCTGGCACCCGCGCGACGACTTCGCACCATGTCTGGTATCCATAGTGTCCGGAGCGCGCATCGCACCAAGAAACGATCAGTGTTTGCGCGCTCGGTTGGTCGAGTACCCGTATGATTGGCTTATCGGTCGAAGCGATCGACTGTCGAACAGAGGAACCGTTCAAGGCAGATCCGTGCGCAGTGGCTCGTTCGTTAAGTCTCCAATCGCCAAGCCTTGTGACGGTCATACTCCACGGATCAACAGCGCGATTCATCACCTGGCTCCCTCTGTGCAAGCTCGAACGCTTGCGCTTCGCGTGAGCGCTGCCCACCATAGCTGCTCTCTTCCGTCGAAAATTACCGGTCCGATTGCGTCGGCAAAGAGCTTTTTGATGTCTTTGCCCCTGCGAACATAGTCACGCTTTCATGAACGGCGCCTACCCGAAAAACACCGTGGCCCCGGCAAGTCCCCCGGGTCGGGGAGATCGTTCTTCGAGGCTTTACCGGTATGCTGCTGCCGGGCCCAAAGTCCTATGCGTGCGCTGCCCCCGTGCCGCCATGTGCGTTGTCGCAGGTAGCAGCCAGGACGCTGCGGGCCGCCTCGACCAGGACTGCATATCGGCAGCAACGCGTGCAAAATCGCTCGCCGCCGGGGACCCAGGAAATGCATCGACGACACAGCGCGAAAGCTCTGCCGCTTGCGCGATACACGGATCGATCGAGATGCAGCCTGCCTTGAGAACCGAGACAGCCAGATAATCGCGGGCAATGGCTCCGAGACTTTCCAGCAGCGCGTGGGTGTCCGCTTCACCATCGAACAGATTCACAATGATGCGGAATTCCTCGATGCCCTGTGCGAGACGCAGGCGCTTCATGCAAACGTAAGTGTCTGCTACTGCAGCGGCCGACAGGTGCATGACGACGATGACGTGGTGGGCTTGCAACGCAAGTGGTGAAAGCGCGCCGTTGCCAGCAAGCGCGGCATCAATCAGCACGATGTCGGGCGGGCTCGTGAGCACCGCGTCGTACTGTAGTACAGCGAAGTTTTCGTGATCCGTATGGCCGGTGCCAGTCGAGTGGAACTGACGTCGACCACGGTCAACGGCCAGCACGCGCGGCAAGTTGCGATGGATCGCGGGAGCGAACACGCCTGCGGCGTGAATGTCTTGAAGCATTGTGCTCGCCGACCGCGCGCCAGGACATTCGTCCACCACCAGCACGTCCATACCCTGTCTGGTCAGCGCCATCGCGAGGTTGACAACGGCAGCCGTACGGCCGACTCCTTTCGAGCCGCCTGTGACAGCGACCACACGCGTAGCACTTTTGGCGAACATCTGGCGCAACCCGAGCGCCTGTCCGGAGACTATATCCTTCACTGATTCACCCACGTATCGAGACCTCCGCGCCCATCACGAGTAGCGTTGACGACCCGCGCGCCGTCAGTCATAACGACTTTCGGATCGCACGTTTCATCGACGCGTGGATTGTACGCTTTCGCGTCACTACTGACAATGCAATCATATATGGTTTGCATGTCAGATATGAGTGACAGATGCAAAAAGCGCGAACGGCGGGTTGGCCCCGAACTCATCCGGTTCTTTCTTGCACGTCGGGAATTGAAATGCTGTGCGCTGGTCGTCTCGGTCAACAGCCGAAGGCGCTTGGCGTGCGGCCAATGTGCTGTTGTGACGAGCGGGAGTGGAGTGACACCTGTCGATGCCTCCGACTGATGCCCGCGGTAACTTATCGAGCGGTTGCGTCGCCTTGGCGACAGCTCGGCGCCGCCATGCCGCGTTCACCCGGAAGGGGCTGCCGCGGGAATTGGGCTGTGCCAGTCCATTCAGTCATATGAGTCGCTATGGTGCGCCCATGGGTACGTCCGGGCGATGATTGTCGTAGCCTGTTTCTTCCGGCTGTCGCGACAACACGCACGAAAAAAATCCGGCAAGCACTGTCTGAAGCACCTTGTCGCTCACCGTTTGCGGACTGCACATCCTGAAGAACTGCACGCCCTCGCACAGGCTCACCAGGCCAACCGCGAGAGCCTCGGCCTGCCGGGGCAACGGCCTGCCGTTGCGCTCCGAAAGCATGCGGATGTAGACGCTGATCTGTTCCAGCTTCTCCTGCCGGAAGGCGTCAATGCGCTCCCGAAACGGGGTGTCCCGGCACGCGAGCAACTGGGCCTCGACCCAAAGTGGAAAGCAATCGTGTTCAACAATAGATTGGCTGTAGTACGCGATGGCGCGGTCCTTCATTTCATCGGGCGTGCCGCCCTTCTCCACCATCGCCAGGAGATTCGTCCGCGCCCTATCGTCATCGCGGCGCAACAACCTGATCAGCAGATCCGGCTTGCCGCCGAAGTTTGAGTAGAACGCGCCGCGCGTATAGCCAGCCGCCTCAGCGATGTCCTCCACGCTTGTCGCGGCGAATCCCTTTTTAACGAACATCTTCCGCGCAGCCTCAAGCAGGCATTCGCGCGTCTGCTCTCTGCGCTGTGCCCGTGTCAGGCGTTCCCGCTTCATGGCATAAAGTACCGGTCAGGCCGACATCTGCGGTGCCGCCAGATCGGCATGCTTGTCAGATTACGGGTTTCGCAATGATCCGTCGACGCCCGATCAGGCCGTCTCGCGGTTTATTTGACATTAGACTCATATATGATTTTGTTGTCAATAAAGTCAACGAAATCTGGCACACGTGAGAGGAAAACGGAACCGTCATACCGAAGCGTGAGCGGTCCGCCTGTCTCATGCAAGCAGCTTCGTTGCGGTGCCCATGATCACGCGACTTCCATACCGTTTATCGACTGTGCGAGGCTGAGCTCCCCAAGGTAAACGCTTTCGCCCAATTCGCATTTGCGCCAGGCGCTGCCGAGGGCATGACGGATTTCGACTCTGTAAAGACCGCTTCCCTTGGTGAGACCACCGAAGCGGAAATCGCCGAAGCAGTCAGAGACAGTCTCCGCCACCTTCTGATTGCCGAGGTAAAGGGCTACGACCGCATCCGTGACGCACTCGACCACATCTCCCATCCGCGCGCTGACGCTTCCGCCGATGAAGCAGGTTTCCCAGCGCTCGAGGTCGCTGTACCACACGCGCGGTTTCGTGCCCAGGTTAGGCCGCAAGACCTTGAGCCCCTCGCGCTGGGCCTTCTCGGCCATCGCAGCGTCATCGAGCTTGACCGTCTCGAAGACGTCGGTGGGGCACGACTGCTGGCAACGCGGCTGCGGCCAGCCCTGGTCGAGTAGATGGGCATCGAAAATCCAGGTCTGCGGCAGTTGCAGCTCATCGTTCCAGACGATCGCCTTGTACGGGCAGGACTTCACGATGTCCTTGCGGCCTCGAGCCTTGTCCGGATCGATGATGACGACGCCGTCGGCGCGCTTGCGAATGGCGTCGCCGCCCACCCGCAAGCAAGGCGCTTCGTCGCAGTGGTTGCACATGACCGGCAGATACGTGGTTTCGACCATATGCGAGTCGCCCTGGACGCGGCGCAGGATCCGGATGGGGCTGTCGGCATTGGCGGCGGCGGGCGCGGCATAACCGGGGAAGTCGTTGCCGACGTGCTCGTCCCGCGCGGCGATCACGCAGTTCTGGCAGTTCTCGCAACGCCCCACTTTGATAATCAGGTTCCACTTGCTCATTCGAAATTCCTCACGCGGCGCGACCGAGCATGAACGCTTCGGTGCCTTGCCACTTCTCGACCTGCACCAGGCAGGAATTTGGGCTCATGCTGCTCGTGCCGGCGGTTTGAGGCCGGTCAGGGGTGAGCATGTTCATGCAACCGCCAATCTCGACGCACTCGCCGTCTATTTCGACCAGCTGAAATTCGGCGCTCGCCTCATACGACTTGACCACTCCCGCGCTAACCAGCGGCGAGACGTCGGCTGCGCAAATCACCGCGCCGCGGTCGTTGTACACCTTGACGAGATCGCGATGGTCAATGCCTCGAACGGCCGCATCGGTCGGACTAAGTCTCAGGAGCCAGAAGCGATGGCCACCAATCAGCGCGCGATGGTCATCGATGCTGTTGACCGAGGAGTTCTTGCCATCACAATGGGTATGGAAGCTGTAACGGCTGTGAGTGGCGATCAACTGCAGCGGATAACGCTGGGCCAGGTCCGAGCGCAGCCCCTCCCAGGACGGGATGTATCGGTTGAGCGGTGGTCGCTCGGGATTGTCCGCAGTGTGCCGCTTCAGCAACTCGGGCACGAACTCCAGCTTGCCGCTCGGCGTCTGCAGGCCCATGCCGAATTTTTCGGCGAACTGGGACGGCAGCGGATGGGGTTCCTGCAGGTCCTTGCGCCGGCCTTCCGCGAACCAGCGCATGTCCACCGGATGGCGCAACTCGGGCTTCTCGGGCGGCACGACGAAATAGCCCTTGCGGCAGAACTCGCGCCACGAAACGTGATCAGGCAGGTCCGACGAGTCGAAGACCCGCTTGACCCAGTCCAGTTCGCTGCATCCCTCGGTGAACACCCCGCCAAGGCCCAGCCGGGTCAGGATGGCGGCGAAGATGTCGTAGTCGGAACGGGACTCGCCCAAAGGCTCGATGCACTTGTGCTGCAGCGTCATCACGCGATGATTGACCGTGCTAAACCCATGATGGGCGTAGCCGCCGGAATTCGCCCATTCGCCGATGTCCCAGCGCTCCAGCGCGGTGCACGCAGGCAGGATGACGTCGGCGAACTGGGCCTCGCCCTCCATCCAGATCGACTGGTTGACCACGAACTCGATGCTCGGGTGCCGGTAGGCTTCAGCCCAGCGTCCGGAATTCGTCACTGTGCTGAAGGCGGACCCGCCGTAGCGGTAGATCATGTGGATCGGCGAATATCCGGGCATGGGGTAGCTGAACGGCGCGAACTGGGCTTCCTGGGACATGCCGTCCCAGAGGTAGCCCGTCGCATGGCCGTTGATGATGGCGTCGGGCAGTTGCTGCCGCGGGACCATCTGCTTGACCGGATTCATGGACAGAATGTGCGGCATGCGCTGGTAATTGTTCACCGCATTGGCGGTCCACGCCAGGTCGCCGGATATGCCGCCGTCCGCGTAGCCGGGGAAATAGAAATGGAGGTCGTGGGGCACCCCGGCTTCAAGGCAGCCGAAATTGACCCCCGGTTTGCCCCAGCCCTGCATCGCCATCATCATGATCATGCAGCGCGCCCATTGCGCTCCGGTCGCACCGCGGCCCGCGCCCCCGAATCCCGCGCCGGTCATCCCGACCGCGAGATGGACCTTCCTGTTCCCCCATCGGCGCGCAAGCGCACGGACGTCCTTGGCGGGCACGCCTGTTTCGCCCTCCTGCCACTCGGGCGTCTTGGGAACGCCGTCGGATTCGCCCAGAAGATAGGCCCTCCACTCGTCGAAACCGGTCGTGCGGGTGGCGATGTAATCCTCGTCGTACAGGCCCTCCACGGCCCACACGTACATGATGGCGGTGGCGAGAGCAGCATCGGTTTGCGGTCGGACCGGAATCCAGCGCCCGCCCAGCAACTGCGCCGTGGGGTTGCAGTGTGGGTCGATATGAACGAACTCAATGCCGAGTTCCTTGGCCCACAGGCGCCGCGGAGTCCCCTCGAATCCCGCATAGGCCCCGTTGGTACTTTCGGGGTCGCAGGACCAGAACACGATCATGTCGGCTTCCTTCAGGCAATCCTCGACGCCACCATAGCCGGATGGCACGCCGACGCGCATCGAGTTGCCGAAATGATGCATGGCACCCCAGTACCAGCCTTCCCAGCTATCCGGATTGGCCGCGACCCGGGTAAAGCCGATCAGGTTGGCAAAGCGCGTCAGCGCGCTGAGGTAGTAACCCACGTTGCCCCACTGGTGATGGGACGACATCGGGAAGGTGATGGAACCGGGACCGTGAACGCGCTTCTGCCGGTTGATTTCCCTGGCGACAATGTCCAGGGCCTCGTCCCAACTGATACGCACATAGCCGGATTTGCCCCGGTTCTGGGGATTGCGTTCGCCGTCAGGGTCGAAGTCGACCCGCTTCATGGGGTGAAGGATGCGCTTGTCGGAATAGACCAGCGACTTGAGCGTCAACGCGTGGGGCGCGACCAGGCCACGCCGTGGCGGGCTGAAACGGCGGCCGCGCGCCTCGATCACATAACTTGGCGCATCCGTGCTGTCCAGCTCGATGGGCGTCACCCGAACGACGCGGCCATCCTTGACGTAGACGAACAGAGGCCCGCCGTTGGTGCAGGTGGTGTAGCGGCGGGTGCCGTCGCGCAAAGGCGTGCCCATCGGCAGGCCGACGGTCCGCATCATGCTCAGGGTCTGCATGAGCCAAACCAGCAGTTCGTCCTCGCCCTCGGTGACCACCTTGAAGTTCTTGGCAGCGTGGATGATTTCGCCTTGGTCCGGATTGGGAGAAAGGAACTTCAGGGCGGTGGCGACGTCCTTGAAGACCATGCTCACGTCGGGCCGCGGATGCCTGCCGGCGCTAGAACGGACGCGTCCGTTCCTGAACTTGATGACGCGACCGATGCTTTGATCCGCGAGTCCGATCCAGGCGACGAGATCGCGCTCCTTCAGACGATCACGATAAGCGGGAAAGCGGCGTGCCGTCAGGTCAAGAACCTTGGGCAAAGCAAAAAGAATAGTCTTGAGGACCTGTCGTTTCATTATTCGATCCAAAGGGAAGCGGGGTGCGCTAGCGGTGGCATGACGTCGCGGACCGCAGCCAGGCCCGGGGCGCGAAAAATAACGTAGTCGATGTCTTCGATGGGCATTCAAATCTCTCGATCGGTGCATTAACGAGTCGTACGCGCTAGAACGTGTAGGCGACGTTCAGGAAGACGCTCAGGGGATCGAGCCGGAGCGTCGATTTGGAAACGATCTGCGTTCCAGTCGCGGTGTGTCCGTCTAACGTAAGGTTGGTCTTCACCGGCATATAGTTCACAGAGGTTCCGACAGACCAGTGTTGTGTAATGGCGTAACTTGCCCCGATCTCGAATACCGGATTCCACGATGAACTGAGTGTTGCGTGTGCCGAACCACCTGGACCAACGCTATCAGTGACAAACTGGCTATTGGTTGTCCGAACCTGGGTGAACCACGTATAGTTCACACCCAAACCGATGAATGGACGGAATTTCGAGCCGGCCGAAAACAGGTGGTATCGAAGTTCGATGGCGGGCGGCATTGGCCTCGTCGAGCCGAGGTTGCCATACTTCTCCAGCGTCCCATCGCCAACCAGATTTACTGTCAATGGCAGTCCCAGAAGCATAGCGACGCCAATGTTGTCCGTGACGTAGTACTCGGTGGTAATTCCCACCGTATTCGTTGACGTCGCATGCGCCCCACTACCGGCTAGCTGGCGATTCACCGTTTCGCCGCCAATACTCTCCACGGTGAGTGGCGTTGCGTCGCCCTGTGGCGCGATGTGAAGCCATCCTGTGGACAGCGTAATGCTTCCCGCCGACTGGGCGTTTGCATTGTCGGTCAGCGCAGCCGAGCAGAGGCAAGCCGCCATACCGGCAGAGCTGATCATTTGTCTGTAATTCCTCACGTGTCTTCTCCTGTCTCGTTGCCCGGGCATTTTTGTGAACCCGTGGTGCTTCCTGTGGAACCGATGCGGCGCTCCGTCTGGGGTCGTTGCGTCGTTCCTCATAGGCTTCGACCGCTTATCAGGTCCGCCGGTTATGTCTGATTAGGTAGTTTTACTAAATGACATGAAACAGGCACGAATGTTTAGAACACCGCTACTGCCTCGTACACGTTATGTGGAAATACGCTTTCGCGTTATCCTTACCACGCAGTCGCCGATATTGGCCCGAGCCATTTTTCAACAAGCGAACGCAAGGACCTTTCTGAAGCAGTATTCATCCTCTTTCCTCTAAACCGACGCGAGCGTTTAACTCTCTATCGCCGCTGGTACATCAACATTGCTCGCTCCGCGATGGCCTCGCGGCAACCGAAAGCGAAAATGCGAACGGAAAGCGCCCGAGCGCGGAAGTCGCCACTGCTTCGAGCGCGGGGTCGGGAAGTTCGACGTGAAGCGAAAGCCCGCGCGAAGTATCTTCAATGATCCTAACGGTTGCTCCCTCGACGCCAGCCTCCACGAGTGCCGACTGTAACGCGTCTACCGTTTCGCGCTGTTTCAGCCCCGGCTTGAAAATCTTGCCCACGCCTGTCAACGGCATCGCATCCAGGATTCTGATCCGTTTAGGCAGTGCCGCGCGCTCGCCTATCTCGAGTCGCACGAACTCGGCGAGTTCGTCCTCAGTCGCGGTTGCACCCGGTTTGAGCTGGACATAGGCAATCGGCAACTCCCCGGCGTGTGCATCGGGACGACCGACCGCCGCCGCGATCTTGACGGCGGAATGGCGATAGAGCGGTTCCTCGATCGCTGCCGGATCGATGTTGTGACCGCCACGAATAATCACTTCCTTTTTGCGACCAGTAAGCCAGAAATAACCATCGACATCGCATCGACCGAGGTCGCCGGTATTGAGCCAGCACCTGCCATCGCCGAGGTCCAGCCAGAGCCCCTTGTTCTGCTCGGGCACGATATACCCGAGGAAAATGTTCGGGCCGGAAATAGTCAGTAGGCCGACCTCATCGATCTCGCAATCCCGTACATATCGCCCGTCAGCGTCGACGATGACGGCTTTCATCGCCTGGCCCGGAATGCGGAGCCCGATTGAGCCCAGCCTGCGCTCCCCCAGCGGCGGATTGACGCTGCTCACGCAGGTCCCCTCGGTCAGGCCATAGCCCTCGAGAATCCGGATGCGCGTCCTTTCCTGAAAGGTCCGGAAAACTTCGACCGGCATGGGAGCCGCACCGCACAGTCCGTACTCCAGCGAACTCACATCGTGCTCGCCGACAGGAATATCGAGTAACGCCGCATAAAGCGTCGGGACACCGCTGAAGAAATTGATGCGGTGATGCTCGACGATTTCCCAGAAACGTTTGACAACGCCATCGCCGCGATAGCCTTGTGGCGTGCCGAGCACGACCTGGGCGCCTTTGGAAAAAGGCAGGAGACCCGTTGCCATGACGGCATTCACGTGGAAGAGTGGCAGTCCGCAGAAAAGCGTCTTACCTGGCCCGACGCTGTCGCCGAAGAATTGACCCGTGCTCCAGGCATTAGCCACCTCATTGCCGTGGCGGCGCATCGCAATTTTCGGCAGGCCGGTCGTCCCGCCCGTACAGAAGTACGACGACACGTCGTCGGCGCCAAAGTGCCGCGCGCCTTGAAGTACCGTTCCCGACTCCTGCGCGATGGCAACGCCGAAGTCGTGGATCTCGATATGCGCAGGAACCGCGCCCCGCACGCCGCCCTCGCCGTGCAGCCTTGAGCACTCGTTACGCTGCAGCATCCGCGTCGCGGACTGTTTTGAACCCGTCACACGTTCGGCCGGATTCACGAGCACCAGATCCTTCAGCGAAGAAACCTTGTGCAGCACCGCTTGTACCTTTTGCCAAAGATCAGTTCCGGGAAACGGCGCCAGCGTTACCAGCACGCTGGCGCCTGCAGCGTTGAGGAGTTGGCCGATGGCTTCCTGCTCAAGCAATGGATTGATCGCGCAGACAATTCCGGCGGCCTCCCCACCCCAGATCACGAAGTGCGTTTCAGGGAGGTTGGGTAGAACATATGCGACGACTGAGTCGCGTTGTACTCCGAGGCGCGAGAACATGTTCGCGGTGCGCGTGATATCTCGGACGAGTTCACTATATGTCCAGCACTCGGCGTTCCGATAGTCGTCGGCCGTTGCAAAGAACGAAAGTGCCGGTGCCGATGGATTAATCGCCGCGCCCCGGCAGATCATCTCGTAGGTGCTCGACGGGAGATCCGCCGGCAGCCCTTGCGTTTCGATGGCAAGGACTTCGTCTACGTTTGCGATGCCTTTCATGCTGCCTCTTCCACAACGACGTTATGCTGCACGCCCAGATTGATCGAGCGATCGTGGCTGACGATATGCGCCTCCACGACGTTCCCCACCTTCAGGTACTGCGGCCTGTCCGCCTGCATCTTCAGGAAAAGACGCCATTTTTCCGCTTCAGGCAGCTGCGCCGCGGCGCGTTGCTTTTCGGGCGACGGAATGCTCAGTGCACAGCCAGATGGCGTGCCCGTCGCGAGCAGGTCACCGATGCGCAGATCATGCACGCCGGAAAGCTCCGTCAAGGTCTCTGCCGGTCCATAGACGAGACCCGCAGTCGTGTCATTCTGGCGGACAGTTCCATTGACCGTCAGTGTCAGCACGAGCTCTTTCAACTTCGGAATATCATGTTTCTCAAGGAGGCAAAGGTAAGGGCCGACAGGGCCAAACGTGCGGTAGCTCTTGCCCTTGTAGAACTGCATCTGCGGAATCTGGATATCGCGCGCGGAGTAGTCGTTGACGATCACGGCGCCAGCAATGTACTCATGCAGGTTCTCGTCGGTGACCGTTTCGCGGGAGGTGACGTCGCGTTTGAGCACAAGACCGAGTTCGATCTCGTAGTCGAGGAACTGCACCTCCCTGGGCTTCACGAGGGGCGAGTCGGCAGGAACGATGCAGCTCGTCGCCTTCGTGAAGATCATGTTGAATTTCTTCACGTCCGGGTCCATGCCCGAGTCGATCATATGCTGGCGATAATTCGCGCCCTGGCAGATGAACTGCTGGTTGGCCGTCACGGGCGACAGCCATTGCACATCCGATTCGGGAATCGGAGAACCGTCCAGTACCGCCAGCCGTTCGACGGGATTGGCTTCAATAAACTCGGCCGTCGACTTGAATTCGCCATGAATCGGCGTGATGGCGCCATTGGCGACTACGCCCCACTGGGCGCGGCCATCATGAAGGTAATGCAGAACGTGAAGTGCCATTTATCGATCTCCGGATTCTATGAAAGTGGGGTGGTTCAGGCGAAAAGCTTCGCCAACGTGCGCAGCTTGCTCAACGTCAGGTCGGGGCTGCGGCGCAGGTTTCTGAAAAGTGCCACGACGCTCGCGGGTGTGAACCTGGGCTTCGTGAAGCTGCGTGGCATCGTCGGTCCCCATTGGGCCATCGCCTCGCGGCTCACCGCATGGACACCCGTCGGCGCGTCCGCCGTAAAGAGGTCGCCGTCGCAATAGTGCTCGTGCTTGTCGCCCCATGGGTCTTGCCAGTAATCGAAGATCTGGCTGCCCAGCTTATGCCGGCCGATCCCCCACGCGTGCGTCCAACCTTCGTCGCGCAGAATGCGTTGGCCCATGCCAACCGCGTCGGCGTCAACGAGTTCGTACGCGCTATGGCTGTAGGTGGGCACGAAGCCTTGTGCAAGCGCGAGCGTATGGTGATCGGCTGGCTTGTCGCCGAGATCGAGCCGCATGAACGCGACGGCGGGCGAACCATCGGGAAGCACCTGCACATCGCTGGGGATGAAGCCGAAATGCCGCGTATACCACGCGCAGGTTTCCTGATAGTCAACGAGTTCGAGCACGACGTGTCCGAGCCGGATAATTTCCGGCGCGCCTTCGGGCGGTCGCTGCGTGCCGTTGATCCGGACCGTCGCATCCACGGAGTTGAACGGCAAGGGTGGCCGATGAAACAACGTCGAAGCTGGCTGCTGGCCCCATATCGCGTCGACGCGAAAGCCTGAAGGATCGGTCAGCCGTACCGTATAGCCGCCGCCGGGCAGGGGCGAGCGTTCGACGTCGGAGGCGCCCGGCAGTTTTGCAAGTGCATCAAGCTCGGCCCCGTTGTCGACCTGTAGCCCAAAACCAACGAACCGGGATTTCGAGGCCTTCCGGACGACATAGCAGAAGTGTGAAGCACCCGTTCCCCGCAGCAGCAGGAGCGCTTCACCGCGCGATACCGTTCGGAGCCCGAAGTCACTGAGAAATTGCTCGGCTTTCTCGAGATCTGGCCGGTCGAATATCAGATAGGCCAATGCCGACGCTTTCGTCGTAGGATCGGGGTGACGGGCTGGTTGTACAGTGGTCAGGTTCATGGCGATAAGAAATCACACGGTGTGAATGGGGTTTCGAGACGGCATGCGGCTTCGCGATCACTGCATGACCCAGCAGTGCTGACCGAGCAAGGAAAGACTCTCGCGCACGAGCCGCGACGCATCGGTCGCCGGGCCATCGTGAACGACGGTCTTGTCTGGCCGCACCACGGCGGCCCAACCAACCGGAACGAGACGCGGAAGGAACACACCGTCGAGGTCGTCCCAGCTGTCATGCCGAGCGAGATGCGACCGCTCTCCACGGTGTGCGATCTGCACAGTGCTTCCGCCGGCACGCGCGAAGGCTGCTGCCTCAGAAGAATCAAGCGAGGCTCGGGCATCTGTGCCAAATCCAATCAGCACCAGGCCCTGCCCGAACACCTCGTCGCTCGGACGCGCCTTGCCATCTGAACCACGTACCCGCCCCTGCCCAATGACTGCGCCGCGCACAAGCTTCGTCGGCGAGCGGCCTTTGACAAACACACCTCTTCTAGTTGTTTTTTTCGGCTGGATCTGCGATTCCTCGGGCTGCGCACGTTGCTCCCCAATGCCCGCAAGCTGAAGGATGCGCAGCGCGTCGTTATCCAGCTCGATTGCCTGGCGCGCGATGGAAACCTCGGTCGACTTGTCGACAATCAATACATGCACGCCGTAGCGCGCCAGTAGATTGGCAATCGTTGCACCGACGGGTCCGCAACCCACCAGTAAGACGTCAACCACCGACGGTAATGCGCCAATCGGCGGACGAACCTGTTCATGCCGGCTCCACGGCGCGGCGCCGTCCTTTGCTGCTGTCTCCACAGTCACTCCAGATGTTGTCTGTTGTACTTGTATGTAAGGCCGGCCTTCGGGTCGCCTTTAATGACATTAAAGTCATTCGTGAGCGTTTTGTCAACCTAGACATTACGATCTATACTTAGGCATAACCAAAGCTTGGATCCATCATGCCGAACACTACAAAGCGTCCTACCCGTGCGGCGCCAATCGCCCCGGTTGCCATTCCCGAACAACGCGAGCCGCGCGGTGCGCGTCGCAAGCGCGAGACGCGTGCCCGTCTGCTCGACGCCGCCCTCAGGCTGATGGCCGAAAAAGGCATGGAGGGCGTGGCGATCAATGAAATCACCGAAGCCGCTGATGTTGGCTTTGGCTCGTTCTACAACCACTTTGAATCGAAGGAGGCGATTTACGCGACGCTTGTCGACGAGGTGTTTGAGGATTTCGCTAACATGATGGATCGCCTCGCCGCTGGCCTTTCCGACCCGGCCGAGGTGATCGCTGTCTCCGTGCGTCATACGGTCCTGCGTGCGCAGCAAGACCCCGTGTGGGGACGTTTCCTGGTACGTGAAGGGTTTATTCCAACGCATGCGATGAGCCGCGGACTGGGCCAGCGGCTGCTGCGCGACATTGTGAATGGCATTGCCGCGAAGCGCTTTGTGGTCGCCGACCCGTTCATCGGATTTCTTGCGGTAGCCGGTACGGTCCTCTGTGCAATCGCCGCCGAGCTGAACTTCGTCGCACCGGGTGCGCCCGCGGCAAGCGTACTCAAGGAGCTTGGCTTTAGCGGGGAGCACTTCCCTGAGCGTACTGCAGCAATGCTGCTGCAGACACTCGGACTCAAGCGCGCGGAGGCGGAGAAGATTGCAGCGCGTCCGCTGCCGGTCGTGGAGGAGACTGTCGACGCCGATTGAATCAAGAGGTCCGGCGCCATCGGTCTGATCGGCCTGAAGTCAGCCGGGTGCGGCCCGGCGGAGAAGCCCGCTCGGGCCGCTAGCGATTAAACTCAATTACCTGCTAAAGCCTCGACGCTAGCAATCGGCTCGCGCTCCTTGCGCAAACAGGAATCGTCGTTCCCGCTGCTGTTGCAAGCATCGGTCCCGACGATCTTGAATGTTCCCACATAGTTGCGGTGGCGGTTTCGTTCCATTTCCATCCCGGTGCGTGAGGCACCAATTCCTGTATCGGTTCAGCCTGCTAGAGCCGGGCATAACAACGCCGAACTTCTCGTACTCGCAGGGATGCGCGCCGGTGCAACGGCGGACTCGAACGGCGCCGCCGAAAATTCCCGGACCACTTCGCCAATTTGAGTGCCTATCCTTCTCACTGCGATTCGATGGCCGTTGACGAGTGCATCGTAGCCGGCCGATACGGGCTGGCTGACTATGCTGCGGCAGGTCAATGTTCGTGAGTCGTTCGACTTGCGTACACTCCAGGTGACGTCAAGCAGCGCGTGTGAGCCCGGCCACGATTCAAAACGCTGCACGTCGACGGAGACCTGATACGTGCGAGCGTCCTCGGCGTGACCAGGCTGGTCCGTGTCGGGGCCGCCCGCCTGTCGAGTCGCGGCCGCGAGCAGCGCATTGCGGATCTCGTCTGCAAGCGGCGATGCCCAGCGCTCGTTTTCCAGAATCCTGACGCGCGCCGCATCGACGTGTACGACGAACTGGCTCCTTGCGACTGAAACCGGCACCTTCACTGTGCGCATGTCGATCCGGAAGGCCGGACTGACCGAAACGTTTGCACGCGTCGGTTCGCTGTCAGTGCCGAGGGTATAGAAGCGGGCCGGCGGGGAAGCACAGGCGCTCAGCGCGGCCAGACCCATGACGGTCGCAATACGGGCGATCGCGCGCCGCGCGCGGGATTGGATCAGTTTCACCGTTGGTCTCCTTTCTTGCCGAACAGGAGCGCCTGGGGATGACGTTCCAGATAATCGGCGAGCGCATTGAGGGATTGCAGGGTGCGTGTCATTTCCTGCATCGCATCCTGGATGTCCGACTGCAGGGGCGCGGTCTGCCGGAGCGTCGTTTCGGCGGTACTGAAGGTTTTCTGCGCGGCCGCCAGTGTGTCGCGGGCTTGCGGAACGATCTCCGTGTCCATGTGCCCGAACAGCTTGTTGGCGTTTTCAAGTGCGCCGTTAAGATTGGCTCCGATCTTGTCGAACGGCACCTGATTCAGCTTCCTCGCAATATCGGCAATCTGCACCTGAAGTTCGTCGAGGGTGTTAGGCACAGTCGGCAGTTCAATAGGATTGCGATGAACATCGACGCTCGCCCGAGGCGCTTTCGGAAACATGTCGAGCGCCACGAATAGCTGGCCTGTCAGCAGGTTGCCGGTTCGCAACTGACCGCGCATTCCCTCCATGACGAGGTTTTCCAGCAACTCATGACCACCCTGCGAGTTCGGAGCCGGTAGCGCTTCGTTGGAGCGCCGGCTGAGCCTGTCGGGATACAGCGCCATCGATACCTTCATGCTGAAACTCTTCTCCTTTTCGTTATATTCGATACCGATGTCCGTCACCTGCCCCAGCGCGATGCCTCGAAGGTCGACGGGAGCGCCGACAGACAGGCCGCGCAGCGACTGGTTGAACCGCATCACGACATTGAGCGGCGCGCCGTCGGGCTCGCGCATCGCGTCCGACTCGTCCGATGCGAGTCGGAACGCCGCCTTGTCAGCGGCCGGTTGTCCGGCGTCCTGACCCGGCGGCGACTGGAACGCCAGGCCTCCGACGACCACCGTCGCCAGAGATTGTGTATTGAGCTTCAATCCATTCGAATCGAGACGGAGGTCAACACCGCTTGCGTGCCACCACCGTGTATTGGTGCCGACATACCGGTCAAACGGGGCATTGACGAAAACATTGACAACCACGCCCGCGCCGGTCGGATCGAGCGAGAAGCCGACCACCTGGCCCACCTGGATGCGACGGTAGAAGATCGGCGCGCCGATATCGACGGAGCCCAGGGAGTCGCCCCTCAGCGTATATTGATGCCCCGGCTGCCCGGACGTGACGATCGGCGGACTTTCGAGGCCGACAAATGCGGTTTGCCTTTCCGAAGACTGCCCGACGTCGACACCGATATACGCGCCGGAGAGCAGCGTACCGAGGCCCGAGATTCCGTTAGCGCCCACGCGCGGGCGAACCACCCAGAAGCGCGTGCCGCGGCTTGCGAATTTTTCTGCCTGTTTGGTCAGCTCGATCGTGACGATGACGTGCTGCAGGTCCTTTGACAGCGCGACCGCCTGTACCGAACCGATCTCCACGTCCTTGTATTTGACCTTCGTTTTGCCCGCCTCCATGCCCTCAGCGTTGCTGAACGTGACCGTCACTGTCGGTCCCTTGTCGGTGACGGATTTGACTACCAGCGCCACACCGATCAGCGCACAGATGAGCGGCACTAACCAGATGAGGGAGGGAATCCAGCGTTTTCGTGGCTTGATGTCAGGTCTGGGTGGCGTGGGAAGATGCATCGCTCGGAGAGTAGTTCGCAAATATGAGGTTATTTAGGAGTGCGGACGCCGCTAGCACGGTATTCGTTCATCGCCGTTAAGCACGCGCTGGCCCGCAGCGGACGTTGTCCCAGATCAGCCGCGGATCGAATTGATGCGACGCGAGCATGGTGAGAATCACCACCGCGCCGAAAGCCAGCGCGCCCGGACCGGCAGTGACAACCGCAAACGAACCGAAATGCACCAGCGCGACCGTCAGAGCGACGACGAAGACATCGAGCATCGACCACCGGCCCACGCACTCGACGAGCCGATGCAGCCTCGCGCGTTCGAGCGGCTGCCAGTCCGGACTGCGACGGGCCGCTACGATTTGCAGCGTGAGAATGGCGAGTTTGAGCATCGGCACCACGACGCTGGCTACGAACACGACGACGGCGAGTGGCCAGTCGCCTGAAGTCCAGAAGTACGCCACGCCGCCGAGGATCGTGTCGTCCTCCGAGTGGCCGAGGGATGACGCGTGCATGATCGGCAACAGATTCGCGGGTATGTAGGCGAGCGCGGCGGCAAGAACCAGACTCGACGTGCGCGTCACGCTATCGGGATGGCGCGTGTGCAGCACCGATTCGCACCGCGAGCAGCGCTGCTCTGACGACGCCGCGATGTGCTTCTGCACCAGTCCACAGGTATGACAGGCTATGAGCCCGGCGCTGCGCGCCGTCATATGCGCCGCCGGCGCGGGCTTCAGGCCGAAGAACGTCGGGGCTCGCGGGGCGCACCTGCGCTTCACTCTGGTCCAGCGGATCTCAGCGGGTTGTCGAAACTTTATTTCGTCCCGCGTCGACCAGAGCACGCGCGGGTCGAAAGTGGCGAGAAACGCCAACATCAACGTGAGTGCACCGAATGCAAACAGTCCTGGCCCAGGGATCACCTGCGCCATGCTGACCATTTTCACGATCGTGATGACCACGCCGAGCATGAACACTTCGATCATGCCCCATGGTCGGATGAGCTGCACGACGCGAAGCATTCGATTGAAATGAGGTACTACCTTGCCAAGGCGCAGCGGAACGAGCAGATAGAGAAGGGCGAGGAGTTCGATCAGCGGAAACAGGATCGCCGAGCAAAAGACCATCGTTGCGACGATGCGCATGTGGCCCGTCCACAACGAGCGCACTGCGCCGAATAGCGTCGCCTCCGACGTCATACCGTTGGTCTGCAGTTGTATGACCGGGAAAGCCTGCGCAATACAGAATGTGATCAAAGCTGCAACGGTGAGCGCACCAATCCGGTCGAGGGGCACGCTCGCTCCCTGCGTTCCTTCCAGGCCCGCACGGCAGCGCGAGCAGCTCGCAGTCTGCCCGCCCCGCAGCAGAGGCTTGCGAAACAGCAGATCGCACTCATGACAGGCGATCAGTTTCTTATAGTCCATACAGGGAACTGGACAACCTGAAGTTCTGGCGCGTTCGATGCACGTGAAGTCCGGCTTGACCTTCCCGTGCGTGGGCGCATTCTGATTTCGGATAGAAAACGACTGCTCCGATACCCGCCGGTACAGTCGAGGAAGAGCGGCCTGATCGGCAGGTCGCTCTTCCCGTCTTCATCGACACGCGATCATTGCGACGACGCTGTTTGCGGCTGGCCCGGCGGCAGTTCGCCCATCGCCTGGAACAGTGCGACGGTATCGTTCATGCGCTGGCTTGCCGCGCGCACGGCGCCGATCTGTGCGTTGAGAAAGCGCTGCTCGCTGGCATGCTCCGCCGTTGACGGCAGCGAACCCATGCGGCGGCGCGACGCGGTATCGTCGAATCCCGCCTGCGCTGCCTGTGCCGCTGCTTCAGTCGACGCGAGTGTCTGTGCGTCGTTATCCAGCGCGGCAAGCGAATCCGCGACATTCTGGAACGCCGACAGAACGGTGGACTTGTAGTTCAGCACGGCCGCATCGTAAGCGTCGATCGACGCCTTGCGGTGCGCGAGCAGCGCGCCGCCATGGAAGATCGGCTGCGACAGGCTCGCACCAATGGCCCAGAGTCCGCCCGCGCCTGAGAGCACCGCCGGCCAGCTAAAGCCGCCGCGGCCCATCGAGGCCGTCAGCGACAGGCTCGGAAAGAGCTGCGCGGTCGCAGCGCCGACATCGGCGGCGGCGGCCTTCACGGCGGCGTCGGCTGCCTGAACGTCGGGGCGCGAACGCAGCAGGTCCGACGGCACCACGACGGGCACGTGTTCGGGCAACGTCAGGCTGTCGAGATCGGGAACGGCCGGGGCGTTGTCCGGCGTGCGGCCCATCAGCACCGCGAGCGCATGGATGGCTGTGGCGCGCTGCTGGCGTAACGCAGGAAGACTCGCCGCAGCCGAAGCCGCATCCTGCGTCGACGCAAGCGCCTGCGCACGCGAGACCGAGCCGAGTGCGAAGCGGTGCTGGTCCTCGTCCGCGGCCGTCCTGGCCACGGCGACGAGCCGTTCGGTGAGCGCGATCTGGCGATCGAGTGCCGCCACGCTGATCGTCGTACCGACGATGTTTGCCGCCAGCGCGCGCCGCGCCGCCTCCAGTTGATACGCCTGTACGTCTACGCGAGCGGCGCTGGCCGCATTCGCCGAACGCGTCGCACCGAACAGGTCAAAGGTGTAGGACGCGAGAACCTGTCCGGCAAAAAAGTTATAGCGAACCTCGCTGGGGCCAATGCCGGGCACAAGCGGTGTACGCCCGCGATCGACCTGTGCGGCAGCATCGATTGAAGGCAGCGTCGATGCGCCGACCTGGGCGCGCAGTTCCTGCTGCGCGGCTGCGAGCGTCCGCTGCGCAGCCCCGAGCGTGGGGCTGTTGCGCAAGCCTTCCTCGACCAGTGCACTCAGCGCGTCCGACCGGTAAAGCTGCCACCATTGCGGAACGCCCACTGCGCCGATATCGAACTGCTGCGCCACGCCGCCCGCTGCGACGGTCTTCGCCGGCTGTGCCCCGGCACCGTAGTGCGCAGGCGAAGGCATCGCCGGGGGCGCGCCGTTCGGGCCGAACGTGCAGGCCGTCAGTGCGATGGCCACAGCCACGGCCATCACGGATGTCTTGTAGGCGAAGCTCATCATCAAACCTCCATCTGCTCGGCGACGACCGGTTGCGTTCCGCGCTCGTCGTGCCGGACCCTGAAGCACGCCGCGTACAGCGCGGGCAGGAAGAACACGGTCAGTACCGTCGCAATCGTGATACCGCCCATCAGTGCGGTCGCCATCGGACCGAAGAAGCCCGAGCGCAGCAGCGGAATCAGCGCGAGGACGGCGGCGGCGGCGGTCAGCATGATCGGCCTGAAACGCCTTATCGTTGCGCCGATAATCGCGTCGAAGCGCGGTTGCCCTGCCGCGATATCCTGATCGATCTGGTCGACCAGAATCACGGAGTTGCGCATGATGATGCCGAACATGGCAATCACGCCCAGCAGCGCGACGAAGCCGAAGGGCTTGCCGAACAGCAGCAGCGCGGCCACGACGCCAATCAGGCCGAGCGGCGCGGTCAGCACGACGATGAAGGTCCGCGCGAAGTTCTTGAGCTGGATCATCAGCAACAGCAGCACGGCGATGATCATCAACGGCATTTCGGCATTGATCGACGTCTGGCCCTTCACGCTTTCTTCGACCGCGCCGCCCACCTGAATGCGATAGCCGACCGGCAGCCTGGCGGTTTCCGCCGCGAGCGCACGTTCGATGTCGTGGGTCACGTCGATGCCCTGCGCGTCGCCGCGCACGTCCGCCTGCACCGTGATAGTCGGCTGGCGGTCACGTTGCCAGATGACGCCGTACTCGAGCGTATTGCGCACGTGGCCGAGCGAACCGAGCGGCACCGGGCCGTTGGGCGTCGGAATCGCGAGACTGGTCAGCTGCGCCGGATTGACACGTTCGCTCTTTGGCGCACGCAGATCGACGTTGATCAGCTTGTCGCGCTCGCGGTACTGCGTCACCGTGTAGCCCGATAGCGTCATCGCGAGGAAGTTCGACACGTCTTCCGACGTGACACCAAGCTGGCGCGCGCGGTTCTGATCGATCTCGAACGAGATCGAGCGCTCCGCCGGCTCGTCCCAGTCGAACTGGACGTTGCGCGTGCGGGGATCGGCGCGGACCTTGTCCGACACCGTCTGCGCAATCGATCGGACGGTCGCGATATCGTCGCCGCTCACGCGGAACTTGATCGGGAAGCCGACCGGCGGACCATTCTCGAGCCGGGAGACGCGCGCTCGCACGCCGGAGAAATCCTTCTCGAGCTTGCCGTCGAGCCAACGCATCAGTTCCTCGCGGTTTTCCACGCTTTTTGCGGTAATCACGAACTGCGCGAAATTCGGTTGTTGAAGCTGCTGGTCGAGCGTCAGGTAAAAACGCGGCGCGCCGGTGCCGACGAAGTCGACGAAGTGGTCGATCTCGGCTTTGCCGTCGAGCACCTTTTCCAGGCGCTTCGCTTCACGCAGCGTCGCTTCGAACGAGGCGCCTTCCGGCAATCGCAGATCGACCAGCAGTTCCGGCCGTTCGGAGTTCGGGAAGAACTGCTGCGGCACGCGCGTGAAGGCCAGCATGGAAATCGCGAAAAGCACGACGGTGACGCCGAGCACGACCCATCGACGCTCGACGCACCACGCAACCCATCCCGACAGGTGCCGGTAGAAGCCGGTGTTGCCGATTTCATGCGGATCATGGTGCGCACCGCCGGGTTCAGGCTTGCGTTCCGGCAGCAGGTGATAACCCAGCAACGGCACCAGCACGACGGCCGCGAACCACGAAACGATCAGCGCGATGGCCGACACTTCGAAGATCGAACGCGTGTATTCGCCCGTGCTCGATTTGGCGAGCGCAATCGGCAGGAAGCCGCATACGGTGACGAGCGTGCCTGTGAGCATCGGGAATGCCGTGCTGGTATACGCGAACGCTGCCGAGCGCGCCCGGCTCCAGCCTTGCTCCAGCTTCACCGCCATCATTTCGACGGCGATGATCGCGTCGTCGACGAGCAGGCCCAGCGCGAGCACGAGCGTACCGAGCGAAACCTTGTCCAGCCCGATATTGAACATGTGCATGCAAAGCGCCGTCACCGCCAGCACGATCGGAATCGTGATCACGACGACCATGCCGGTGCGCAAGCCGAGCGAGACGAGGCTCACGACCAGCACGATCGCCACCGCTTCGCCAACCGATCTCACGAACTCATCCACCGAGTGCTTGACCGCGTGCGGCATGCTCGAAACCGCCGCGAGTTTCAGACCCGCCGGCAGCGTGGCCTGCAGTTCGGCGGCTTTTGCGTCGAGCGCCTTGCCGAGGTCGATCACGTCGCCGCCCTTTTGCATCGTCACGCCGATGCCGAGCACCGCCTGGCCGCCGACGCGCATCTGGGTCGCCGGCGGGTCGTCATAACCGCGTGTGATCTTCGCGATGTCGCCCAGCCGGAACGTGCGCTTGTTGATGGTGATCAGCATGTCGGAGAGCGCCTGCACATCCTTGAGCGCGCCGCTCGGCCGCACGAACACGCGGTCGTCCGCGGTCGTGATGGTGCCGACGGGCGCCACGGCATTCTGTGCGTCGATCGCCTGCGCGAGCTGTTGCGGCGTGATCGAAAGCCGCGTGAGCTGCGCATTCGATATCTCGACGAAGATGTGCTGATCGGGGTCGCCAAAATAGTCGACCTTCGCCACACCGGGTACGCGCAGCAGGACTGTGCGCAGCTTGTCAGCGTAGTCGTGCAGTTGCGCCGGCGAAAAGCCGTCGCCTTCAAGCGCATAGATGTTGGTGTAGACGTCACCGAATTCGTCGTTGAAAAACGGGCCGACGGTTCCCTTCGGCAGCGTCGCGGCAATGTCGCCGACCTTCTTGCGCACCTGATACCAGGTTTCCGGCACTTCCTTGACGGGCGCGGAGTCCTTCATGGCGAAGAAGATCATCGACTCGCCAGGCCGCGAGTAGCTCTTGATGTTGTCGATGTTCGGCGCGGCCTGTAGCTGGCGGCCGATCCGGTCCGTGATCTGTTCCTGCACCTCGCGCGCAGTCGCACCAGGCCAGTAGGTCTTGATCACCATCGTGCGGAAGGTGAACGGCGGATCCTCCGACTGCGCGAGTTTCGTATAGCCGATCACGCCGAACAGCGTGGCGAGCCCGATCAGAAAGATCACGAGCTGCTGGTGACGCAGCGCCCAGGCGGAAAGATTGAAGCTGCCTTCGCCAGATTTGTCTGCCCCGGAAGACGGGACAGGCGCGCTCTCGCGCACGGGTTCTTGGTCACGGGAGTTCATGACGGGAAATCCTCCCGATGCAGGGGCGCCACCACCTGCACGTGCTGGCCCGTGCTAACGGCGTGTACGCCCTGCACCACGACGCGGTCGCCGTCGCGGAGGCCCGATGCGATGGAGACCGTGCGCTCGTCGTACCGCTGCACCGTCACAGGACGCAGCTCGAGTGTGTCGGTGCCGGTACGCACCACCCAGACAGCAGGTTTCTCGCCCTGATGAAAGAGCGCCGTCACCGGCACAGTGAACGGCTGTGCGCCCGACGCGTCACCGACGACATCGAACGCAACGGTGGCCGTCATGCCGAGGCGCACTGCAGGGCTGGGCGCGTTCAGGGTGAGCTTGACGCGCCAGGTGCGGCTTTGCGGATCAGCGCTAGGCGACACCTCGCGCACGCGGGCCTCGAAGGTCTTGCCGGGTAGCGCCGGCAGCGTTACGCGCGCCATGCTGCCGACTGTCAGCGAGCTCAGCGTGCGCTCGGGCGCGTCGCAGACGATGTCTACGTCGCCCGTCCAGTCGAGGTGATAGATGGATTGGGTTGCCTGAACGTTCTGGCCCGTGTCGGCGTCCTCCGAGGTAATCACGCCGTCGTGGTCCGCTGTCAGCGTCGCATAGCGCAGATTGTCCGAGGCGAGCGCCATCTGGGCGAGCGCCGAGTCGCGCTGCGCAACAGCGGATGCGTACGCGTCCTGCGTCTGTTCGAGCTGCGCCGGTGCAATCAGGTTTGCCTGCGCCTGCGCCTGATCGCGATCGAGCTGCTGCTTCGCGTAGACGAACCGGTGTTCGGCGGCATCGAGCTGCGCTCGCGCGTTGGCCAGGTTACTGCGCAGATCGGTCGGGTCGAGCAGCGCAACAACCTGCCCCGCCTTGACGGCGTCGCCGAGGCGAACGCGCCGTTCGATGATCTTGCCGCCCACTCTGAACGAAAGCGCCGTGGAGTAGCGCGCCTGCACCTGAGCCGGCAGCGACGCACTTGCCGTGCGCCCGTCAGCGTGGACGGCCAGGGCGACCACGGGCTTCGGCTCTGGAGCGGCGGCTTCGCGCTGGTGGCATGCCGCGAGCATGACCGCGCAGCAAGCCGCAAGCACCATGCGTGCGCACTGCGGAGATTGGACGAGGGAAGGTAAGAAGCGACGCGCAGGCGCCTGCGCGATAGGGCCGGAATGTTTCACGATGTTCACAAGACGGGTGATAACCCAGGTAAGAAAGTTTCCCGATGCCGTGCAAACCCGAGTGCCAGCAAGCACGGTTCGCTATCAGCGCGGACGCATAAAACAAGCTTCGTTGATACGTTAGTCCTACTTATCGACGTGCATGTCGGTACTTGCCATCTCGATGTGCCTCCACGCAACCAGTACGTGGGGCAGCGCCCGTTCATGCGTACCGCCCGGTGATCTGCTGGTCTGTCAGTTCCGGCCGAGGACTTGGGATCGACCGCTAACGGAATTTTTTCGCTCCGTCGGCATCGTTGGGTCCTTCGTACGTCCGGTTGTCGGCGGCTCGGATGAGATTAGACCCAATACTGAGCATATTGTCAACTATGACATAAAAATCTAGAATCCAGACATCGAATAACCACGACTACGGAGCCGACATGCCACAAGCCCCCAAACCGCGCGCGAGCCGCGGACGCTCTCTCAAGGCGCCAAGTGCGTCCCGCGACCCGATCAATCGAAGCTATCCGCGCGGTGCCCGTCGCAAACGCGAGACGCGCGCGCGCCTGCTCGACGCTGCGCTGAAACTGGTCGCGGCCAAGGGTTTGAGCTCCGTCACGATTAACGAAATCACCGAGGCAGCCGACGTCGGGTTCGGCTCCTTCTATAACCACTTCGAATCCAAGGAAGGCATCTTCACGGCGCTCATCGAATGGCTGTTCGAGGAATTTGCGGATACGCTCGATCGCCTCGCCGCGGGGTTGTCCGATCCAGCGGAAGTGATCGCCGTCTCAGTCCGTCACACGCTCCTGCGGGCCTACCGCGAGCCAGTTTGGGGGCAACTTCTCATTCGCGAAGGTTTGTCGTCGCGCCTGCTCAGCAGGGGTCTCGGCCTGCGCCTGCTGCGCGATAGCGAGAAGGGCATTTCAGAAAGGCGTTTTGTGATCGCGGACCGGTTCATGTCCGTTATCACCGTGATTGGCACGGTGCTCGCGGGAATTGCCGCCGAACTGCAACTGGCCATCTCGTCGAAGCGGACCGTTCGTGCGCGAAAGGTGCTTCGCTCGAAGGAGGAGAAGTTTGCCCAGCGAACCGCCGCCATTGTGTTGCAGGCGTTCGGTCTCACACGTGTAGAGGCCGAGCGGATCGCGCGACGTCCACTGCCCCCCGTTCCCGATGCTCCGACCTTGCCGTGACAGTGCAACTAGCGCGGCGTTTCCGCGCCATCGCAGGTGCGGCCGCCCTGCGCAGTGTCGGGTTGGTGGGTAGGCGGGGCGGGTGCCCGGACATCGAATCGGGCGATCGCGATGCCGGTCAGCCCTGGTAAAGCGCACTCGCGAGATAGCGGTGGCGCAGTTCCCGCAATGCCGATGCGAGGATGGCGCTGACCGGCAGCGCGAGCAGCACGCCGAAGAATCCGAACAGCCGCCCAAACGCCAGCAACGCAAAGATGACCGCGAGCGGATGAAGGCCGATGCGCTCGCCAACCAGTCTCGGCGTCAGCACAAAGCTTTCAAGAATCTGGCCGACGCCATACACCGCGACCACCACGGCCAGGCCATACCAGTCACCGAATTGCAGCAGCGCCGCGAGGAGCGCGAACGCGAGGCCGGTCGCAAAGCCGATGTAGGGAACGAATACGGCAAGCGCGCTAAACAGGCCGACGGGCACCGCCAGATCCAACCCTGCAATCGTCAGCACAGTCGGGTAGAACACCGCGAGCACCGCAATCACCAGCAGTTGCCCGCGCAGGTACTGCGACATCATGCAATCGATCTCTCCGACGAATTCCCGTGTCTTGCCGAGCCAGCGCCGCGGCACGAAGCTCGCCATGCGCTCGAACGCCTCGTGCCTGTCGTAGAGCAGATAGAACAGGACGAGTGGCATCAGCACCGCATTGCTCACGACATTGATCATCACGTTGCTGCTGGTGCGCAGGTACTGCCATACGGCAAGCATCGCGCCCTGCCCGTCCGCTTTGAGACGGGCCGCCAGCACCTCGCGGATATTCGTCACATCGAGCGAATAATCCAGCCCCAGAAAAGCCAGACGCGGCTTCAGCCATCCATCGAGTTTTGCGACGATAACTGGAATTTGCCTGATGAGTTCCGGCCCTTCCTTCTGGACAACTACGCACATGAGCAGCATGACGAGTGCGACGGACAGAGCAAACAAAGACATCATCACCAGCGCCGCAAGGCCGCGCGGAACGCGATGGCGTACCAGCCACTCCACGCCCGGCTGCAAAATGTATGCGACGAGCGCACCGAGCAGAAACGGCGTGAGAACGGCACGCAGGTTCCATAGCAACACGCCGGCCGCTAACGCAACGGCGCCCCAAAACAGAGATTGACGATGGTATACAGTCATAAGCGCCCCCACTGGGCGAGTGATCGAGTGGCTTTCGTCGTTGAGCCGAAGCATCGGCGGAAGTGTTTGTCTTAACCGCAGGAACCGGCGATGCCGGGTCGCCGCGCGGCGCATCCGTCAGATCGGCGTCGCGCCGCTAGCCGCGCTGTGGGTACGCCTGTCGTCACCGTGCTGGCGCGACGGGTCTTGCGGCGTCGCCGGTTTGCTGGTGCCTGTCTGCGATTGGCCGCCGGGTTGCCCGGTGACTTCGATCCACAATGGACGCGCCATCGGATCGGGCGGCGACATCATTGCCGGTGCTGGCATCGCGGGAACGACAATCGCGACGACGCGCGGCGTGGGCATCACGGTCGTGGAACAACCGCAGACCGTCGCAACAAGCGGGAACGAGCACAGCAAGGCGAAAAAGAAGCGCGGTCGGCGCGTCATTCCTGCCACCGATGCAGCGAATCGTTCAGGTCTGGTTGAGCAGTCATGGGTGACATCTCCACGGTTGATTCAGCGTGCGCTGGCATTGCGGCGACTCGCCTACAGCAACTTCGCGGACGGGCCACTATGTGATAATATTATCACATTCGCTCGCTAAGTCAATATTGATTCCAAAGATCGAACCGCGCTGCATCCGCCATCGGCGGTACGCCGTGCGCTGCGCTGCCGGTCCGACTCTCGGCCAGTTCGCAGACGCGCAGCGGGCTCAGTGCGTCAGGACGCTCGGGTGCGCGGCGAGGCGCTCGACCTCGAGTAGCGCCTGACCAAGCACATCGATCGCTCCATTCGTGGTGGAGGCCGTAGCAGCGCTGCGCAACGCGTGCTGAACGATGTCGTGAATGACGTCCGTGTTCGATGAACCGGCGTGGAGCGTAAGTTGGTGTGCCATAAGTATTCCTGCGTAAAAACGAAGCCTGTTTCGTGTGGACGCAGTATAAGCAAAGCGCGCCGCCATTCGACGCGCGCAATTATGAGTTGCGAGATCTTCAATACACGGTTTGCGTGAATCGCGAATCGCTGACATAAGAACAGCAAGCGGACGTATTCCGATACCCACGTAGCGTCTTGTCGACGAACGGCGATGGAAACGCGCAGGCTCGACGGCTGATCTCGTTTGTGCAACGACCAGCGGATACCGTCGAAGCGAATTGCTGCGTGTCATTCAGACAGTCCGCACCGCCCTTGCCTCCGGACACACTAAAGAAGCACACACTGCTTCAGCGCAATCGGCTACAAGCTTGCAGCGACGGCAACTATCCGTTGCCCCGTAGATGCTTGTAAGCCGACCGTAAATGACTAGACTGGCACCAACGAACTGGCAAACAGCACTCATGCCTCGCCAGACCGTTGTTCCCCAAACACCGCGTCTCCTGAATCCGACGCTCGATATTGAGTCTGATCATGCCAAAGTCGAAGACCTTCATCCCCGTCCCTGTTGTCGCGTCGATCTTGTCCTTCTCGACCGCCGCATTCGCTAGCAGCAGCGGTCCCCAAACCTATGAGCAAGCGGCTGTGCAACCGGTTCAGCGTCAAACGGTCAGCTACCATGACCACACGGGCGCCAATACACAACATGCAATGGACTTTCAGGCGGTGTTAGCCCGCGTGGAAGCCCAGCGGCAAGCGTTCAACAACTACGGCGGGGTGACTAGTTCGTCGGCTTTCCTCCCGTCAGACAACGTAGCGTCGGGTAGCCCCGTCGACTTCAGTACCGCAACAGCGTCCTGGCGTTACAAGGCAACCTTGGCCGCGCGTTGATACGGCTCGCGGCTGCTATTCGCGTCAAAACCAAGACAACCAACTGTAGAGAATTGAAATGAAAAAGACCTTCCTTGTACTGTTCGCCTTCCTTACCAGCACATCCGTGCTTGCGCAAAGCAATCTGCCGCAGCAATTGCCGTCGCAGCAGCCAGCGTCCGCCGGGCAACCGTCCACGAAGCAGCTTTCACAGGGTGGACCGCAGCTTCCGCAACCTCCACAGCTTCCGCAGATTCCGCAACTTCCGACACAAGCGTCGACGCAAGTCCCGACCCAGCTTTCGAAATAACCCCGTATGGCTGCGCAACCCGCGCAGCCATACCTGGGAGACCGGCGATTGTCGCGGCTACACCGACATCATGCTGCAGATGGTCGCGAGCGATCGCGGCGTCGCCGCGCTGCCGCGCTGGCTCGCCGAGGAATACGCGGACTGTATGCCGGTGGTCAGCGTGAAGCTAGGCAAGACCGGCATCGCCAAGCAGATTTTTCTCGGCACGCGCGAAGCGGACGCGTCGCTCGACTATCTGCATTCGTTCGTGGAGTTCGCGCGCAAGTCGAGCTGGAAAGGCTCGAAGCCGCGGCGCTGAACGCGGCATTTCGCGGGTCACGGACGCGCGTTTCGTCATAACGCGCGGCAGGCGTCCGCGCAACGGCGGCACGCATCGCTGCGATCCTGGCAATGCTGCGCGGGATGACGCGTGCAGGCGCGCGCACAGGTCGCGGACATCACGCATGGACTGCGTGTCGCGTGCGGGGGCTGCCGACGCGATGAAACGGACGATGCCGGGTTGCCGGCAAATCGAACCACAGCCCGGAGGCGGCGATGGAATGCCATGAGCGCTTCTGGAGAAACGTTGTCCCCGAATCCGTAGGGGACGTCGCAGTATCCGAACACTATGTGGCGTCGTGCGCTGTCCTTCAATGGGTAACGGACATCACGCGTTGCGGGCCGCGGGCCCGACTATGATGGAGATGGGCACGCGCTTATCATGCCCTTCACGCGCTGCCCGGGTGTAATTCAGCGGCCGGCACAGGTAACGATGCCGGCCTCTTTGTATCTACGAAGCACTGATCACCGTGTGGCCGCCAGTACGCGCACCGGAATCGACTTCGCGCCCGGCACCTTGCTCTCTTTCGCGTAGTGCCATAGCGGCAGCAGCGGATTGCATTCCGGGTAATAGCCGCCGATGCATCCCTGCGGCACGTCGAACGGCACGACGGTCAGTCCGTCGACGTGCCGCTCGACGCCGTCGTCCGCGATCGTCTCGAGGCAGATGCGGTCGCCGTGCGCGAGTCCGCGCTTCTCCATGTCGGCCCGATTCATCAGAATCACCATGCGCGAACCCTTGATGCCTCTGAAGCGGTCGTCGAGGCCATAGATGGTCGTGTTGAACTGGCTGTCGCTGCGCAAGGTCATCAACCGCAGCGAATCGGGCTCACGCGCCGGCATGTCCGGATCTTCGCCGATCGAAGTCGGCACCATGAATTCGGCCTTGCCGCTTTTGGTCTTCCACTTGCGCTCCCGCGCCGGCAGCGGCCGGATCACGCCGCCGGGTGTCCACATACGCGCCTCGAAATCACCGAACATCTCGGGCCATGTCTTCGACATCTCCAGACGCACGCGCGAATAGTCGTCGCGCCATGCATCCCAGTCGACGCTCTCGCGCTCGCCGAGCGTCGCCTTCGCGATGCCCGCGACGATGAACGGCTCCGAGCGGATCGTCGGCGCGGCCGGTTCGGCCATGCCACGCGAGCCATGAAAGTGCGCCGTGCTGTCTTCCATCGACACCGCCTGCGCGCCGCCCGCCTGCCGGTCGATCTCGATGCGGCTCAGACACGGCAGCAGATACGAGCGCTGGCCGTGCACCAGGTGGCTGCGATTGAGCTTGGTCGCCACGTTGACGGTCAACCCGAGCGCGGCCCACGCCGGTTCGGTGCGCACCCGGTCGGGCACCGAGCGCACGAGGTTGCCGCCGAGGTTGATCATCGCGTTGACCTTGCCGTCGAGCATCGCCTCGAAGGCCTCGACGATGTTCATGCCTTTCTCGCGCGGCGGCTCGAACGAAAACTGTCTGGCCAATTGATCGAGCGGCGCGAGCTCCGGCTTTTCGGTAATGCCGACCGTGCGCTGCCCCTGCACGTTCGAATGCCCGCGCACCGGCGACGGCCCCGCGCCCGGCTTGCCGATATTGCCGCGCAGCAGCAGCAGATTGCACAGCATGCGCACGTTCTGCACGCCCATCCGATGCTGCGTGAGACCCATGCCGTAATGGATGATCACCGCGTTTGCCTTCATGTACTCGTCGGCGGCTGCCTGGAGCGCGTCGCGCGGCAATCCGCTCACTCGCTCGATGTCGTCCCAGTTCGCGTCGCGCGCGTACTGAGCGAATTGCTCGTAGCCGTTCGTATGCTCGCGGATGAAATCGACGTCGACGACGCGCGCATCGCCCGTGCTCACCGCGCGATCGTCCGCTTCGATGACGAGCTTGCAGATGCCGAGGATCGCGGCGGTATCGCCACCCGTCTTCACCTGGTGGTACTGCGTGCTGATCTGCGTATCGCTGGGTGTGAGCATCTCCAACGCTGACTGCGGGTTTGCGAAATGCAGCAGCCCCGGCTCGCGTAGCGGATTGAACGTGATGATCGGCACGCCGCGTTTGCGCGCGTCCTGCAACTGATGCAGCATGCGCGGGCTATTGGTGCCGACGTTCTGGCCGAAGAAAAACATCAGGTCGGTCTTCTCGAAGTCGTCGAGCGAGACTGTACCGACGCCCACGCCAATCGCTTCCTTGAGGCCGACGCTGGTGCTTTCGTGGCACATGTTCGAGCTGTCGGGCAGATTGTTGGTGCCGTACATGCGCGCGAAAAGCTGCAGCATGTACGAGGTTTCCAGCGAAGCGCGGCCCGACGTGTAGAACACCACGCTGGCCGGGTCCAGCGTGCGCAGCTCGGCGCCGATCGCATCGAATGCTTGCTGCCACGGCACCGGCACGTAGCGGTCGGTAGCCGGGTCGTAGCGCAGCGGCTCGGTCAACCGCCCCGCTTCCTCGAGATCGTGGTCGTGCCATTTGGCGAGCTCGCTGACCGTGTGGACCTCGAAGAAATCGGGCGTTACACGTTTGGCCGTCAGATCCCACGCGGTCGCTTTCGCACCGCTTTCGCAAAACTCGAACGTATGCGGATCGGCCGGCTTCGCCCACGAGCAGCTGACACACATGAAACCGTCGGGCTTATTCTGATGCATCAGAACCTGGCTATCCTTCAGCGGTGCTTTTTCCTGCAGCAGGATTGTCGCCACCGCCTTGACCGACCCCCATCCGCCCGACGCGTAGGGATACGCGTCGCTTTTGTCTTCCTTGTTCATGAGTCCACCCGTTTGGCCATAAATGTCACGTCATGACGTATTAGCACATCGCGTTCCCGGCTGCGGCGCCGCGTCGCGGTACGATGTTTGCTGCGTCGCAGGCTGACTCGCCGTGCCGCAAGCCAACCGCCAACTTCATGACCGACACCTCCATCCCGCGCGACACGTCCGACCGTCTGAACGCGATGCGCAGGACGTTGCGCGAAGTGTTCGGGATCAGCCGGCTGCGCCCGGGCCAACGGGACATCATCCGCAGCGTCATTGCGGGCGCGTTCCCGGCAACGCATCGAACTCGTCGTCGTCGATGAAGCGCACTACGTATCGCAGTGGGGCCACGATTTTCGGCCGGCATTCCTGCGCATCGTCCGCGCGGAACGCGCCATGCTGCTCCTCGCGCGTACCGCTGTCCGCGATCATGGGGCGTGCGTTTGCGCGCCCGAACCGGAGCCCTGCCATGAAAACGCTCGAGTACAAAATCGGTTCTCCGTGGTATCAGGCCACCCGTGCGACGCTACGCCGAGCCGTCCCATCGGGGCTGTTGGCCGGCTGCATGTCGGCGGCAACAGCCGCGGCGGCATCCACGGACGCATCGGGCAGCCCGCTCGCGCCGATCAATGCCGTCACCCACTGCCTGTGGCCGCAACGCGCGCTGCGTGAACGCGGCTTCAGCATCCGGCATACGGTGACCGGCTTCGCGATCCATCAGGCAGCCGCGATCTTCTGGGCAATGATGTTCGAGCAACTGGTTGACCGGATGGCCGGCCCCGACCCGTCGCGACGGCCCGGCGCGACCGCGGTGGCCGCGGCCACGACCGTGGCGAGCGCGTATGTGGTCGACTACAAGGTGGTGCCCAACAGGCTTACCCCTGGATTCGAGGCGCACCTGTCGTGCCGCTCGCTCGGGAACGTCTACGTGGCGCTCGGCGCGGGCCTGCTCGCGGCCGCGCTGCTGCGGCGGCCGGATCGATGAAATGCGCTCGCGCAAAAAAGAGCCACCAGCCTTCAACCGGCATGGTCGCCGCAAGCGCATTTGAGAACGATGTCCCCTGGAATCCAAACGGAGGACAAAGGCAGTATAGGAAACGCGCCCCGCCGCGCACGATGCCTCGGCGAGGCGCAAGACGTGAGCGATCCGCGAAGCACCGGGCGCGCGCGCAAGCCTGCGAGCATCACGCCATCTGCTCCGCCGGCACCGCCACCGAACGTCCCGCGAGCCGCTCGAATTCGTCGACGTCGTGGCTGCAAAAAATCGTCAACGCGGGGCTCGCCCGCTTCGCCAGATCACGCAGGCGGCGCTGGTTGTACAGTCGCGCCGCGCGATCCTTTTCGAGCATCCACTGATAGAAGCGCAAACCGGGTGCGCAATGCGGGCGCACCGGGTCGAGCTCGCCGTTGTCGAAATAGGCGTCGCCCGCGAGCAGCAACCAGCCGCCATCACCGTGTACCGCGACGCCCGCGTGACCATAGGTATGGCCTCGCAACGGCACGAGCGCGATCTCGCTCGCGAGTTCTTCGATGGGATGCACCTTGGCGAAGCCCTCCCAACGCTCGGTGTACTGCGGCGAATGCACGCGCCACATGTTCTGATACGACCACTGCTGCGGCCTGAAGCGCTGCCGGTCCAGCCACGTCTTCTGCTGCGCCGCGTATTGGCGCTCGCTCGCGAGCATGTGCACCGTCGCGTGCGGAAAGTCGTCGAGCCCGCCCGCATGGTCGGAATCGAGGTGCGTCATCACGATATGGCGCACGTCGGCCGGGTCGAAACCGAGCCGCTCGATCTGCCTGATCGCCGTCATTTCATTTCGGAACTCAGGCTTCAGCAGCCTCAGGAAGAATTTGCCGAGGCGCGAATAGGGATCGGCGACATCGCGCAAACCGAAACCGGTATCGACGAGCACGAGCCCCGCCGGACTTTCGACGAGCAGACAATGGCAGGTCAGATGCCCGCGGCGGATCAACGAATCGGGGTGGCCGTTGAACAGCTTGCCGCACAGCGGGCAAGTCGAAATGCAGTTCAGATGGTGCACTTTCATGCCGCACTCCCGGTCACGGTGACTGCATTCCTGCTTGTCGCTTCCGCGGCAGCCGTCGCGCGGCACGACCGTATGCGTCATTCAGCGAACAGATCCAGTCCGAATACCTCGACGTGATCGTGCAGCAGCGACGACACATAGCCCGGCGGCCGCCCGACCTCGCCGCTCTCGCGCTTGACCGAAATTCGATAGCTATGGCCGTTCGGCACGTCGGACAAGCCGTATTGCCGGATCTGCTGCAGGCCGAGCGCGGGCACATCGACCGCAATGCCGATGTACTGGCCCGGCTCGAAGTTCGCGACCGGCTGTTCGTCCTTCGGTTCGAGAATGAACGACGTGATGACGCTGCTCTCGGGCCGCTTCTCCTTGACGACGAACGTGCGCCATCCGGTCCAGCCGCCTGGCTGCGATGCGCGCGTTTCGCGCAATTCGGCTTCCATGCCCATCAGCACGTCCGCGAGATTGCCGTATGTCTGCGCCCACGCGGAGATGATGTCGTCGGTCGCGGCGTCACCGAGCACGTCCTTGATCGCGCCAGGCAAATGTTCGCCGACGAACGGATAGTGCTCCGCTTTCACGTCGAGGCTTGCGTGCTTGTTGGCGCCTCGAAGTGCCGTCTGCAGAAAAGTTGAATGATCGTATAGCCGTGCGCGGCCAGAACCGGGGCCGTGGCCTTGACGATGTCCTTGGTTTTCCGCGTGAGCATTTCTTTCCTCCTGCAATAGGACGACTGGTTGCCTCGCTCGTGCGCGTAAATGGTGGGGTGGAATTGTCCGATCGCGCATACCCCTTCAAGCGTATCCAGGCGACCATGCTCCTCCAACCGATGCTCGCTGTCCACAAGCTGAAGGCCATGGACACGCCCGAGCAAACGCGCGCGCCGCGACACGTCCAACATCGGTCGTCCGATTGCAGACGAACGCGGGCCGGTCAGGAAACGTGCCGTGCGCGCCGACACGCGCTGGGAGCGTTTCCGTCAAGGTCCGAAAAACGTGTTGCAGAATTTGCCGGCCACATTGCACGTCTGTTGACCCGAAGGCTGCACATTGGTGCGCTCGGCCGACGTCGCGCACCCGCCCATCATGGCGACGGCAAATGTCATCACGAGCGTTCCGCGCAGCGCTGCCGCGCGCCGATTCTTCGCTGCGTGAGTCGCGTTGCGATCACCATCGCAACGCGCGGATGCGCCGCGCTTGCGTGCATCGGTAGCGCACGAGCCTTGTCCGACATCAGGCATTTCGCTCTCCCTCGCGATAGTCACCACGTTCATCGTGCCACGCACAAAGGGATTTCCAACGAGGGTACCCGAGCGCCGGCGCGATCACCACACCGCCTTTTGCTATTTTGATCCAGATCAGAAGTCGACCGGCTAACCGACGACGGCGCGAACTTCATTTGCACACGCTGTCATCACGACGTCACACCAACAGTCGAGCGTAGAAGCAATCCGGCGCGTCGGTTCGTCGAATGTGGGTCCCGCAAACTGCGGCGCGAGAGTGGACGGGGCTGTCCACAATGCGGCTGTCTCCGACAACTCACTGCGATGTACTTTTTTTTTGCAAATGCGAGCATGCTGAATCCGGCGTTTTCGACATGTCATCAAGCCGGCATGACTTACTGTGAACGACGAGTAAGCTGGAGATAACAAAACGGGGAGAGAACCTGTGAAAGCCGCGCGTAATCACAACGACGTCACAACGAAATTGACGCATATCAGCGCGATTGTCCAGCGCCTCGAACGACTCGTTCAATGCGACCGCGTCGACTGGCAGGGCACGGGAATTGCGACGCCGGCTTACTGGCGCGCGCGCATCGAGGCCAACGCCGAACTGCCGCCGGCGCTGCAGCCGCAAGCGCGGCTCGCTACGCTCGAAGCACGGAGCCAGCGCCGCTCGAGCGCGCAGGGCGGCAATTAGCGCCGCGCCCGTCGCGCATGATCATCGCGCACCGGCACGATCACACACTCACGCGACGAAGGACATGATGATGAGGCGGACCTACGAATACCACGGGTTCACGATCGAGGTGACCGTCGAGGCGGATTTCACGTTGCGCCCCGCCGGGCGCGCGGCGGTACGCACACGCTACGCGGCGGTGGTTCACATCTATCAGGCGGGCGCTGCGGTCGCAACATTCTCGCCGCTGCGCGTCGACATTGGAGGCAGCCGGCCGTTCGACACCGAGGCCGATGCGTTGATGGGCGGATATAGCGCGGCGCGGCGAATCGTCGACGACCTGTTCGCCCGTGCGGCGGATGCCGCGGACTCCGCGTTGAGCGCCCTCACGAGCAGCAACGCACTCCGCTCGCGGCAGCCGGCACCGCGTTGATCGATTGCTGGGCAGCGGGAATGGCGCATGCGGTATCCGCCGGCACCCTTTCCCTGGAGAAACGCCATGTCCAATGACGCCTCATCGCTGTCGCCGTCGATTACGTCGATGATCCGCCTCGACCATATGCACGTGCTCGCCGCTTCGCACCGATACCACGCGTCCACGCCGTGGTGGCGCAAACGCGCGATCGTCAACGGCGTGTGCGACGCGCTCGATATCCACGCGCAGCTCGAGGAGGAAATTTTCTACCCGGCGCTCGACCGCGCGCTCGGCAATGACGAGGCACTGAGAAAAAGCCGTCCCGAGCACGACGAGATGCGCGCAACGATCGCGAAGCTGCGCGGGATGGGCCCCGAAAACGCCGCCTACGACGGGCTCTTTTATCAACTGATCCGCGAAGTCGCTCATCATGTCGCCGACGAGGAAACCATCCTGCTGCCCGACGCCGAGCGCGTGCTGAAGAACGAACTGCAGTCGCTCGGCGCCGCGATGACGCGCCGCCGGATGCAGTTGCTCGGAGAGCGCCCGATGGACATTGCGGTGAATGCCGCGGGCACGTTTCCGATCGCCACGCTGCTGCTGGGATCGACTGTATTGTTCGCGTTGCGGCATTGGCTGCCGAGGTCGCGTCGCGCGGCACAGACGCGGCGTCAATGGAACTAGCACACACTACTGACACCACGGGGCGCCGCCCGCGATCGCGCATCAACGATTAGGGCGCGATGCACCCGGCGTGCGCCCGCGCCGCTGTTTCGTCTTCGCCGGTTCACCCGGCTCGACGAGCCCGGCCGCAACGCGGCGCGCGGTTTCGGCCGCGATGTCGAGCGCGTCGTCCCATGACACGTGGCCGCACGTCCCGCGTCGCTCGAAGATCGTGTGATGCTCGCCGCCACGCTCCGTCACGACCACGACCCACTGGAAGGCGCCTTCCGAATCCCGGATGACGGTCCAGCTTACGAGGAAGTCGGCAATCTCTATCTTCTGCAGGCGCATGTCCGGCTCGCTGTCGATCCGCTTCGTCGACCGGCTCTGTCCGAGTGTACGCATGGCAGGAGGTCCTTCGTTTTGGCCCTTCGTTTTGGCCCTTCGTTCAGGGCCTGGTTCTGCTACAACGTGCCCGGCAGATTGCCGCCGGCATCGGGCTGTTTCGGTTTGTCGTTCATCACGGCTCCCTTGATCGATTCATGTCTGGGCCGAGCAAGCGCTATACCGCACGGCCGAGCGAGAACCAGAAGCATTGGATCGCGGGCATGGGTTCGAGCCTCGTTGCTGGACCGGCAAGCTGGCCCGGCTAGAAACTCATCGCGAATCCGAACGACACCCCGTGCACGTTGCGACCGAACACATAGCGCACCATCGCGCGCGTACGGGTGACGATGACGGGATACCTGCTGCTGTCGAGTTCGAGGCCGACTCCCAGCGACGTGAGGTCGTTGAAACCCAGCACGCCGGCACTATCGCCGAAATAATGCGAGTAAGCGGCTTCCAGCACATAGCGGACCGGCCGGTCCAGCGCGTGCCAACCGGTGGGCGCGCGCCAGCGCGTCCATAGGCTCACCTGCTGCGCCATGGCCGAGCCCTGAACGGCCTCCGACGAACCGCCGAAGCTGCGCAGGTAAATATCGGTTGCCCGCAATTCGGCGTCGATTTCGTAGTTTTCGCGGTAGTGTTCGTAGTCGAGCATCAGGGAGCCACCATAGCCGTAGGCGTTCAGCGAGCCGTTTTCGAGGAACTGCAGGTTGCTGTCGGTGACACGATTGAAGAGGGTCTGCCCTACCTTCAGGTCACTCGAGACACGCCCAATCGTGCCGTTCAAGATCGGACGGAATACCAGTTCGTCCGTGATGCGGAAATCCCACCCCAGGCCGACCGTGCCACTGAAGGTGTTCCACTTCGTCGGCACCGCACGCTGCTGGGCGCCATCCGTGGCAATGAAGATCGGATCGTAGCGGCTGTAGGCGAGCGTGCCCTCCATGTACAACGGAAACGACCTGCTGAGGGTGAAGCCGCCGCCAAATTGCGTCTGCCCAAAGCCGGGATTACCCGTCAGGCCGTTGTTGACCGACAGGTTACTGGTCGTAACGTCCGGGACTGTCGTGTAGGTCATGATCGCGAGCACAGCGTCTGCGTGCTGCTTTACATTGCCGCCAATCACGGTATTGCTCGACAATTGCCTCGGCGCGACCTGTGCGTGCGAAGGGCAGGACAACAGGTTCAAGGTTAGAGCGGCACACGCCCCAAATGCGCGAAGTGACCAACACTTCCGAAGCGCCGGCATAGTCAAACAACCTCGCCATTTGTCGACGAGATTGCAGGCTCACTTGCAGGGTCATACACCGCATATCCAACGAGCATGACGCGCTCCTGTCAGTCGGCTGATCGTGTTCGTCTTCCGCGAAGTCGCCATCCCGTTGCACAAAAGCACGCGCACGCAACTGATGCAATTCCGACGGGCATTGCGCCGCTCACAGCACCTGGAAGGTCTGCGTTAGTATGTGATAGAAATACCTGAAAGGAAGTAGTACGGCAATACGGGCGATCTTCAGTCGCTTGCGTGGCGTTCGGCGACGAACATCGCCGTCGACGCACGAAACCTCGCAGCCCCACTTTCGCAGGGAGCCTCGTTATGTCCACTCATTCGGTCCCGAACGACAAACCCGTCAAGATCCCCGGCCCGGATCATCCAATCATGATCGAGCACCACCACGCGCGCGTGATCGTCATGGCAGGCGGTCACGTGATTGCCGATACGCACGACGCATTGACGCTGCTCGAAGCCCGCTATCTGGCCGTGCTGTACATCCCGCGCAAGGACGTCGACATGACCCGGCTCGAACGCACGGCGCACGCCACTTATTGTCCGTACAAGGGCGAATGCGCATACTTCTCGATTCCTTCGGCCGGCGAGCGCGGCACCAACGCGGTGTGGACCTACGAGCACCCATACGACGCTGTCGCGCCGATCCGCGAGCACCTTGCGTTCTATCCCGACCGCGTGGATTCCATCACGCAGGAGCCGGCCGCGCACTAGGCGAACGCGCGCGCGTCATGCCGCGTGCGGGCGCGGCGATCGCGGCGACCGGCATGGCGCGAGCGGCACGGACGGCGGCGCCGCCGCGCGGCGGCCGCTGCTTCCACCAATACTGCACGTTCGTGATGGCGCTCGGCCCCGACAGCGGTTCGCAAGGCCTGCTTGAACTCGGCGCGTACGGTTCGACGATGGAAAGTCCACTGCCCCACGTAAACCCGTCGCCTTTGCAATACGTTAAGCCCCGCATGCCACAAGGAGACCTCGACGAGTTTTGCTCGACGCTGCCGCCGCTTTATAGTCAATCGATCAAGGTCAGGCCGGTGCAGGTGACGGATCAGGCCTTGATTCATTCACTGGGATGACGCCTGGCGGTATTCGACTACCCGACCGGCGAAACGGCAGGGTCTGCAATAGCCCGTGCCATTTTTATGCTTGCCGACTCGCGAAAAATCACGCGCGGAATCGAATCAGGTTCACAGCGCATGCGCGTCGAATGGATCACCCCAAGCTTAACAAGACCTTAACACCTCAGTATTGCCAAATATTAATTTCAGGTCACGCAAATGACTTTTTTACGGTTCAAATTCGTCCCGCACTACCCAAATTCGTTGTCAAACAAAAGGACGAGACATGAAACCGATCACGAAATGGAAGCGTAAGCAAAGCGCAATGTGCGCCGCCGTCGCACTACTCGCCGGGTTGTACTCGGCAGTCGCAACAGCCGGCGACGATCACGATCACGATCGCGATCGCGCGTCCGTCAAGCATGTGCTGCTGATCAGCTTCGACGGTCTGCATGAGCAGGACGTCGCGCGTTGCATCGGCGCGAATACGTGCCCTAACCTGGCGCTGCTCGCGAAGTCAGGCACCACCTATACGAACGCGCATACACCGGGACTGTCGGATTCGTTTCCGGGCCTCGCCGCGCTCGTGACCGGCGGCTCGCCGAAGTCCGCGGGGCTGTTCTACGACGTCTCCTACGACCGCACGCTCTATGCGCCTTCCGATACCCATTGCACGGGCCCGACCGGCTGGAATGTCGTCTTCGATGAAACGACCGGCATCGACGGCGAGAACGGCGGCGCGCTGATCCATCTCGACGGCGGCGGCGCGTTCAATCCGCAGGCGATTCCGCATGCGCTCGTCAATGGCGTCTGTACGCCCGTCTATCCGCACAACTATCTGAAGACCAACACGGTTTTCGAAGTGATCAAGGGCAACGTCAACGGCGCGCGCACCGCGTGGGCGGACAAGCACGCGTGGGGCTACGACTGGCTCAACGGACCGTCGGGCGCGGGCGTCGACGACCTTTCGCGTACCGAAATAAATTCGATCGATCCAGATACCAATACCTACTACCTCGACACGTACACGCACACGGAGAAGTTCGACAACTACCACGTGCAATCGCTGATCAATGAAATCGATGGCCAGGATTCGACAGGTCAAAAGAACGTCGCGGTGCCGACCGTGTTCGGCGCCAACTTCCAGACGCTGAGCGTCGCGCAGAAGGCCACGGTCGCGTCGGGCGGCGGCTATCTGGATGCGAGCTTCACGCCGGGTCCGCAAGTCGCCGGCGCGATCGCGTATATCGACGACGCGTTGGGACGCGTCGTGTCCGAACTGAAGCAACGCAATCTCTATTCGTCGACGGCGATCATCGTGACCGCGAAGCATGGCCAGTCGCCGACCGATCATTCGAAGCTCGTGAAGAACGGCGATACGCTGACCAAGTTGCTCGAAGCCAACAACTACCTGGATTCGGGCGGCAATTTCGGGCAGGCCGCTACGAAGAGCGGCAACCTCAACGACGGCACCGGACTTGTCGGCACGGGTTTCGTGCAGACCGACGACGTCGGCCTGATCTGGCTGCGCGATCAAAGCCAGGTGTCTTCGGTCGTGAAGACGCTGAAAGCCAATCTGAGCTGCAACGCACCCGGCATTTGCGCGGACGGCCCTCAGGCGTACATCCTGTCCGGCCCGCAACTGGCTAACCGGTTCGGCGACCCGTCGCGCGGACGTACGCCCGATATCATCGTTCAACCGAACCCGGGCGTCATCTATACGTCGAGCACGTCCAAGGACGAAGAGCATGGCGGCAACGCGCCCGACGACAGCCATCTCGGCCTCGTGATGTACGTGCCTCACACGCATCACGCCGGGCAGGTCAACGACGAGCCGGTGCTGACCACGCAGGTCGCGCCGACGATCTTGCGTCTGCTCGATCTGAAGCCTGAGCTGCTGCATTCGGTCGCGATTGAAGGAACGCGTGCGCTGCCGGAATTCGATCACAAAGACTAAGCATGGCCGTAGTCCACGTATTTGAGTAGTAAGCTGCGCCGCGATCGGTGTTGGAACGATCGCGGCGCCGTCGTTTTTGCGGGGTCCAGCCGCGCGGACCTCGCGTGCCGGCCCGTGCGAGAATGGGGGCCGCCTGATTCTCGCCAAACAGGCGTGCGTCGATTGCCTGACAAGGAGCCGCTGCCATGAACAACATTGCTCTCGGATGCGTCGCGGTATTGGGGCTGCTGTTATTCGGCCTCGGCTTGTCGGTATCGATAACGCGTTTTCGCGAACGCACCAATGCGGGCTGCGCCGACGATCCGGCCAACCCGCTGCACAAGCTGGTTCGAGCGCATGGCAATACCGCGGAATGATGACTTCCCGCGCTAGCCCAAAAGAAAATAAGCCCCACAGTCACCCGTGAGGCTTCAAAAAGACCCGCAGCCTGACAGCGTGGGTCCTGGTCTTTCAAGCAACCACGCTTACTTCACATTCGGGAAAACCGGCCAGGACGAAGCCTGATCGCACAGCGACAGCTTCGCATTCTGCGAGACGATCGTGGCCGCCGGATTCGTGTCGCCCGCGGCGCCGGCGTCGTCGCTGCCATTGACGGTCAGGTTCAACGTGTTCGTCGGGGTCGTGTACTTGCCCGCGCCGCTCGACGTGTTCGTCAGGATACCGCCCGTGCCGTGAGCCATCGACGAGCCAATCAGGCTCACGTTCGCGCCCAGGTTCAGCGTGGCGTTGGCGGCCTTCGATTGCGTCGAGCCATCGAGCGCGCCAATGTTCACGACAGGCTTGCTCAGGTTCGCAATCGACATCGTGACATCCTTGTCCGCGACCACGTTATCCAGGTTCAGCTGGATCACGCTCTGCGTATTGGCGTATGCCGTGTCGGCATGCAGACCGCGGAAGGTCAGGCCGCCGCCGCCGTTCTTGCCCGCAGTCTTGTTGGCCGGGATGTTCATCATGCGGATGTTGCTGAGGTTGATGTCGTGGAAGCTCGGCACCAGCCACCCCAACCCCGTGTACGAGATCGGATCGGCACTCGGGCCCGTGTAGTACATGTCGAACACGAGGAAATCCTTCACGCCACGCATACATGCGCCGTCATAGTAGATGTTGCTGACGTCGCCGCCGCGTGCCTGACCGCTTTTGATACGCAGCCCCACGACGCCCATATCCGTCGACGAATTGGTGCCGTCGTAGATATTGTCGAAGTAGTTGTCGTAGAAGTGAATGTTTCGGACACCTGCATTCGTCGGGCTGCCGATCGACAGACCATGGCCGTTGTAGTTGTGGTTGTGCGCCACCGTGATGCCGTACGTGCGGTTCGACGAAACATCGCGGTTACCGTCGATGGCCCACAGCATGTTGGCCGGCGTCGTCGCGCCCTGTGCCGCCGCCGGACGCGGATCCTGCAGACCGCCCTTGAACGCGACGTTGTCGTCGGACGGGCTCAGGAAGTTGTACACGATCGCGACGTTCTTCACGTAGCCGTCGAAGTACACCTGGCCTGCTGACGTCGTCTTGCTGCCCGTGCCGAGAGCCGCGTGTTCCGGACCCGCTGCAACGCTCGGGTCGACACCGTCGGTGTTCTTCACGCCCGTCGAGCCGGCATCGATCGTCGCGCCCGTATAGAGGTGCGAGTACGAACCGCTGACGCCGTCGAAGCCGTCGTTGTTCATGCCGACGCTCGCCTGGTTCGCCGCATCCGGCAGCAACGGCGTGATGATCTTGATGCCCCACACGGTGAGGCCGTCCACGCCGTCGGCTTCGACGGTGAAGAACGTGCTGTTGCGCAACGTGATCTGATACAGCGACAGGTTCTTCGACTGCTGCATCCACAGCACGCCGGGGTTGCCCTGGAAGCTGTACGGGCCGCCGCCGATGTCCTTGTTGCCGTGGTACGAGATATCCCACCAGCTTGCCGGCACCCAGCGTGCGCAACCGCCCGTGCCAGCGGTACAGCCGCCGCCCGTAACCGTGTAGCCGCCTGGGATGCTGGTTGCCTGGCGGTTCACCACATAGGTGACGGCCGGCGTGGTCAGCGTCGTCTTGCCCATCGCGGTGACCACATCGCAAGCGGTGCCTTCCGGCGCAAGCGTGCCCGCGCGGTAAGCGGCGATCGTGTTCGTGCAGCTGAACTTCGGCGTCGTCACGCCCGTGATGTTGTTGCCCGAATACGTGAACGCCTCGGTGACGCCGGTGGCCCAGCGGATCGTCGGATATTGCGGCGACGAGCTGATCAGCGGCATATAGCCACGCGCATCGATCGAGCCCGTGCCCATGATCGACGCGTTGACCGTATGCGTGCCGCGGATCAGCGGATAGCAGTTCTGCATGCCGCTCGTGCCCGCGATGGTCGCCGCGCCCGCGTTGGCGGTGCCGACAGGCGCGGGCAGCCCGGCCGGGTTGTTGATCGCGGCGCCGCAGGTGATCGCGTTCGGCCGATCCTGCGCGGTTTTGTCGTAGACGACCACGTCGCGGCTCGCGAACAGCGTGACGCCATCGTCGATCCACAGCGTGACGCCCGACGGCAGAACGAGCGGACCGCTCAGGAATGCATTGCCGGCGCCGCCGCTGTTCTTGACGAGACGCACCGCGAACTTGGTGGCCTTGTAGGTCGGGTTCGACAGCGTTTCGCTCGATGCACCCGCGATGTTGACGTTCGGATTATTGGCCGCCTGTTGCGTAGCGGCTGCCTGCTGATCGGCCTGCGTAATCTTCGCGCCGACTTCCGCGTCCACGGCGGCGCCGCACGCGTCGAGCGCGGCCTGGATACGCGCCTGGTCGGGGTTGTTCAGCGCCGTGGTTGCGCCGCCGTAGGTGACCGGCGTCGGATCCGAGGTGAGCGGCAGCGAGCCGTCCGCGTTCTTCACCAGGTTATTGCTTGCCTGAAGCGTCGAGCAAACCTGGGTGTCCGCCGGCAAAGACGGCGAATCCGGCAGGTTCGTGTCGCCAGCGTAGCGGCCGGGCGTCCAGACCGGGGAGGTCGGCGAAGTCGGGTTGGTGGGTGGCGTGGTCGAGCTCGTACCTGGACCTGAAATGTTATTACCCTCACCGCAACCGGCGACGGTCAGAACAAACAGGCCGAGGACCGCAAGCTCTCGGACTGAGCGCATCTTCATAAGTTATCTCCTTGGGAGTGGATCCACTGCGTGTTCCTGGCAGGCCTCGCCCTTCGCGCGGATGCGGCGGGGAAAGCGTCAGGGCAATGTGAACCATCAATATTTGTTATAAGACATCGTATAAGGTACAACCTGAAATCGGGAGCTTCCACTGCCGACGCGCGAGGGCGGAAAACCAAAGATCACCCAACTTATTTCGATGCAACCATCCGGCTCCCGGCCGGATCTCGAGAACGCATTGCAAGAGAAATGCTTTGCCCAGCATGGGACTGCGTCTCGAAGGTTATTTTCTGGCTGCGAGCCGACCATGCGGCAGCCTCGCCGGCAACCGACTCCGCGAGCTCGCGAACCAAGTTGTCGGGCAACGTTGAAATTCATCGTACAACGTACGACGAATCATGCTTCGGAAGGGCACACTCTTTCAATTACAGTAAACCCGACCTCCCCATATCAGGGACACGGTCAGCCGGGCCGAAGCGCGCCGGTATGATGAAAGCGTCGGAGCGATCGCTCGGACCCATACCGGCCCGCCACGGAGGATTCATCTTGCATTCCGCCAACATCCTGCTTGCGCTTGCGGGCGTCCTGTTGCTAAGCGCCGGCATGATGACCGGCCTTGGGCTCGCCGCCGCGTCCGGCTGGGCTGCGACGAAGAAAGGCTATTTCGTCAGCATGACGAACCCGAAGTCGATCGCGTTCTACGGCAGCATCTTTGCGTTGATGGTGCCCGCGCATGCGCCGTTGTGGCTGGATATCGCGGTCGTGGCGCTGTCGATCGGCATTTCGTGCGCGTGGTACTGCGCGATGGCGTTGCTTGCCTCGCATCCGTCGGTTCGGCGCGCGCTGGTTCGGCGCAAGGCCGGGCTGGATACGGCAGCGGGTGTGCTGTTGGTGGGGCTCGGCGGGCGGATGTTGGCGGGGCGTTGAGCGACTACCGGCGCGCGAAGCGATAGCGCCTTTGCGTGATCAGGCGGAGCCGGACTGCGGAGCGCCGCCGCCGCGAATCACGAGTTCCATAAAACCCGTCTGCGGATCAGGCTCCCGCGCGAACGAATAGCCCGGAACCGACACGAGCAACAACTCGACGGTCGTGCGTACCGTGCAGCCGCGCGCCACATGACCGCCGAACACCTGCCCGCGCGCATCCGCGATCGACATGTGCAGATGAGCGCCATCGGGCGAGACGGAGCCTGCGAGGGTCAATATTTCGAGGTCGCCGCGAATTTCCGTCGGCGCTTGCGCGCCAGCGAACCTCAATGCCGCAACGTGGAGGCTGCCGATGCCCTGGACGACGAAGGCCGCTTGCAGGTCGCGTTGACGAAGCGCGTCTTCGACGGCGACGCGAAGGTCGTCGCCGGGCGCGAGTCGGAGGGGATGGGCTTGCATGCCTGGGCCGGTTGAGACGCGGTGGACTCGGGGATTATGCGTGAATGAGGAAGTATCTCACAGGCGCTTGTTTATGCTGGGTTCGTGCGGACTCGACGGCGAAAATATCTTCAGTTTACTTGTACAGTTAAACTGTATATCTGCTATGTTCTCGGCATGTCACGACAATCGCCGTCTTCTCAATCTACCGATCTAGCCGCCCTTGCGGGCGAACTGCGCATTGCCGTGAGCAAACTGGTTCGCCGCGCGCGAGAACATTCGCAATCGAGCGACTTTACGTCGGCGCAGAAGTCGGCGCTGTTTCATCTGGAGCGCGGCGGCCCAGCCACAGTTTCCGCGCTAGCGCGAGCGCAGCGCGTAAAGCCCCAGTCCATGCGCATTACCGTTGCCGGTCTGGAGACGCTGGGCGTCGTCAAAGGCGAAGCGGATCCAACCGACGGACGCAAAACTCTTATCGATCTCACCCCCACGTTCAGACGAACGCTCAAGGCAAGTCGGGCGGCCAAAGAGGACTGGCTGATCGGTGCCTTGCAAGCGCAGCTATCGCCGCGAGAACAGGCCACGCTCGCCGCCGCGGTGGAACTGCTGCAGCGGCTCGCTGACTCCTGAACGTTTGCAGGTACTTCATCCGAACCGGCATCGAAACGGGCACAGCCCGCGACCTCATCGATTTACTCGATTCAAGGAGCAACTGAAATGGATTGGCCGCATGTCGTCTCTTATTTTTTCGGCGGTGTCCTGTTCGCGAATGCCGTGCCGCATTTCGTCAGCGGTGTGATGGGCGAGCCGTTTCAGAGCCCGTTCGCGAAGCCGTCCGGAAAAGGGCTGTCGTCATCGACCGTCAATGTACTGTGGGGCTTCTTCAATATGGTCGTCGGCTATCTTCTGGTTTTTCGTGTTGGCGACTTTCGGATCGAGGCAACCGGTGATGCCGTGCCATTCGGCCTCGGTATCCTGGCGATGGGCATGCTCTGTGCGCGGCTGTTCGGTCCTTTGCATGGCGGCAACATTCCGAAACGTACTTGAGCACCTCGTAAACGGTAGTCGGCGCTTGTGTCGAACCTGCGGAGCGTCCCTCACGTCGCCTTGACATGCAAGCAATTTCTTGCCTATAGTAAATGCAACAAATTACTTGCCTGTAGCCGTTCATGGCCGAGCGCCCCGACGACACCGACGTGCTATTCAAAGCCCTCGCCGATCCGAGCCGGCGCAAGCTGCTGGATGTGCTGCACGCGCACGACGGCCAGACTCTGAACGACCTGTGCGACCACCTCGACATGACGCGGCAAGGCGTGACCCAGCATCTGGGCCTGCTGGAAGCGGCTAACCTCGTCGTTACCGTACGCAGCGGGCGCGAAAAGTTGCACTTCCTCAATCCGGTGCCGCTGCAGCAGATCTACGAGCGTTGGATTGCCAAGTTCGAAAAGCCGCGCCTGAAGGCGCTCTCGACCCTGAAACGACGCCTGGAGAAAGGCAATGACTAGATCGACGTTCGTCTATGTGACCTATATCCGCACTACGCCGGAACAGTTGTGGTCGGCGCTCACCGACGCGGAGTTCATCAAGCAGTACTGGTTCGGCATGCACTGCGAAAGCGAATGGACGGCGGGCTCGTCGTGGAAACTCGTGTCGAGCGGCGGCCAGATTTTCGACGCGGGCGAGATCGTCGAGGCCGATCCGCCGCGGCGTCTGGTGATCCGCTGGCAGCACCAGATTCGTCCCGAGTTGCAGGCCGAAGGCGATTCGCGCTGCACGATGGAGCTCGAACCGAGCGGAACGGCGGTCAAGTTGACGCTCACGCATACGATCGAGCGTGATCCATCGAAATTCATCGAGGCGGTGTCGGGTGGCTGGCCGAAGATCATGTCCAACCTCAAATCGCTGCTGGAGACAGGCTCGATCGCGTTGCAGGAGGCTTATCCGGCCAATGGCGGGAGTCATGCCGGGAAGGCCTGATGCCTGATGCGCGGATACGCTGTAGAGCATCAGGTGTGTGGCTTCATCGTGGGGCCGAACGATGCATCGCAGGTTCGACGGCCGTCCGTCCGCGAGATCACGCTGATAGAATCGTCCGCCCGACCCTCCCCCGTCTCAGGAAATCAGCATGGAAATCCAGCCCTATCTGTTCTTCAATGGCCGTTGTGAGGAAGCCATTGAGTTCTATCGTTCGGCGCTCGGCGCGCAGGAGTTGCTGAAGCTGCGCGCGAAAGACGCGCCGCCCGATCCCGCTCGCCCGGTGGCGCCCGAACACGCCGACAAGATCCTGCACGCGACGCTCGTCATCGGTAACACGCACGTGCTGATGTCGGATGGCGATTGCCGCGGCGGCAACGCCGTGCATGCAGGCTTCAGCCTATCGGTCACCGCCGACGACCAGGCATCCGGCGAAAAGTACTTCAACGCGCTGGCGGACGGCGGACAGATCACGATGCCATTCCAGCAGACCTTCTGGACCAGCGGCTTCGGCACGTTGATCGACCGCTTCGGCGTGCCGTGGATGGTCAATGTGCGGCACGAGGAGCCCACGGCATAGCATTGAAGCGGGCCGGCGTTCCATATCACACGCTGCGCGCGGCGTCGCCATGCGCGGGACCGAGAGCAAGCCTGCGCGCATGGAACGGCGACCAATGCGCCGTCGCACCTAAGCGACGCTTACTGCGTCGCGGACGCCGTGCTCGCCGGCGTGCTGTGGACCGACGCGGCGTCGCTCGCGGCGGGCGCTGCGCTCGCCGCCGCGCCCGCCTCGGCGTTCGCACGATTTGCCGCGTCGCTATCGCCCGGTGTGCCGCGCGGGCTCGCCGAATTGCTCATGACACCGCTGCTCACCTGGCCCGTCGAGATACCGCCATTCCCGGCCGTCCGCTTGCAGCCGGACGCGCCCGCCAGCAACGCAACGGCCGACAGCGCGATCAGCATGTTTGCCGAAACCTGCCGCATGATTCGCTCTCCCTGGGATGACTCGCCTCTTGCAGCGGAGCATGCGCCATGCCCAATAGCCACACCGGGCGCGCGTCTACTCGCGCGCGTACGCGGACCAGGTCGAGAAGGACTACGAGGTGTTCCGCCACGCGTGCCGCAGCGGCAAGCTGGAAGCACGCACCGATTCCGACATGGCGGCCGACTTCGTCGCCTGGACGAGCGAGGCGTGGGGCTTGCCATCGAGGCCCGGTCGTTCAAGCCCCGTCGGCCTCGCCGACGACGCCGAACTCGGCGGTCGTCTTCACGTAGAACAGATGCAAACCTTCCGCGCGCAGTCGATCGAACAGCCGATCGGCTTCGTCGCTCGTCACCGCCATCACGACGGACAACGGCTGATCGGCAAGCTCGAAGAAGTGCGCGGAGTGAATGCGATGATGATGGCCGATGCCTTCGCTAGCCGGGATCAGGGTCGCGCCGCGCAGGCCGAGTTCGCTCGCGAGACGCACGAGCCAGTCGGCAAGCGGCTTGCCATGATGGCTGCGCCCCTGCTGGGTGAAGAACGTGATCTGAAAGCCGTGCATGTCGGTGCCCCCCAATGCGGATCGCGCCGTATGCGCAAGGCGATCCGCACGCGAGCCGGTGGCCGCATTGCGCCGTCCCCTGCCCGCTGACTTTTGTAAGCGGAAACCTGCAGCGCCGCGTGAGGCGCCGGTTGCAACCGATTCGGGCATCCCCGCTTGCCGCAGCACGGCTCAGGACGGTCATGACACAAGTTTAGGTGTCGGGCCGCGCGAGTGCCAGGTCGAAACTGGTCACGTGCGGCGCGGCCTCGGCTCACTGACCGTACACGTCGAAATCGAAATACTTTTTCGCAATGCGGTCGTAAGTGCCATCGGCGCGGATCTCGGCAATGGCTTTGTCGATCTTTTCCTGCAGATCGGTATCTTCTTTACGCAAACCAATCGCTGTGCCGCTGCCGAGCGTTTTCGCGTCGTAAAGCGGATTGCCGGCAAATCCGAAGTCCTTGCCGCGCGCGGTGCGCAAAAAGCCGATATCGGCTTGCACCGCGTTTTGCAGTGACGCGTCGATACGGCCGGCAAGCAGATCCGAATACACCAGATCCTGATCCTGATACGACACGATCGCGGCGCCGGCCGGCTCCCAATACGTCTTCGCGTAGGTTTCCTGAATCGAGCCCTGCTCGACGCCGATGCGCTTGCCCTTCAGCGCTTCCGGCGTCGGCTCGATCGGCGAGCCCTTCTTCGCGACCAGACGCGTCGGAATGCGGAACACCTTCGACGAGAACGCGATCTGCGCCTGGCGCGCGGGCGTCATCGACATCGTCGACAGCACGCCGTCGAATTTGCGGCCTTTCAGCGCGGGAATCATGCCGTCGAACGAATTCTCGATCCACACGCATTTCGCGTTGAGCCGGCGGCAGATCTCATTGCCGAGATCGATATCGAAGCCGACGAGCTTGCCGTCGGCGGCTTTCGATTCGAACGGTGGGTAGCTCGCGTCGACCCCGAACCGCACGGTCGACCAATCCTTGGCGATTGCGCTTCCGGACGAGACGGCCAGCAGCGCAATCGTCAGGGTTGCCAGCATGGCTTTCATTGTTGCTCCTTATTGGTCATTTGAAGAATTCAAACCGCGCGAAACCCGACATTCGACCGGGATCTGGTCGCCGGCGCAAATTCATTAAAAAAATCAATTTATGCAGCGCGCGCATAGATTGGCGACAAGACTTCCAGATTCCGATCAGTCAAAGGTGATTAAAAACGGTACGGCGCCGCTAAGAGATTCAACGTCGCGTCTTATCGCGGCAACGCAGTCTGTTTCAAAATAAATGCGCGCCGATCGGCGTCGGCTTTTCGCGCGCCATTTTATTGAACGGATCGCAATGACACTAATTCACTCGATGAGCAGCCGATAAGCGCCGCGCGGATTGACGCACACAAAACGACCACCAGCGGACAACCGTGCGCCGGTTGCTTTGCCATAAGTTGTCACTTAGAATTTTCCGCAAGGCCTCCTGAGGAACCGATGACATGGCTGCGAACAACGGAAAACCGGTGTCGTCGTTCGTTCCTCGGGGAATGCCTGGCCTCTGGGTCGTCCTGTTCGTCATCTGGATGATCGCCAATGCATCGCTCGCCGTCGAACCCGCACTCGTCGGTCTCGTCATTACCTTCGTCATCGCGCGTGTCTTCGTATCATCGGGCGAAGCATGGCAGCGCCTACGTCTAACGCCAGGCGCACCGTATCACTTCGCCGCGTATAGCGCGACCTTCGTCGTCGAGCTCGTACGCGCCAATCTGAACGTGATGGCGCTGGTGTACTCGCCGCGTATCGACATCAAGCCCGGCATCGTCAAGGTTCGCACGCGCCTCCAAACACCGCTTGGCCGTCTCGCGCTCGCCAATTCGATTGCGCTCACGCCGGGCTCGCTCGTCATGGATATTCGGGACGACATACTATTCATTCACTTGCTCGACGTGAAGACGACCGATATCGACGCAGCGACCGAGGCACTCGTCGCACCGTTCGAAAAGCATCTGGAGAAAGTCTTTGGCTGAGATCATGCTCCGGATCGCCGCCGTGCTGATCTTCTTCGCGATCCTGTTCGGCGTGATCCGTCTCGTGATCGGCAAGACCCTCGTCGACCGCATCGTCGCGATCGACATGCTGACGGTCGTCTCGCTGTCGCTGATCGCGCTGTACGCGCAAGTCTCCGGTCGTTTCGTCTATATCGACGTCGCACTTGTCTATGCACTGCTGAGCTTTCTCGCGGTGCTCGCGATTGCGCGCTTTCTCGAAAGGGGGCTGTGAGCCATGCTCGAACTGCTCCTGCTGCTGATGTGCGCGAGCATCCTCGTGAGCGGCGTACTGGCCGTCTGCCTGAAGAATCTGCTGGCCGCGATGGTGAGCTCGGGGCTCGCGAGCCTGTTCGCCGCGATAGCCTTCCTGCTGCTCGCCGCGCCCGACGTCGCGATGGCCGAAGCCGCGATCGGTTCCGGACTCGCGACCTTCATCTTTCTGTACGCGATCCGCAAAACCGGTTATCAGAAGGGCTAGCGCATGTTCGAACTGATCGGCAGCGTGTTCATCCTGGTGGGCGCCGTCTTTCTGTTCTCTGCCGGCCTCGGGCTGCTGCGCATGCCGGATGCGTATACGCGCATTCAGGCCGGCACCAAGGCGTCGACGCTCGGCAACATGCTCGTGCTGATCGGCCTCGCGTTCTATCACCCGAACTGGACCTTCCGTCTGATCCTGCTGATCTACTTCGTGCTCGTGACCAACCCGGTGTCCTCGCATGCGCTATCGCGCGCCGCCTGGCTGATCCGCACGCCGATGACCTCGTCCACGATCACCGACGCACTCGCCGACGAAGGCGGGCGCACCGCGGGGGAGGCCGAATCATGATGCGTCGCGCGTTTGCGCTGCTGACGGTGCTGCTTTTCGCGGTCGTGTTCTGGCGGCTGGTCGGCGGCTACACGGAGTTGCAGGCGCTGCGCCCGCTCGCCTGGTACTACGTGGTCAGAGGGCCGCTCGAACTCGGCGCGCCGAACATCGTGACCGGCATTCTGATCACCTTTCGCGGCTTCGACACACTCGGCGAAGTCGCGGTGCTGTTCATGGTCGCGGCGAGCGTCGGGGTGCTGCTGAAAGAGGAAAGCAACGCGACCTCCGCCGCTGCGGCAGACGAATCCGCGCCCGCGCGCCGCCCAGCCGGCGAGATCGTACATACCGGCAAGCAGGTGCTGCTGCCGATGATCCTCACCTTCGGCGGCTACGTGATCGTCAACGGACATCTGTCGGCGGGCGGCGGTTTCCAGGGCGGCGCGATCGTCGCGTCCGCCGTGATGCTGATGCTGCTCGCGCGGCCCCGTTCGACGCTGAACGTCGCGCTGCTGAGCGTCGTCGAGTCGCTCGCGGGCGTGATCTACGTGTGCATCGGCATTCTCGGCCTCGTGCTCGCGGGCGGTTTTCTCGACCCGCGCTTTCTGCCGCGCGGCGAGTTCGGCGCGTTCTTCAGCGCCGGCGCGATCCCGCTGATTTCCACGCTGCTCGGCGTCAAGGTCGGCGCGGAGCTGAGTGTCATCATCGACCGGTTCAGAAGCTGAACGAGAAGGAGAGCGCATGAGCACCGGCATCCCGGTTTCGAAGATCCTGCTGATCACGGGCTTCTGCCTTTCCTTGATCGGCCTGTGGGGCATGCTGACCCACCGCAACATCCTGCGCATCATCATCGGCTTCGCGGTGATCGACACGGGCCTGCACATCGTGATGGTCGCAACCGGTTACGTCACGGGCGGCACCGCGCCGATCATCGACGCAGCGCTCAGCAAATCCGCCGCCGCGCACCGCGCGATCGATCCAATTCCGTCGGCACTCGTCGTCACGGCGATCGTGATCGGGCTATCGGTCACCGCCATCATGCTGTCGTTCGCGATCCGTCTTCATGCCGCCAAAAAGACGCTTTCCATCGACGCCTTCACCGAGTCGAAATGGTAGCCGCGCTGTTTCATCCGCTGCACATCTTCATTCTCGGGCTCGGCGGCGGCTTCGCCATTCCGCTGCTGTACCGGCTCGGCAAGCCATGGCTCACGCTCGGCTTTTTCATCGCGCTGTGCGGCATCGTGCTCGTCTCCGGCGTGTCGTTCTACGGCCTGCTCGACGGCGGCGACACGATCGAGGTGCTGACCGCGGGCGCGCTGCCGCCGGTGTCGATCAATCTGCGCTTCGGCCTGTGGGAAGGCTTCTTCACGTTTAGCGTCAATGTGGTCGCGCTGCTCGGCGCATGGCATCTGTGGGACCGTCTGCGCGGCAACTACGCGGCGTTGCTGCTGTACCTGATTCTGGTGATGGGCATCGACGGCATGGTGATGACCCGCGACCTGTTCAACCTGTTCGTGTTTCTCGAGATCGTGTCGATCGCGACATACGGCCTGTTCGGGCTCGAGCGCACGCCCGCCGCGCTCGCCGCCGCGTTCAAGTACATCTTTGCGACCGTGATCGCGTCGACGCTCTTTCTACTCGGCGCGGTGCTGCTCTACTACGTGAGCGGCACGCTCAACATCGACGAACTGCTGTCGCTGCGCGACCAGCTCGGCGGCCCGATCGGCACGACCGCGATCCTGCTCGTGTTCGCGAGTCTCGTGATCGAGCTGAAGCCGTTTCCGGCCAACGGCTGGGGGCTCGACGTCTACGAGACCGCGCCGAGCGGCGTCGGCGCGATGGTATCGGTCGGCGTATCGGCGGGCGTGTTTTTCGCGCTGCTGAAATTGCTGCCGCTGTTCGACGGTCTGCTGACGCTGCTCGCCGTCTCGGGCGGCGTCACGTTCCTGTTCTCGAACCTGCTCGCGATCAAGCAGACGAAGCCGCAACGCTTGCTCGGCTATTCGTCGATCGGGCAGATGGCGCTGTTGATGCTGTCGCTCGCGTTGTTGCGCCAGATCGGCGCGGACGCATCGATCCCGCTCGTCGTCGGCGGGCTCTTCATCAACCATCTGTTCGCGAAGGCGGGGCTGTTCTGGCTAATCGGCGTGCTGCGGCGGCACGGCGACGATGCACGCGCGATCCTGTCGCGCAGCCCGTTGCTGATCGGCCTGCTCGGTCTCTTCCTGGTCGCGATCGCGGGACTGCCGCCATTCCCCGGCTTCTGGGCGAAGTGGGAACTCGTGATGCGCCTGACCGCCGCCGGCAAGCCGTACTGGATCGTGTTGATCCTGACCGGCTCGCTGCTCGAAGCGGGTTATATGTTCCACTGGTTCGTGCGCGCGCTGGCTCCGTCCGAGCTCGAGGCCAAAGCCCGGCCGAACATCGCCGCGCTGTTGCCGCTGTTCGGCGTCGCCGTGCTGCTGATCGCGGCGGCCTATATGGCAGCCGTGTTCTCGGGCGTCGTGTCGGCGTGGATCTTCTCGCCGCTCGCGGCGGGTGCGCTGTTCTATGCGGCCGATCGTCTGCCGGGGCGCGTGAAAGGCGTGCTCGCGGTGATCGCGATTGGATTGATCGGCAGTCTGCTCTGCGAGGGCTCGCGCGGTATCGCCGGACTATTCGCCTGGCTGCTGCTCGCGGGCAGCCTCGTGATCGCAGCGGCGAGCCTCTATCGCGACGACGTGCGCGCCGGCTTCTATCCGATGCTCGTCGTGCTGTCGCTGTCGATTCCGGCGCTGCTGCGCTCATCCACCTCGCTCGAGTTCTTCTATAGCTGGGAAATCATCACGCTGTCGTCGTGCTTCCTGATCGCGAAGTGCCGGCGCGCGGGACCGCACGTGCTGACCTTCCTGCTGTTTTCGCTGCTGGCTGCGTTCTTCCTGCTGGCGGGCTTCGCCAACGTCGCGGCGATCGACGACAGCATCGCGCTGTCGGCGCTGATCCATTCGGGACCGGAGGCGAACCGCGCGTTCGTGCTGCTCGCGGCCGGCTTCCTGATCAAGGCCGGCGCGATCGGCGTGCACGTATGGCTGCCGGGCGCCTACACCGAAGCGGAAGACGACGTGACCGCGATGCTGTCGGCGGTGGTCAGCAAGGTCGCGATGTTCGGCCTGTTGATCGGCACCTATCTGACGATACGCTCGGAGGTCGGCCTCGAACTCGCGCACGCGATGACCTGGATAGGCATGCTGACGGCCCTGTTCGGCGCGCTGATGGCGTTGCGGCAGAACGACTTCAAACGGATGCTCGCGCTCTCGAGCATGAGCCAGACCGGCTATATCGTCGCCGCGATCGGCCTGATGAGCCATCTCGGCTGGGTCACCGCGCTGTATCTGGTCGCCAATCACATGTTCGTGAAGGGCATCCTGTTCCTCGCGCTCGCAGGCGTGATCTCGCGCACCGGCACGCGCAACTTCGCCGATGTGGGCGGCCTCGCGCGCGAGATGCCGCTCACGTTCGCGATGGTCGTGATCGCGCTGGTGTCGATGTCGGGCCTGCCGCCGCTGATGGGCTTCGGCGGCAAATGGCTGCTGCTGAGCGCAATGACCGACAAGGGTTGGTACGGGCTCGCCGTGTGCGGGCTGATCGCGACCTGCGCCGGCTTTCTGTACATGTTGCGCCTGCTGAACGGCGTCTTCCTCAAACCGCGCCCGCCGCAGCGGCCGCAGGTGCGCGAAGCGCCTGTGATGCTGCTGGTGCCGCAGTTGCTGTTCGTGGTCGGTATCGTGGTCCTGTCGTTCTTTCCGAAGGTGTTGCTCGAACCGGTGTCGGCCGCGATCGATCCGCAGTTCGCGGCGACACTGGTGTGGGGCGGCATGTCGCTCGAAAGCATCTACGGGTTCTGGAATCCGACGCCGGTCGTGATCGTCGTGCTGATCGTCACGGCGATCGTGTTCGGGCTCGGCGTGCTGTACTACCGCAGCCGCCGCGGCAATGCGCGCAACGCCCCGGATTTTTACCACTTCTACCGGCCGATCCTGAGCCGCACGGTGCCGCCGGTCGCGCAGATGTTCTGGCGTGGCATATCGCACTTCGCGCTCGTGGCGGCGGCTCGGATACGCCGCGTCTATACCGGCAACGGACAGACCTACGCGCTCTATGTGCTGCTGTATTTTCTCGCGATCTATTTTGCGAGCACGGGGCTGAGTCCAGCGGGGACGCCGTAAGGGTGCACCTGGTCCTGGCGCAGCGGCATGGACCGGCCCACGTGCGGGAACGATCGCCTCGGAGCAAGGCGTCGGCGAACTCAACGATCATCGAACGAGATATTCTTCCGCTACCCAGCCGTCCTTGGTCAAGCGCACGCCTTCGCGCAGTTGCATGGTGCCCGCGCCTTCGATCACGCGCGCCACCATGGGAAACACTCGCTGGAACTCAGGAGTCCTGGCAAAAGGCGCCGGGTCGATCTTATAGGTGTAGAGCACCGAGGTCCTGGTCTCCCCGTCGTGAGTCTGGGGCGGCTCCCAGCCCACCACCTTGTCCAGGGTCAGCGTGGCTACGCAAAAATCGGCGTCGTGCGTGACCGTCTTGCCGGGCGTCGCCACCACCACCGGCTTGTGCAGGTAGAACTTCTTGCCTTCGTCGGTCAGCGCATACTCGCGTCCCGGCGCCTCGATCCTGGCCCCGTCCTCGCCAGTGCGCTCGACCGTCATGACGGTGCTCTTGACGAGGCCCAGCTTTTCCATCACCGGCAATTGCAGCGCATCGCGGGAATGCGTGACCACGATGTCCTGATCGGCCACGTGGATGGGCCAATCGTATTTCGCCACGCACAGGTGGCCGCGATCGGCCAGGTAGTGCGTGATGGTGTTGGTAAAGTTCTCCGCGGTAGGCTCGGCCTTGTTCTGGCAACCGCCCAGCAGGAACGACGCCGTCAGGGAAACCGCAATGGCAGTGCCGCGCACCGGATTCGAAAAATGCATCATCGTGGATAGTTCAAGTATTCAAAGAGATCAATTCACGCAGCTACCGCTCGTGGGCTGGGTCGCGGGAGGCTGGTAGCCGTCGCTCAAAGTATTCAGGAAGCAGATCACGTCCTGCACGTCCTGATCCGATAGTTGCGGCGCCGAATGGACAGCACGCGGCTGCGCACCGTTCAACGCCGTGGTGCCGCCCGCGTCGGTCTGGCCCTGCCCCAGCGGCAGTTCCTCGTCGATATTGCCCTGATAGGCGGCAGGCAGATCGTTGAACATGTTCACCGTCGCTCCCGCTGCATAGGTGGGTTGCAGCGCATAACTCGGGTTGCTGGTCAGCTTGGTCGAATCGCCACCCGTGGACGGATACCAGTACTCGGGGTTGGTGTCGCGCGTGTTGTAGAAGCGCACCACCTGCTCCAGCGAGTGGAACACGCCGTTGTGGAAGAAGGCGCTGCGCGCGGCGACGTTGCGCAGCGTCGGCACCTTGAACCGACCGCAATACGGATCCGGGTTGTTCACGCCCGTAAAGGGGTCCGGGCCGGCGCCGCTGGTGGCCGAAAGCGGCGTGTGGCTGTCATAGCTGCCGTTATTGATCGGGCCGCACAGCCCCATGTCGTAGTAGCTCGCGTTCAGGTTGGCCGCGATGGGGTTCGGATTGTCCGGGATCGACGTGTCGTTGCGCGGCGCACCGATCGCCTGATAGGTGAAGTCGGTCCCCAGCGCGTTCGAGCCGTTGAAGTTGGCGCCCATGAAATGGCAGGCCACGCAGCCGGCCCCGTGATCGGTATCGTTGAACAGGTTCATCCCGCGCAATTCGGCCGGCGTCAACGTGCCGCCGATCTTGTTGTTCGCATACAGGTCGAACTTGCTGGAATACGGCGCAAAGCTCGGGTCCTCGTTCTGGTAGGCCTGCAGCGCGAGTCCGATGTCCTGGAACGCCGTGTCCGTATCGCCGAACACGGCCGGGCCGTACACCGCCGTGAACTGTGCGGCATACGAGGAGCTCTTCACCGCCTGCACCACCGCGTCCTTGGAGGCGTTGTTCATCTCGATGGGATTGAGCAGGGGCAGCGCCACCTGGTCGGCCAGCGTCTTGCCGCGGCCGTCCCACATGAATCCGCCGCCCGGCGCGTTCGCCGTGATGCCGTCCGGGTTCGAGGCGTTGTCGTCGTAGGCGGGCGTCATGGCCTTGTAGCGCAGCGAGGGAACCGCACGCTGGCCTTCCGATACGCCATCGGAACCCAGCTGCACCGCCAGGCTGTTGGGCGGGCCGTAGGCATACGCCGGATCGTGGCAGCTCGCGCATGCCTGGTTCTTGCCGCCGGACAGGTTCTTGTCGAAGAACATTTGCTGACCGATCTGGGCCGCAGCGCTCAGCTTGCTCGTGGGCGCCGACCCCGTGGATCCCGTGGAGCCCGTGGAGCCCGTGCCTGCATCCGTCGAAGCAGACTGTGACGAGCCCCCGCCCCCGCAAGCGGCCAGTGTCGACAAGATGACATAAAGCGCCCCCGCATAAACCTTGCGCATCGCTACTCCCCCGGCTTTGTTCGATAAAACAGCTGGCGGGGGAGCGGCCGAACCGCTCCCCCGCGCAGGCTACTGCTTGATGAATGGCACGCTTGCGCGTGCTTACCGTTTAGTGCTTTTTATTACTTCGTCGCCCACAGGTTCTTCTGGGTCGCGTCCGGACCAACTTGCGCCGGATCGCTCACGTCACCCGTCTGGAACTTCTGCGTGTAACCGGCCGGAATCACGTAGGCGTGGTTCATCGGACGAACCGCGTCGTAGTGCGTGTCGGCGCTGCCAGCGTACTCAGGCAGGTTGGCGATGTTCTGCGCAATGTACGACTCCGTGTACTTCGAACGGTTGGCGTACGAGGTCGGAACAGTCGGGTCGGCCAGCTGGAACATGTCCTGCACCGTGCGCACGAACGAGAAGTGGCTGTACGTATCGCTGTCGGCGACGCCCTTCGGCGCGGAGCCCACGTCTTGCTGGTTGGTCATCAGGACGAAGATCGAGTTGCCATGGCCCTTGTTGCCGTTGCCGTACTTCGTCTGAACCGGAGTCCAGCTGCCGTCCGCGTTCTGCATCTGCGTAGCCTTGCCACCCACGTCCCAGCCGCAGCACGAGCTGCCGGCACCGTTGGACGTGCCATTGCCTTCGTCGAACATGACCACGATGGCAACGTTGCGCTGCTTGTTCTGCCACAGCGGCGAGGCCTTGATCTTCTGCACCACGGCGTTGGTGTAGTAGTCGGCGCGGGTCAGCAGCGCGTGAGCCGGAACGGTACCCGAGGCGGTCGCGCTGTCCTTACAGGTGCCGTCGCTGCCGGTGCCGTGCAGGTCATCACACTGGTCAGGCATGATGAAGTTCAGGGTGCCGATGTCGCCCTTGGCCAGGTCGGTGCTGAACTGGTCGACGTTGTAGCCGGTCGGAACCTTGTAGAGCGTGGTGTTGGTCAGGTCGGCCGCGTTCGTGTAGTACTGGGTACCGAAGATCGTGCGGTTGTTCGCGAAGAACTCCGGCTGGTTACGCACGTTCTGGTAGGCCATGCCCGGATGGTGCTTGGTCTTGTAGAGCGAACCGGGCATGGCGAACGGCGTGCCCGTCACGGTGATGCTACCGTCCGTCTGGTTGTAGGCCTGCGATACACCGGTGTCACCGAGGCTGTCGCCGCGCGGATCCTGACCCGGGTTCATGGATTCGCTGTAGGTACGCCACGTCAGGCCCGCGTTCGAAATCTGCGTGAACAGGTTCGGCGCGGTCATGATGTTGTGGTTGGCGACGGAACCGGTGCCGTCCGTCGAGCACGCCTGGTTGCTGGCCGCCGTGTAATTGGACAGCAGCGATCCAACGGCCACGGTGGCGCCGCCGGCGGTGGTACCGATGATCGGGTCGTTCGGCGTCAGCGCGACGTGGGACGGCAGGGGCTGGCCGTCGGAAGCCGTGCCGCCGGCGAAAGCCTTGTCCGTCGGGGCGTTGGCGCCGGTCGCGGCGCAACCCCACCAGTTGTCGTCGCCGATACCGAAGTCGTCGGCGCCGCCCAGGGCGGTGTAGTTCGGCTCGGACGGGCTGCCGGTCGCGAAGTAGGTCGAGAAGTAGTTGCCGTTGGTGATCATCGAGTTGACCGCCGGCATGTACGCCGAACCCTTGACGCGGTTCGTGCTGCTGTTCTCCAGCATGATCACGAAGACGTTGTCGTAACGCGGAATCGCTTCGACGTTGAACGCAGCCTGCTGGGCTTGTGCGAAGGTGATCGCCTTACGCGTATCCGTCGGGACGGTTTCGCCGGCGGTGATGCCGGAAACGCCGGTCAGGGTGGGGTCGCCACCGGCAACGGCCAGCGCATCGGGGTACTTGTCGCCACGATCGAGCTTCGTGGTGGCGTACGTGTAGCGGTTCGTCAGTGCGTTTTCTTCGAACAGCACCGCGTACTGCTCGGCGCCGGACAGGGTGTTGGCGTCGGCCAGGACGTCGCCGGCGGGAACCGTCACGGAGGCGTCGTTGAATGCCGGGCCGGACAGACGGGTCGACAGATTAGCCTTCTCGGTCGCGTACTTGCTGCCGTTGGCTTCGACGAGGCGCTGCACTTCGCTCGACATCGGGCTGATCACGACTTTGGTGGCGCCCTGGTCGGCGATCTGATCGGCCGAAGCGCGCAGGATCAGGTGGCTGGCGACCTTGGCGGCCGATGCCGTGTTGGTGGCCGAGGTCGTGATGTCAGCGACGAGCGGACCCGTGGCGGTCGTGGTCAACGAGAAATGGCCGCTGCTGTCGGTCTTCGCGGAGGCTTCGCCGCTGTCGAGCACACCGTTGCCATTGGCATCGACGAACACGGTGGCGCCAGAGTAGTAGCCGGCCTTCAAGGTCGGGTTGCCGCTCGAGCTGCCCGGGACGAAGGCAGTTGCGGCGACCACGCCCGAGTAAGTCGTGCCGGCGGTCGTGCCACCGTTGTTGTTGCTGGCAGAGGGGCTATCCGAATTTCCGCCGCAAGCTGCGAGCACGCAGGCAGCGGCAACGGACGTTAGACAAAGCGCTGGGCGCATTTTGTGATGCGATGACATTTGGGGACCCTTTGTTAGTTGTATCGGCAACCGCTTGTGTGGGGCAACACTTGGTAAAACCAGCGAATAATATGAAGGGATTGTGTAAACGGTATGTCTGCACGCGATAAGGATTGGAGTGAGAACCTGGCTTGGTTCTGATCACATCTTCTCGAAAAGCCGCAATGCACGGGCAAGCAACGAAGACGAAAATAAAGTTGAGAATCAACCGTCGTAGTTGTTGCGGATGCAGCGAAAATGCTCTCAATTCCCCGCTACTATTGAAAAACACTCGGAATACTTCGCGTGTGCAGTGCAGCATCCGAGTGTGTTGCGGTTTGGACTTTCGAGTACCGGGTGGTGGCGAATGCGCCGCGTCGGTGGGTCTGATGCGAGCACGGGTGGGGCGAGGCTGAAGAAGCGAGATGACGGGACCGCTATCCGGCGGTGGCTGAGTGCTTTGCCACGGCCTGCTAGAAGTCGCTGCAGGCGGCCCGCGTATGGGGAGTAGTCTCGCGATAAGAGTAACGCAATGGAATACTTCGTTTACCAACGATGACTTACGTTATCGGCGAGTACAAGTAAGCCAAATACCAGCGCCGGATAACGAGGACGCGCTGCTTGCATGACGAATCACTCGCTCGTCGAATCGACCGGCAATTGCGAGTCGCTCTCTCGCAAGGGACGCTGCACGGCGCGAACGAGCCCGCTGCCGCCGCCTCCGCAGAAGAACAGATCCGCGCCGTTCGATTCGAGTCCGGAAATGCCCGCGCCGGCCGGCATCTCGACGCGCTCGAGCACCTCGCCGCTACGCGGATCGAGATGCCGCAGCTCGCTCTCGTCACCTTCCCACGTGCCATGCCATAGCTCGCCGTCGACCCACGTGATCCCGGTCACGAAGCGATTCGATTCGATCGTGCGCAGCACCGCGCCAGTGTCCGGATCGACCTGATAGATTTTTCGTTCGGGATACTGACCGACCCATAGCGAACCTTCGGCCCATGTCAGCCCCGACTGGCCGCCGTCGCCGGGCGCCGCGATCGTCGACAGCACGCGGCCGCTCTGCGGGTCGATCTTCTGGATGCGGCCGTGCGCGATCTGGAACAGGTGTTCGCCATCGAAGGCCGTGCCCGCGTCGGCGGGCACCGCGATCGAGCGCAGCGTCTCGCCGCTCGCCGGATCGAACGCGTCGAGCCGTTCGCCGGTCGCGATCCACACCTGTCGGCCGTCGTAGGTGACGCCATGCACTTTGTCGACGCCCGTAAAGGGCCCATATTCACGGACGATTCTGGCGGCAGAGCGGTTCATGGTGGCCATCCTAATCATGAAGGGAACGGGGAAGGGAGTAACAAAGCCGTCGCGAATCCGGCCAGCGGCGGGGTCATCCAGCGGCGCGCGCGCCCCTCGCCCACCGGCTGCACCTTGCCGGCCGCGGCGAGCGAGTCGAGTGAGCGCTGCACGGTGCGCTGACTCGCGCCGAGCACGAGGGCAAGCGCGGAACTCGACCACGCTTGGCCATCCGACAGAAACGCGAGCAGCGCCGCATGCTCGCCTTCGACCGGCGGCGCCAGCACGACGACCTCGCGGGCGTGACGCGGCGCGAGCGCGAAGCCGCGCGTCGTCGCGCTGACGCTCGCGAGCGTGCCGAGCGCCGTGCGCAGCCGGCCGATCTCGACGCGCAGCCGCGCGCGATGCGATTCGTCGGCGCGTTTGGCGCGGAACGCCCGTGCGACGAGCGCGTCGCGCGGCACGTCGTCGGGCCATGCCTCGCCGAGCATGCGGGCGAGCGCAAACAGCACCGGTCGGCTCGCGAGCGCAACCGCCGCGTTCGCATCGCGGATCGCGTAGCGGCAAGCGTCGACGATCAACGCGCCGCCAGCGCGATTCGAGGTCAACAGCTTCTCGACTTCATCGAGCAGGATCGGTTCTTCTTCGCCATGCGCGATCATGCGCGCGGCCGGTTTGCCCAGTGCCACCGACGCGCTTTCGACTTCCGCGATCAACGCCGGAATGCCGGCCTCGCGTGCCGCGCGTCCGGCCCGCGCCAGCGCGGCACGGGCGGCGCTGCTGCGCAAACGCCGCAGCGCGACTCCCGCGACCACCAGTTCATGCGCGGCACGCAGTGCGGGCGGAAACGGCCGGGGATCGAGCGCGGCAAGCTTGCGCTCCGCTTCGTCGAGACGGCCGATCAGCAGCAGACGCCGCGCCGCGAGATACCGCGCATGCGCGGCATTGACGCGATCGCCGTACGCGTCGAGCGTGGCGGTCGCGGCGTCGAGTGTTTTGGCGGGCCACGCGAGATCGCGCGACGCCAGCGCGATCTCCGCTTCGGCGACCACGCATCTCGCGCGCGCCACCGCATGCTGCGCGCCGAACGCGCGCGCGGCGTCGCGCACCAGCGCCTTTGCGCGGCCGAAATCGCCGAGCTGCGCCATCGCGATGCCGCGCAGCGCGAGCGCCGGCGCGTCGTCGCGTAACGCGACGTGGTCGAGCGCGCCAAGTGGATCGCCGGCCGCGAGCGCGCGCGCCGCCGCCGAAATCAGCGCGTCCACGGCGTGCGAGTCCGCGCGTAGCACGTCAATGCATCAAGTGAATCCCGCCACACTTGTCACTCCCACCCGATCGATGCCCGGCCCTAATCTAGCACGACCATCAACCGTCACCGACGCCGTCGGGCAAGGGTTCGCGCGGCGCGGCACGACTCACGGAGGTACCCACGATGACTACGCATCCGATCGGAACACGCGAACAGTGGCTCGCCGCGCGACGCGCGCTGCTCGACGCGGAAAAAGCCCACACGCGACAAGGCGACGAGCTCGCGCGGCAACGCCAGGCGCTGCCGTGGGTCAGGGTCGACAAGGCCTACCGCTTCGATACCGACCAAGGCAGCGCGTCGCTCGCCGATCTGTTCAAAGGACGTTCGCAGCTGCTCGTCTACCACTTCATGTTCGGCCCCGACTACAAGGCGGGCTGCCCGTCATGCTCGTCGATCGCGGACGGCTTCGCCGGCTTCGCCGTGCATCTCGCGCATCACGACGTGATGCTGACGGCGGTGTCGCGCGCGCCGCTCGACAAGCTGCAGACGTACAAGCGGCGCATGGGCTGGACGTTTCCATGGGCGTCGTCGGCCGGCGGCGATTTCAATTTCGACTTCAACGTCTCGTTCACCGAGACACAGCAGCGCGACGGCGATATCGAGTACAACTACGCACGCAACAGTCACGCGATGGACGTGAGTCCCGCGCCCGAACCGGTCGCGCAGTTCGCGGCGACCTGCGGCACCGACGCGGCCACCTATTCGCGCGACCGGCCAGGCATGAGCGCGTTCGTGCTCGAAGACGGCGTCGTCTATCACACGTACTCGACTTACGCGCGCGGTGTCGATGCGCTGTGGGGCATGTACCAGTGGCTCGATCGCGCGCCGAAGGGGCGCAACGAGACGGGCATCTGGTGGCGCCGTCACGACGAGTACGAGCGGTCATGAGCCCGCTCGTGCGCGCTGTCTGCTTGAGCGGGCAGCGCGTGTTCGTCGGCGTCTGCGCACTGGTGTTCGGCGCAAGCGTCGCGGCGACATTGGCCCACGGCGCGTCGATGTCCGCGATGGGCGCGTTGCCGATGCCCGGCGGCTGGTCGATGTCGACGCTGTGGATGCCGACCTGCGGGCGCACGTGGGCCCGCGCCGCGGCATCGTTCATCGGCATGTGGATCGTGATGATGGCGGCGATGATGCTGCCGTCGTTGATGCCGACGCTGCTGCGCTATCGCGACGCGATCGGCTCGCGCGCAAGTGCGCAGCGACTGGCCCTGCTGACGATGCTCGTGAGTGGCGCGTATGCGGTCGTATGGACGGTGCTCGGCGTGGCCGTGTTCGCACTGGGCGCGTCGCTCGCGGCGCTCGAGTTGCGGTGGCCAGCGCTCGCGCGTTCGATGCCGCTGGCGGTCAGCGTGGTCGTATTGCTCGCGGGCGCGTTGCAGTTCAGCACATGGAAAGCCCGCCGCCTCGCCTGCAGCCGCACGACACCCAGCCTTCCCGCCGATGCGCCGAGCGCGTGGAGATACGGTCTGCGCATCGGCATCGATTGCGCCGGTTGCTGCGGGGGTCTCACGGCAATTCTGCTGGTCGTCGGCATGACGGATTTGCGCTTGATGGCCGCCGTGACGGCCGCCATTACGGCCGAGCGACTTGCGCCGGACGGCGCACTCGTCGCCCGGGCGAGTGGCGCCATAGCCGTCGCCGGCGCGGGCTTGCTGCTCATCCAGGCCCTATCAGCCGGCTGACCCATGCGCGCCAGCTGTCGCGGATCGCTTCGCAAATCGACGCTCGACGGCCTTGCTGTCTCATTATTGTTTTGGTTTCGGAAACAGTGAGTTCAGAAATTAGGTATTTACCCTAGTTTTCGCTCCCCCTAGACTGTCATCATCGCTGCAAACAAATGGTTTCGCAGCCTAACAAGACAAAATCTGGAGGTAGTAAAAATGAAATCGCTCGTTCAAGCTGTCGTTATCGCCGCTACCCTCGCTGCTCCGGTTGCCGTTTTCGCTCAATCGAACCAGCCGCTGACCCGCGCGCAAGTCCGTGAAGAGCTGGCTCAGATCGAAAAGGCCGGCTACAACCCGGCACGTTCGAACCCGAACGAATATCCGTCGAACATTCAGGCTGCCGAAGCCCGCGTCGCGGCGCAGAACGCCGCGGTCGGCGGCGTGACCAGCGGTTCGTCGCAGCAAGGTCACGCAGCGCAGTAAGGCGTTGCAGGTTGGAAAGTTGCTGTTGATGTAGTTGTACCTGCCGGAGCGCTCTGCCTTAGCGCTTTAGCAGCTTCCCCTACTGGCCCGCCATCGCGATTGAATGCGATGCCGGGTCAGTTCCGTTTTGGGGAGCTCTGTTAGTTCTGCGTCAGACCGCGCCCGGGTTGATATACGCGGTCTTCACCGACGTATAGAACTCGCGGGCGTAGGCACCCTGCTCGCGCGGACCGTAGCTCGACCCCTTCCGCCCGCCAAACGGCACGTGATAATCGACCCCCGCCGTCGCGGTGTTGACCATCACCATGCCGGCCTGCACATGGCGGCGGAAATGACTCGCGTACTTCAGCGATGTCGTGCAGATGCCGGCCGACAACCCGAACTCGGTGCCGTTGGCAACCGCGAGCGCTTCCTGGTAGTCCTTGACCTTGATGACCGACGCCACCGGCCCGAATACCTCTTCACGGTTGATGCGCATAGCCGGGGTCGTCTCCGTGACCAGCGCCGGCGCGAGGAAATAGCCGCGCGTCGAGCCTTCGACGCGCTCGCCGCCGAACACCGTGCCGCCCTCGTCGCGCGCGATCGCCAGATAGCGCTCGTCCTGTGCCAACTGCTTGTCGTCGACGACCGGGCCGATGTGCGTGCCGTCCGCGAGCGCATCGCCGACCTTCAGCGCGCGCATGCGCGCCTTCATGCCGTCGATGAAGCGGTCATAGATCCCCGCGGTCACGATCAGCCGGCTCGATGCCGTGCAACGCTGGCCCGTCGAATAGAACGCGCCGTTGATGCACGCTTCGATCGCGACATTGAGATCGGCGTCGTCGAGCACGACCATCGGGTTCTTGCCGCCCATTTCCAGCTGGAATTTCTTGCCCGAATCGAAGCACTTCGCGCCGATCGCGCGGCCCGTCGAAACGGAACCGGTGAAGCTGATCGCATCGACATCCGGCGACGACACGAGCGCCTCGCCAACCACCGAACCGCGCCCCATCACGAGATTGATCACACCCGCCGGCGCGCCCGCCTCGGCGATGATCTTGACCAGCTCCCACGTGCTGCCCGGCACCAGATCGGCCGGCTTGATCACGACCGTGTTGCCGTACGCAAGCGCCGGCGCGATCTTCCACGCCGGAATCGCAATCGGAAAATTCCACGGCGTAATCAGGCCGACCACGCCGACCGGCTCACGCGTCATTTCGACCGTCATGCCCGGCCGCACCGACGGCATCACTTCGCCGCCGACGCGCAGCGCTTCGCCCGCGAAGAACTTGAAGATCTGCCCGGCGCGGCCCACTTCGCCGATCGCCTCGGGCAGCGTCTTGCCCTCTTCACGCGCGAGCACCTTGCCGAGCTCCGCCTTGCGCGCGAGGATCGCGCTGCCCGCCTGGTCGAGCACGTCGAAGCGCTGCTGCGGCGTGGACAACGACCACTGCGCGAAGGCCTTGCGCGCGGCGCTGATCGCGCGATGCGTCTGCTCGGCGTCGGCTTGCGCGAATTCGCCGATCACGTCGTCGAGATTCGACGGATTGACGTTGCGCGACACGCTCGCGCCGTCGACCCACTGTCCGTCGATGTAGTTTGCGAACTGACTCATGTCCTGATCCTCCTTTCGAAAATTGCAGCGACAATCCGGTTATTCAGCAACGAGCAGGCCACGGGCCGCGAGATTGCGATAGAGCGCGCGCACGCCGAACGTCCACGGCTCGATTTCGGTGGACAGGCGCACCGTGTTGGTCAGCGCGCCGAGCTGCGGCGTCGAAATCGTCACGCGATCGCCGAGGTGGTGGGTGAAGCCGCCGCCGGGCGCGTCGCGGTCCTTGATCGGCGAGAACATCGTGCCGAGGAACAGCATGAAGCCGTCCGGGTACTGGTGGTGGCGGCCGCAGGTCTGCGCGACGAGGTCGGCCGGGTCGCGGCTGATCTCGCTCATGTGGCTCACGCCGTCGAGCACGAAGTCGTCGTCGGCGCCTTCGACGCGCAGCGACACGCTCGCCGCGCGCACCGAGTCGAGCGAAAAGGTGTCGTCGAACAGACGCACGAACGGACCGATCGCGCACGAGCCGTTGTTGTCCTTACACTTGCCGAGCAACAGCGCCGAGCGGCCTTCGATGTCGCGCAGGTTCACGTCGTTGCCGAGCGTCGCGCCGACGATGCCGCCGCGGCTATTCACCGCGAGCACGATCTCCGGCTCCGGGTTGTTCCACACCGACGCGGCGAGCAGACCGACGTCCGCGCCGAAGCCGACTGCCGACATCTGCTGCGATTTCGAAAATACTTCGGCGTCCGGACCGATGCCGACTTCCATATATTGCGACCACGCATCGCGACGCTCGAGCTCGGCCTTCAGCTTCATCGCCGCTTCCGATCCCGGCTTGATCTTCGACAGATCGGTGCCGATCGTCGACGCGATCGTCTCGCGCACTTCCTTCGCCTTCGCCGGATCGCCGCCGGCCTGCTCCTCGATCACGCGCTCGATCAGGCTCACCGCGAACGTGACGCCGCAGGCCTTGATCGCCTGCACGTCGCACGGCGCGAGCACGCGCACGGCCGGCGCGCTCGCGCCCGGCAGGTTCGCCTCGATCAGCTGCGCGACCGGCCCGAGCGGCACGCCCGGCGCGCTGCGCGCAAATTGCGCGGCATCGTCGCGCTCGAACAGGTCGGCGGTAGTCGGCACGACCGCGGTGATGTCGAACACCTCGCCGCCGCGCACGACGACCACGCACGGTCCTTCATGTTGCTCGGTCTTGCGCCACACGCGGCCGATCAGCAGTGCGTCGTTCAGATCGCCGGGAAGAAAGCTGGAGGGGGAAATTGCGGACATGGGATGAGCTCTTTCGGATAAGTGGGAAAACGGGCAAGGCCGGGCGTCGCGTTGCGTGCGAAGCCCGGTCTTGTCACCCGCGGGTCAATGCGAATGCCGTGGGTTGCCGCGCTCGGCAATCACCTTCAGATACAGCGTCGCCGGTTCGAGGCAGCCGCCGGTCGAAAGCTGGCCGACCGTCTTGCGATACAGCTCCTGCCACGGCGTTTGCGCGGGCGGAATCTCGAAGTGCACGGTTTCGCGACGTCGCGCGAGTTCTGCTTCGTCGACCAGCACTTTGACGCTACGCGAGTTCAGATCGACGCGGATGCGGTCGTTCGTGCGCAACAGCGCAAGGCCGCCGCCCACCGCCGCTTCCGGCGACATGTTCAGAATCGACGGGCTCGCCGACGTGCCGCTCTGACGGCCGTCGCCGAGCGTCGGCAGCGACGTGATGCCCTGGCGCACGAGCGCCGCCGGCGGCGCCATGTTGACGACCTCGGCGCTGCCCGGATAGCCGACCGTACCCGTGCCGCGAATCACGAGGATGCAATGCTCGTCGATTTCAAGCGACGGGTCGTTGATGCGCGCGTGATAATCCTCGGGGCCGTCGAACACGATGGCGCGCGCTTCGAAGCTGTTTTCTGCGCCTGGCTCGCTCAGGTAGGTCTTGCGGAACGCATCGCCGACCACCGACATCTTCATGATCGCGCTGTCGAAGAAGTTGCCGGACAGCACCATGAAGCCCGCGCCGTGCTTCAGCGGATCGTCGGTCGTCTTGATGACCTCGCGATCCGGCGCGGGTGCGGCGGCCGCGATTTCGCCCATCGTGCGGCCCGACACGGTCAGGCAATCCTCGTGCACGAGGCCGCCTTTCGCGAGCTCGCGCATCACGGCCGGTACGCCGCCCGCGCGATGGAAGCTCTCGCCGAGATATTCGCCGGCGGGCATGCAGTTGACGATCAGCGGCACCTGCTCGCCGACGCGCTGCCAGTCTTCGAGACTCAGCTCGACGCCCATGTGCCGCGCAATCGCGATCAGATGCGGCGGGCAGTTGGTCGACGCGCCGAGCGCCGATGCGACGACGATCGCGTTTTCGAACGCTTCTTTCGTCATGATCTTCGACGGCCGCAGGTCCTCGCGCACGAGGTCGACGATGCGCTTGCCGGTCGCGTAGGCCATCTGGCCGCGCTCGCGGTAAGCGGCCGGAATGCTCGCGCAGCCGGGCAGCGACATGCCGAGCGCTTCGGCGAGGCTGTTCATCGACAGCGCGGTGCCCATCGTGTTGCAGTGACCGATCGACGGCGACGACGCGGTAGTCAGCTCCATGAAGCCTTCGTAGTCGATCTCGCCGGCCGCCAGCAGATTGCGTGCATGCCAGATCACGGTGCCCGACCCGACGCGCTTGCCGTCGTGCCAGCCGTCGAGCATGGGGCCGCCTGACAGCACGATCGCCGGCATATCGACGGTGGCCGCCGCCATCAGGCACGCGGGCGTGGTCTTGTCGCAGCCGGTGGTCAGCACGACGCCGTCGAGCGGGAAGCCGTGCAGGATTTCGACGAGGCCCAGATACGCGAGATTGCGATCGAGCGCGGCGGTCGGCCGGCGGCTCTGCTCGGCGAGCGGATGCACCGGAAACTCCATCGGAATGCCGCCCGCGTCGCGAATACCGGCCTTCGTGCGCGCCGCGAGCTCGATGTGATGCCGGTTGCACGGCGCGAGATCGCTGCCGGTCTGCGCGATGCCGATGATCGGCCGGCCCGACTGCAGCTCTTCGCGCGTCAGACCGTAGTTCATGAAACGCTCGACGTACAGTGCCGTCATATCCGCATGCGAGGGATCGTCGAACCATTCCTGGCTGCGCAGCCGGCGCGGGGTGGATACTGACATGATGCTTGTCTCTCTGTCTGGGTAAGGGTTTCTTATGCGTGCTCTGCGTGTTTCTGTGCCCGCGCTGTCTCGCGGCCGGGGCCGCTGCCTTCATTCGAGGCGGCCCGCGTCAGCATCGTGCGCGGCACGAGCAGGATCAGCACGCAACTGACCAGCAGACACGCACCGAGTGCGTAAGTGCCGTTGTTGATGTCGCCGGTCAAATCTTTCGCTACGGCGGTGATCATCGAACCGGTAAAGCCGGACAGATTGCCGATCGCGTTGATCATCGCGATGCCGGCCGCCGCGGCGGCGCCCGACAGCAGCTGTCCCGGGAACGTCCAGTAAATCGGCATCAGCGCAAGGATGCCGGCGGTGGCGATCGTCAGAAACGTGATCGCCCACACCACATGATGCGCCAAAGCCGCGCTCATGATCAGACCGATTCCGCCGATCAGCGCGGGAATCGCCGCATGCAAGCGCCGCTCGCCGGTTTTCTTCGAATGCGCGGCGTTCGCGAGCGTCGCAATGATGGCCACGCCGTACGGGATCGCGGTCAGCAGGCCGATATGCAACGGATCCTGCACGCCGGTCGCCTTGATGATCGACGGCAGCCAGAACGCGAGGCCGTAGAAGCCGGTATTGAACGTGAGCAAAATCGCGACCAGCAGCCAGACGCGCGGATCGCGCACCGCCGAGCCGAAGCGCGCTGTCTTGTGCGCGCTTTCGCGCTGCAGATTCGCCGCGAGCAGGCTCTTCTCCTGCGGCGTGAGCCAGCGCGCGCGGTCAATGCCGTCGTCGAGCGAGAAGTACACCACGAACGCGGTCAGCAGCGACGGCACGCCTTCGATCAGCAACATCCATTGCCAGCCCTGATAGCCGAGCAGGCCGGCCGTATGGTCCATCAGCCAGCCCGACACGATGCCGCCGAGCATCAGGCTGACCGGCATTGCGATCAGAAAGCCTGACATCACGCGACTTTGGCGCTGCGACGGAAACCAGAAGTTCAGGTACAGAATCACGCCGGGGAAGAAGCCGGCCTCGCAGAGCCCGAGCAGAAAGCGCAGGATGTAGAACATCGTCGCGGTTTCGACGTGCGCGACGCGCGCGAGCGGCGCGACGAACGCGAGCGCCATCGACACGAGCCCCCACGTGAACATGATCCGCGCGATCCAGAAGCGCGCGCCGTAGCGATGCAGGAACACGTTGCTGGGCACTTCGAAGATGAAATAGCCCCAGAAGAACACGCTCGCGCCGATCGCGTACATCGTGTCGGACAGGCCGAGATCGTCGAGCATCTGCAGCTTCGCGAAGCCGACGTTCACGCGATCCAGATACGCAACCACATAGCACAGCAACAGTACCGGCAGCAGCCGGCGCACGACCTTGCGATAGGTCCTTTCCTCGAACTCGTCGACGCGCGCGGCGGGCGCGACGATGGCGGGCGGTACGGCGGTCATTCGTATCTCCATCAGCGTATTTTTGGTCGGAAATGCCGTTGCCTCGCGGCTCGTGCGATTTCGCACCGCCGGTTAAGTTACCGGTAACATTTCTAGCTGTGGATGTTACGCCCGGCTTACCAGCCGGACAACCGAGGGATATCCCTGATCTGTTTATGGTACGGGAACCATAAATCTTTAACTTTCGAGTTAACTGCTTCCCTTTGTAGCCCAGCAACGGTAGCCAGCCCCGGGCGCACCGAATTGGTGCGCAAGGAATTACTGTGCAATTTCATTTTGCTTTCCGGGACGCATGTCCTGCATGCCTTGACGACCGGCGGCAAGGTGTAGACGTGCGAAGGCAGGCTTCCCAATGCCCGCCCCATCTGCGCAGACGGCCTACTATAGAAAGTAGCGCACGCACTGCGACATCCGAGCAGATGAGTTCGATGTCGTCCCTGACGGTGTACAACTACAATGCGTCTTCAATGGTGCGCGAAACGAATCTGTCTAGTTCGCCCATAGACGTTGACTCGCCCGGAACCAGTGTTCCCAGCCACTTTCCACATCCGCGACAACAGGCAATGTTGGTAAAGGCGGAAAATGATGGCTGCCGGTCGCGGCCGCCGTACGGACACTGAACCTCAAGACGTACGTGTTGATGCGTGCAAGCGTCAACATCCGTGGCGTACAAAATCGTGAGACAGAGAGGGCACCATGGACGGTGTGTCCGGATTAGCGTCGCGGCGCGAGAGTTTGCCGCTACGACAAGAGCGACGCACGCCGCAAAACCCAGCGTTTCATTTGCGAGTTCATCTCCTTCACCCAAATGGTTGCGGCCTGCTGCATCCCGTCCACTGTCCATTCACTGGTATCCCCCGCGCATCAGCCATCGGGCGTCTTTCGTAGACGCGCTCGCGATAAAGGTCGCGAAACGGAACAGACAAGGTGCTTCGCACACCTCAGCGCGAGACTGCTGAACTGCTCTCCAGGTCCCCCCGACCGGTTTCCACCTCGATGTCCCTGCGACTCATAGCAAGATAAATATACGAGTATGGTAAGCGCAAGAAGCGATGTACAAACGCTACTCCCACAGGAACCGCATGCTGCTGCTAGTCGCATCCGATCTGCATGTGGAGCGACTGCAGAGGGTCGCTGGCCCATTCGCTAACTAACCGGCCCCCGTCGGCTACCCTGCGCGGAAACCCTTAGTTATATCACCGGGATTGCGGTGCAGCGCTGCGACACGTGAGCGGAATGAGCGGACCATTACGACCCTCCTCGATTAACAGATGTACTCGAAGCGGGTCTCCTTCTCAAGTTCGTTTCCCCGCCAACACGAAGCCACTCTTCATCAAGCATCTTTTTGTAACCATCACCAACTGTCCTAAAGTCAGCGCCGGAGATCTTGACTATTTTCCGGCATGACGGATACACTCCAGCTGCGACTAGCAGCCTGAATGCATCGCGCATTTCGGATAACCTCGCCCGCTTGGTCGCTGCCGAACTTTCCGCTCTTGACAATTTTCCTCTTTGCACTATTCGGGCGACCAGATCCGGAAAATGGGCTTTTGCGGCCGTCCTACCTAGATTTAGCCGTTCACAGGCCTTTTCCAGGTTGACGTAGGCAGGACCACTTGCAAGCGCTTCTAACTCACGTTCAAGCACTTCCCAGTTCCGTGGTGTCCGTATCTTTGATGTAGCAATACTTGACGTATCCGCGCTGCTCCAAGGCAAAACCTGTCCCCGAATCACGCGATGCAGCGGTTGCCGCGAAACAGAAGCTATCGTCGCCAAGAGTGCCAGTTCAGGCAACCACTGTCCGGACGCGTAGCTCCAAATTGTTCTACGCGAAAAGCCAAACTTCGAGATCAAAAGCTCATGCACTCCAGTTACCGCCAATAACTGTCGCATTGTAAAGCGCCCGTCATGACCGTGATCCGCGAACTCTGGAGCTCGTGCCAACAAGCTCATGATCGCCTTTGACATCCTGACCTCGAACTCGTCAGCACGCCGCAGCCCACGAACGGCGTCCTCCGTTCCCATCCACGTGCCGCACCGGTTACAACAGCCTGCCCTGCCAAAGCGCCCAATAATAGCTTGTTGAGGCGCCACGCAGGCATGGCAAGACATAACCAGATCAACTTCGTGTACCGGGCACACCGTTACGGCCCGTAGGCGCCACAACAAGGGCTCATACGCACCCGGACCCGATAGCATTGAGGCGAGACACAAGGGACACCAGGCTCGATCGCGACGCAGCAGATCCTGGCCACGGACAAGACCAGTAAACGGACGAAACGTGCACGCTTCTATGTGGTCGGACGCCACCAGGCTCCTCAGCGGGCCGAGGTACACTCCAGCAACCGCCTTTGCTCCGTCGATCCCCCGAAATCTTCTAAGTAGCGCGAGTTGGCCGGTGACTCTGTGTGGATACTCGAAGGGCGCTGGATACTCATCAAACGCCCATCTTACAAAATCGCCGACACTAACGGACGCGCGCTCTGCTGCCCGCTTCCAGACACTCGAAGATGCCTCGACAAGACCGGTGCCGATGCCATTCGGCTCAACCACGTCAAATTTCCCCGAAGGGATGATTGGGCGCATTGGTATTTTTTGTTGCTCCGACACGGCCATTTCGTTCTTCCTTACCCGACTTGGGTGCTTTTTTGGTAATAGGTGCCTCGGCTGCCGCAACGATCGGTCGGTTCGTCACGCGCCGCTCCGTTGCAAGGTCCTCTCCCGAGGATGCCGCCAGTTCATTGAGATATTTGCTGTAGAGTTTCCAGTTCAACCGGCGTTCATGACCATGCTGACTCAGCGCATCAGTCGCCAGCCGAACCACGAGGCCGGGCCTGCCATCCACGCCTCGGCGGATCTCCACAGCATGCGACGACAGGCTGCCCGGCTCGCAGAATTCAGGACCAAGCCGCTTTTCCATTTCCTCGATGAACGTGACGAAACCTTCCATCTCCTCTATCTTTTCCCCATAAGGGTCAAGCCTCAACACCTTCGTACGTACTTTCAGCTGCGTGTCGTGCTCGACAATATGCCTGATGGTGGAAGTTCCGAAGATCATGAGTGGCCGGCCGGTTTGCGCGACGATATCCTTAAGCGAGTGTATTGCCCGCGTCACCTGAAGTTCCTATAGTGTCACGGGGATCGTGTTACCCTCATCAACGATGATGACGAGCCCTTCCAGGCGGACGTTCTTGACGAAACTCTGCCACAGTGCCTCTTCTCGCTCTGCGTCCGAAACGACGCCCGGATTACGACGGGGTGCGCCTTCGGTAATATCACCATATAGGATCTTGTTGAAAGGAAGGATTTCGCCGCTTAACGCATACGCCTGTGTGATTGCCGCGGTCCAATTGAACCGGCCTCTCTTGTCAGGAGAGGGCACTGAAAATCTGAAACAGCCCCGTGTCTTCCCTGCCTGCTGCGCCATCTCATCGACTATCCCCGCTATTGCCTCAAACAGGGTCGTCTTGCCTACACGGGCCGGCCCGATGACAACAATCAGCAGATCCCGAGAACGTCCATTGATAGCATTCAGAATGGTCTGCAAAAGCTTCACAAACTTAGGATGCAGACAGACCCACACGTTAAGGTCCTCGATTGCTTCGACGACAGCCAGAGGTGTAAGCTCTAGTTGTTGTACCATCGCTGCATAGTCAGGCTTTTTCATTAGATGCCTCCTGGTGTTAGCGGCGGTGTAAAAGCGCCACCAGATGGCGGCGCAAGGTTGAATAAATGCGCCAACAACAGGGGGCGGTTACGGCCCGCTGTTGTTGGGT